>QYQC01000076.1 GCA_007280315.1 Betaproteobacteria bacterium | reverse complement strand
GCTGTGGATGTGCCTGAGTTCTTCCACCGTCGCCAGTTGCGGCACCATGATCTCGGGCATCACCGCGATGCCGGCCTGGGCGCACTCGGCCGCAGCTTCGAGAATGGCGCGGATCTGCATGTTGTAGATTTCCGGGTAGGTGATTCCCAGCCGCACGCCGCGATGGCCCAGCATCGGGTTGACCTCGGACAAGGCGCGCACCTTGTGCAGGATTTTTTCCTTCTTGTGGATGATGTCCTCTTCCAGGTGCGAATCCTTGAACTCGCTCAGGCCGATCATCAGTTTGTCGAGGCCGCTGGAATACTGCTGGTAGAGCTTGGGGTTGAGCAGTTTGAGGGTGTCCGGCAGCTCTTCCAGGCCCTTGATGGTGTCGCGCAGATGGTGCAGATGGGAGATTTCCACTTCCAATTGGGCAGCGCTGGGCAGAAACTCGTGCAACGGCGGATCGAGCAGGCGCACGGTCACCGGCAGGCCGGCCATCGCCTTGAAGATCCCCTTGAAGTCGTCGCGCTGGATCGGGAACAGGCGGTCGAGCGCGGCCTGGCGTTCTTCCGGGGTGTCCGCCAGGATCATATCCTGCACGATGGGCAGGCGATCGGTGGCGTTGAACATCCGCTCGGTACGACACAGCCCGATCCCCATCGCGCCGAAATTGCGCGCGCGCTGGGCGTCCTTGGGGGCGTCGGCATTGGCCATCACCTTCAGGCGCGAGGTGTCGTCCGCCCACGCCAGCAGCGTGGACAGATCCTCGGAAAACTCCGGTTCCACCGTCGGCACGGTGCCGGCGTAGACATTGCCGGTACTGCCGTCGATGGTGACGATGTCGCCTTCGTGCAGCGTCACGCTGCCCACCATGGCGCGACGGGCGTTGACGTCCACATGAATCTGCTCGCAACCGGAAACGCACGGTTTACCCATGCCGCGCGCCACCACGGCGGCGTGCGAGGTCTTGCCGCCGCGCGAAGTCAAAATCCCCTGCGCCGCAAAGAAACCGTGAATATCTTCCGGCTTGGTCTCCTCGCGCACCAGAATGATTTTCTCGCCGGCGCGACCGCGCGTCTCGGCGCTGTCGGCATCGAACACGATCAGGCCGGAAGCGGCGCCCGGCGAGGCCGGCAGCCCGCGTGCCAGCGCTTGCCCCCTGAAATCGGGAGACAACTGCGGCACCAGCATCTGTTCCAACATCGCCGGCTGGATGCGCAGCAACGCCTGATCCTTGCTGATCAGCCCTTCGTGGAACATTTCCACCGAGGTGCGCACCATCGCGTGGGCGTTCATCTTGCCGTTGCGGGTTTGCAGGCAGTAGAGATGGCCCTTCTCGATGGTGAATTCGAAATCCTGCACTTCGTGGTAGTGCGTTTCCAGGCGGTCATGCAGTTCCAGCAGTTGGCGGTAGATTTCCGGCATTTCCTCGGCCATCTCGGCAATCGCCTTGGGGGTGCGGATGCCCGCCACCACGTCCTCGCCCTGCGCATTGGTGAGATATTCGCCGAAAATCTGGTTCTCGCCGGTGCCGGGATTGCGGGTGAAACCCACGCCGGTGCCGGAATCGTTACCCATGTTGCCGAACACCATGGTACAGATGTTGACCGCGGTGCCGTTGGCCATGTCCTTGGTGATCTTGAATTCGCGCCGGTAATCCACCGCGCGCTTGCCGCCCCACGAGCGGAACACCGCCTGGGTAGCGATTTCCAGCTGTTCGTAGACATCCTGCGGGAACGGCTTGCCGGTATGCTTTTGCACCACGAAAAGGAATTCGGCGGACAGCTCCTTGAGGTTGTCGGCGGTCAGATCGACGTCCTGCTTGACCCCGGCAGCCGCCTTCATCGCGTTCATCTTCTCGTCGAAGGCTTCGTCCGGCACGCCCAGCGCGATCTTGCCGTACAGCTGGATGAAGCGGCGGTAGGCGTCGTAGCCGAAACGCGGGTTGTCGGTGAGTTTGATCAAACCTTGCAGCGTGTCTTCGTTGAGGCCCAGATTGAGGATGGTATCCATCATGCCCGGCATGGAGATCGCGGAACCGGAGCGCACCGAAATGAGCAGCGGGTTGTTGCCGCCTCCGAATTTCTTGCCGGTCTTCTTCTCCAGCGCCGCCATATGGGTCTTGATTTCATCCATCAGACCGTCCGGCAGTTTGTTCGACTCAAGATAGGCGAGGCAAGCCTCGGTGGTCACGGTGAAGCCTGGCGGCACGTTCAGGCCAATCTGCGTCATTTCGCACAGACCGGCGCCCTTGCCGCCGAGCAGAATCTTGTTCTTGCCGTCGCCTTCTTCGAACGCGTAGATGTACTTGCTGGCTTTCATGTCGACGCCTCTAGAAATAGAAAATCCGGGGAATGTCCACTCAATAGTGCAGGCGGCTGGAAACAAGCGTTCCAGCCAGCGGAATCCCACAATTTTCGCACAGGAACCGTCCTGCGCGATAGCCAAGTTCCCGGCGGTCTAATGCGACATCAGAACCGGCGCCGTCATCGACTCCAGAATGGTTCGGGTGGCACCGCCCAGCACCCACTCCTTCAGCCGCGAATGGCCGTAGCCGCCCATGACGATGAGATCGGCATCGAGGTCGGCGGCACGCGACAGCAGTTCGTTGCCGACGTCGATTTCGGCGCCTTGATCCGACTTCACTTCAACCCGCACGCCATGGCGCGCGAGATACAGGCCGATATCGGCGCCGGGCACACTGCCATGCTCACCGTAGCGCGGATTGACCGCCATGACGTGCACATTGTCCGCCAGTCGCAGCATTGGGATCGCGTCCGTGACCGCGCGCGTAGCCTCGCGGCTCGGATTCCAGGCCACGAGTATCCGCTTTCCTATTGTGGGAAAAGTTCCGGCACTGGGCAGAATCAGCACCGGCCGGCCTGCGGCAAGCACCAGCCGTTCCGGAAAATCGGAGGAGATATTCGAGTCCTGCGATGCATCCGTCTGTCCGATCACCAGCAGGTCGGCGTACCGCGCATGCAGGGTCATCGCGTCAACCGGATCATCGATGGCGGCACGCCATTCGATATTCCTCAGGCCCGCCGCCGACGCCATTGCCAGAAATTCGCGTTCCGTGCGCGCCAGATCCGCGGCAGACGCGCGCTTTTGCGCTTCCATCAGTTCCGGCCCCACTTGAGCCAACACATAACCAGGCGGCTCGAACGGTGCCAGCGCGTGTAATCCGATCAAATGCGCATCGTGTTGCCGCGCGAGATTGATCGCAGCCTCGACACGCCGTGAACAACGCGTGCCAGGATCAATGTGAACCAGAATAGTCCTATATCCCATGGCGATTCCTTTCGATTGATTCACGCCCGGATTGCAGCGCCGTGATCTGACAATAGCGCCGCGCAGCGCCGTCAATGTTGATGAAGATCAATCCGCATTCCACCGCGGCGGCGACTGTCGAATCCGCAGCTGGAAAAGAAAAACGGGCACTCGAAATTTTAATAACGAGTGCCCGAAAGATCCCTTCTGCCCAGAAGGATGGGAGGAAATCAGCAAAAGGGTGAGCCAATGTACCGCCGGCGATCAAGCGCTGATTTGATCAAGGTCAAAAGGTACGCCGATTCCTCTGCATATTTTCACCAAATCGATAGCTGCGTCGTGCCCCGCCGAACATACCCGGCCGATGTAGACTTGGTCTATCATCCCGACCAGTTCCATCAGCGCATGCGCGGCGGCCGGGCGCATAATTGCGCACATCGATCCGCAAGAGGTACGCCATGAGACCGCATGTACTAGCCACTGCGATAGCCGTCGCTGTCGTTCTCTTACTGCCACTGCCACTTCTGGCACAGACGCAGCAGGTCCGCCCGCCGATCGCCCTGTACTGGATGAGCATTGAAACTGCAGGTGGCATGGGCATCGACCTGCCTCCGGGCATGGGAAGCATGATGCCGCCCGGAATGCAGGGAGGCAAGAGAATGAAGCTTGACCTGGGCTCGTCGCAGCAGGCGGGCGGCGACCCGCGCGCAGCCCACGCCATTCCGTCGGGACTTTCGATGGGACAGGCGCTGCCGCTCACCAGCCCCCGCGTAGAACGCGCTCCGGCGCGCGACGTCGACGAAGAGCCCGCGTTCGAGCGCCCCAAGGGCAGAATGCTGATCTATTGGGGCTGCGGCGAAAGCGTGCGTGCCGGCCAGCCGGTAGTCATTGACTTCGCCAGTCTCAACCCGCAGGACGCGGCACGCGCTTTCCGCAGCCGCGCCATTTTGCGCCCGCGCGGACCAGCGCCCGGGCGAAATCGCAGTTACGGCACCTGGCCCAATCAGGAGGATGCACGTCCGATTCCGCCGGCAGGATCGTTGCGCGGCGACCACGCGATCTCCGGCAATTACTCGCCCGAAATCCGCTTCGCCATCGACGAGCGACATGATTTCATGGACGCGGTCGCCTTAGATCCGGTACGCAAGACTAGTGCCGGCGCGTTTTCGGTAAGCTGGAAGGCAGTACCCAGGGCAACCGGGTATTTCGCCACTGCGATGGGTCAGGGCGACAACCAGAACGACCTCGTAATCTGGTCCTCAAGTGACGTTCAGGAAATGGGCCAGATTCTGATGGACTATATTCCGCCCGCCGAAGTGGAGCGCCTGATTCGCGAAAAAGTGGTAATGCCGCCGCAGACCACCGAGTGCACCGTTCCCGCCGGCGTGTTCAAAGGCGAGGCTTCAATGTTCAATTTCATTGCCTATGGCGGCGAGCTGAACCTGGTGCACCCGCCACGCCCGAAGGATCCAAAGCAGACGTGGGAGCAGGAATGGGCGGTGAAGCTGCGCCTCAAGTCCACTGCGACAGCCATGCTCGCGGAAAACGAAGGCCGCGTCGCGCGCCGTGGCAGACCTTCCGCCGCGCGACGCGAAGCAGAACCCGCGGCCCCAGCCGCGCAGCAAACAGACAGCCCGCCCGCGCCGGCCGACAAGCCACAGGGCCCCACACCCGCTGATGCGATTCAGGAAGGCGTAAAAGCACTACGCGGCATCTTCGGTCGCTGAGTGCAAAACTGGGAACCAGCGGATAGCTCCGCGCTGGTGCCTTGAATTAAAGCCAACTGAAGCAATTCCGTAGCCGCCGCATGCGCACTACCAGCGCCGTTACGACAGGACAACATTGAGACTTGCCTTGACCTCGATAAAATAGGGCGCGGCGGCGGCGAGGCCGTTCGCCACAGCGCCTGCCACCTCGCCTTCGCGCACGACACGCTGCGCGCGCATGCCGAAAGCGCGCGCGATCTGCTCGAAATCCGGGTTAAACAGACTTGTGCCCAGCGCGCGCCCCGGATAGTGCAGTTCCTGCTGAATCCGGATCGAGGCGTAACTGCCGTTGTTCGCCAGTATGAAAAGGATCGGCAGCTTGCGCTCGACCGCCGCGATCATTTCGTTTCCGGTCATCATGAAGCCGCCGTCGCCCACCATGCAGATCACCTGCCGTCCGGGAAAGCGCAACTGCGCCGCGATTGCCACCGGAGTGCCGTAGCCCATCGTGCCTGACAGCGGCGACATGAGCCGCTGCGGCGGCACGAAGCCGAAGTGGCGATAAACCGGAGCAGCAAACGTTCCCGCGTCCAGGCACACGATAGCGTCGGCGCTTGCCTGCGCGCGTACCGCTTTCACCACCTGAACGAAATCGACGCCGTCCTCTGCGCTGCGCTGTGGCCAGGCCGCATGGGATTCAATAATTTTCCTGAGGCGGCGGATCCAGGCCGCTCGCGCTGGCGCGATCTCAGGTATCGGACAGGGTGTGAGAGCGCGCGCCAGTTCGATCGAATTGCACACCAAACCGAAATCGGGCGCGAAGTGCAGCCCGACGATATGCGCATCTGCGTAGGCGTGTACAAAAGTCTGCGCCGGAGTCGGCAAGTCGGGAAAGCTATAGCCCTGGCTGGTGACGTCGCCGAAGCGCGTCCCGAGGGCGAGTATCAGATCGCTCTGGCGGAACGCGTCGATCTGACGCTTCGGATTGGCCAATCCCAGTTCGCCGACATAGAGAGGATGTTCGCTGGAAAATAGGTCGAGGCGTCGAAACGACAGCGCCACCGGAATCTGCCATGCCTCGGCCAGTGCCGCCAGCGCTTCGCGACCGCCTGGCGCTTCGAATGCGCCACCGGCGACAATCAGCGGCCGCTCCGCCGCATCGATCCGGCGCATCAATTCGCTTACGCTGGCGGCATCAGGCAGGGTGCGCGCGTGTTCGCCTACAACCCAGCGCGGCTGCGCCACCTGTTGCTGCTGCACGTCCTCCGGAATCACCAGCACCACCGGTCCCGGAGTCCCCGAGGTGGCAATGCGGATCGCCTTGAATGCAGCCTCGGCAAGCTGGCCCGGGCCGATCGCCTCGAACACCCATTTCGCGATGGTGCCGTACATGCGCCGGTAGTCGATCTCCTGGAATGCCTCGCGGCGAAGATCGGCGCGAGGCACCTGACCGACGATCAGAATCATCGGAATCGCGTCCTGCTGCGCCGTATGCACCGCAATCGCGGCATTGGTCGCACCGGGACCCCGGCTCACCAGTGCGACCCCGGGCCGCCCGCTGAGCCGTGCGTCGGCCACTGCCATGAATCCGGCGCCGGACTCGTGGCGACAGGTCACTGCGTCGATGCCGGGAAAGTCGCACAGCGCATCCAGAATCGCGAGATAGCTCTCGCCTGGAACCAGGAATACACGGTCTATGCCGTGATCCTGAAACACCGACAGCAGTGCGTGCGACGAACTTCTCATTTCTTGTGCGGTCACCGGGAAATATTCCGAATGTCGTAATGGCGTGCGTGTGCGGCCGGCAGCTACTCGCTGCGCAACGCTTCGAGTGGGTCCAGATGCGCTGCGCGCCGCGCCGGCAGCACGCCGGCGGCGAGTCCGACGCCCAACGCGACCAGCTCCGCCAGCAGTGCATAGCTCCAGGGCGTGTGCACCGGCAGCGCCGGCAGCACCAGATGCAGGGCCAGTGCGGCGCCCCAGCCGAGCAGCAGCCCGGCGGTACCGCCGAGCACCGCCAGCAGCGCGGCCTCGCCCAGGAACAGCAGCAGAATGCTTCGCCGTGTCGCGCCTACCGCGCGCAGCAATCCGATCTCGGAGGTGCGCTCGGCCACGGCAATGGTGAGTATGGTGAGAATGCCCACCCCGCCCACCAGCAAGGAGATTCCGCCTATGGCGGCAACAGCGAACGTAACCGCGTCGAGCACGGTGCCAAACACCTCCAGCATTTTCTGCTGCGGCGTGACGGTGTAATCCTCCGAACCGTGGCGCGCGTTCAGGACCCGCCTGATGCCTTCCTCCACCTCGGCCAGCGGCGCGGTCGGCTCATAGGTGACGTCGATCTCCATCAGGCTCTCGCGGTTGAACATCTCCATCGCCCGCCCCACCGGAATGAACACCGTGTCGTCCAGATCGAAGCCGAGCACCTGGCCTTTGGATTGCATCACACCGACGACGCGATAGCGCTCGCCGCCGACGCGGATGCGGTCACCCAGCGGATTGTCGCTGCCGAACAATTCCAGCGCCGCCTTCGATCCCAGTACCGCGAACGCGCGCGGCGTGCGCGGGTCGTCCTCCGGTAGAAACTGGCCGATCGCGACGCGCATGCGAAACGCGGCAGCGAATTCCGCACCTACGCCGTAGAGCGTGACACGGCGGCTCCTGCCGGTACGCGTGATCTCGGCATTTCCCTGGATCACCGGCACCGCGACCTGGACGTAGGGTGCGCGGCGCAGAGCCAGCGCGTCGTCGATGGTCAGCGGCCTTACCGTGTTGACCGCCCCCAGCGGCGCGCCGTGCGTCACGATGCGTCCCGGGTTGACGGCGATGATATTGGTGCCGAACTGGGTGAATTCGTCGACGATGAATCGATGCAGCCCCTCGCCAATGGAGGTAAGCAGGATTACCGCGGCGATGCCGACTGCGATGCCGAGCGCAGTCAGTGCGGTGCGCAGCCGCTGCGCCCTGAGCGATGCGTAGGTGAAACTGACGAAATCGGTGTAGCGCACGTCTATCTCCGCGACAGGGCCTGCACCGGATCAAGCCTGGCCGCACGCCGCGCCGGCGCGAGCGTAAACAACACGGCGGTAAGCATCGCCGTCGCCGGAGCCGCGACGAGCGCCCACCACGGCGCCTGAAACGGGATCGCCGGAAACAGCTGGACCGCAATGCTGCGGCCCAGTTCGCCCACGACGAGGCCCGCCGCGGCGCCGCCGAGCGCGAGCAGCATGGCCTCGGTGAAGAACGCCAACCTGATCTGCGCGCCCGTCGCCCCCAGCGCCTTGAGCAGGCCGATCTCGCGCCGGCGCTGCGTCACCGCGATCAGCATCACGTTCATGATCAGAATGCCGGCGACCGCCAGGCTGATGGCGGCGATGCTTGCCACGGTCAGAGTCAGCGCGCGCAGAATCCGGTCAAAGGTGGCGAGCACGGCGTCCTGCGTGATCACGGTGATGTCGCGCTCGCCTTCATGGCGCAGGCGCACTATTTCCTCGACATCGGCCTGGGCGGCGACAATCTGTTCCCGGCTCTTCGCCTCGATCAGGATGCGGAACAGCGACTCGGTATTGAACAGCGCCTGTGCCGCAGCCAGCGGCACGATGACGATTTCATTTGTATTGAAGCCGAGCGACTGGCCCTGTGGTGCGAGGATACCGATCACGCGAAAGCGCCGGTCACCGATGCGCACCCATTCCCCCAGCGCCGGGCGCGAACCGAACAATTCACTCGCCACCTTGGAGCCGATGACGCACACCGGCTGGCTGTGGCGTGGATCGCCCGGCGGCAGGAACACCCCTTGCGCCAATTCCATGCTGCGAATGTCCATCAGTTCGGATGTGGAGCCCAAAACGGGCGTCTCGCGGCTGCGCGCGCCGGTACGCACGTCGCCCGCGCCGATTATCAGGGGCGCGAAGCGCCGGATGGCGTGGCTGCGCTTGAGCGCCAGTGCGTCTTCCAGCGTCAGACTGCGCGGCGTCTTGCCGATCAGGACGCCGGGCATGGCGCCTGACGTTTCGCTGCGGCCGGGCAACACGATGATCAGGTTAGTGCCGAGCGCGCCGAACTGGCTGGCCACATACAGCCGCGCGCCCTCGCCCAGCGCCGTCACCATCACCACCGCGGCGACGCCAATGCCCATTGCGAGCAATATCAGCAGTGTGCGCGAAACCGAACCTCGCAGTACCTGCCAGGCGAAATTGAGCAAATCTGCGAGGCGCATGCTCAACCGCTATCGTCGCCGACCACAGCACCGTCGAGCATGCGCAGCCGCCGCGTGGCGCGCGCGCCGATCTCCGGATCGTGCGTCACAATCACCAGCGTTCCGCCATTCTGATGCACACGCTCGAGCACGCTCAGCACCTCCTGGCCGGTATGCCGGTCGAGATTTCCGGTGGGTTCGTCGGCCAGAATCACCGTCGGACCCATCGACATGGCGCGCGCAATTGCGACGCGCTGGCACTGGCCGCCGGAGAGTTGGTCCGGACGGTGGCCGGCGCGCTCTTCCAGGCCGTACTCGGCGAGCAGGCGCGCCAGCCGTGGCTTTCGCTCGGCCGGATCGATGCCGGCCAGGATCATCGGCAGCTCGATATTCTGTACCGCGGTCAGGCGCGGCACCAGATGGAAGAACTGAAACACGAAACCGATCTTTTCGCGCCGTACCCGCGCCAGTTCGTCGTCGCTCAGGGCGGTCACGTTCTTGCGGTCGAGTTCGTAGCTTCCCGCATCAGGACGATCGAGCAGGCCGATGATATTGAGCAGCGTCGATTTGCCCGATCCGGAGGGCCCCATGATCGACAGGTATTCGCCGTGCGCGATTTCGAGGTCCACAGTGCGCAGGGCGTGAACTTCCTCGCCACCCACCAGAAAAGTGCGCGCTATGCCGGTGAGACGGATCATTGCGCTTGGGCCTTGGCGGCCTCCTTCTTCTCCGCCGCGGACTTGTCCGCCACTGCGCGCGCCCCGGCCTTGACACCCTCGCGCTCGAGCGAGGTAACGACTTGATCACCTTTGCTGAGTCCGGATTTCACCTCGGTGTATTCCCAGTTGGCCAGGCCGGTTTCGATTCTGCGCTCCTGCAACAGCCCGTCCGTGCCCAGAACCAGCGCGCGATTACCCGGCATCAGCGCCGGGGTCGGAATCCGCACCACGTCGTCGTGGCCGCCGAGCACGATTTCGATATCGGCGCTGTAGCCCACCAGCAGATGTTTCGCCGCGTCGGGCTGTTCGAAACTTACCTCCACTTCAACCGTGCGCGCCTGTTTCTCCACCGCCAGCACGTAGGGTGCGATGCGGCGTACCTTTCCGGCAAAATGCTGGCCGCGATAGGCATCCAGCGTGACCCGGCCGCTCATACCGACTTTGAGCTGCGCCGCATCCACCTCGTCGATCGGCGCTGAAATGTAAAGGCAGGAGTCGTCGATCAGGTCCACTGCGGGCAGCGTCGGGATGCCCGGCGGCGAGGGCGTCAGATATTCGCCCACCTCGCCGTTGACCTCGGCGACAATGCCGGCAAACGGGGCGCGCAGCACGGTGCGATCGATGTCGGCGCGCGACGCCTTGATGCGCGCTTCTGCCTCTGCCACCTGCGTCCCTGCCGAATCGCATCCCGCCTGCTTCGCTGCGGCATCGGTAGCGGAGCGCTCCACCGCCTCCTGCGAAACGAAGTTGCGCGCCCGCAATTCCTGCGCCCGCTTCGCGTCGCGCGCCGATGCTCTAGACAACTCGCACATTTCGCGCACCCGCGCCTTTGCCGTCTGCAACTGCTCGCGCGACATGAGTTCGCGTGCGGCGACGTCATCGCTCCACAAACTGAGCAGTACCTGCCCGGTGCGCACCCGATCGCCTTCGGCAACGTTGATACGCGCGATGCGTCCGCCTGCCGGCGGGGCCAGTTTGGCGCGGCGGCACGCCATCACCGACCCGGCGCGCGTGTTCGCCACGGTATTCTCCACGCGGCCGGCGCCGACCGTTGCCACGCTTACCGTCACCGGCTTCGGACGGGTCAGATACCACACCGCAGCAGCGATCAAGGCGATAACAGCGAGCGCCAGCGCGATACCGATCGCGACACCGCCGGATTGCACGCGTCGGTGGAAAATGCCGGTTATCTTCATGGTTTGCAATTATGCCGCGTCGAATGCGGGCCGGGAGAGATTAAGCGTCATATTCCTCGAACCTGGCGCAGCGTGCTGGTCCTGCGGTGCCAGCACCTAAGTTACGCGCTGCGTCCAGGCAGTGTTTGATTTAGGTCAAAGGAAACAAAACGCTGCGCGCGACGGGCTATGAATCGGCGTAGCGGGCGACAAAATCCTCCGCGTTGACCGGTACCCCCCTGAAATCCGCCTGAATGAAGTCGCAGCCGAGGCCCAGCAGACGGGCCACCGCCGCTTCGTCATCACCGCCGACAGCGACCACGTCGATTTTCAGCTTGTGCACCAGGTCGATGAGTGAGCGCAGCACGCCTTCGGACCGCGTCTGCCCGGTCCAGTCCTGCGCCATGGACAGGTCGATCTTTAGTTCCTGAAACGGCATGTTCGCAAGCCAGAACAGCGTCGACAGCGGCGCGCGGGCATCATCGATCGACAGTTTCACGCCGATCTCGTGCAAGCGCAGCAATGCGGCCTGCGCCGTGACACTTTCCTGAAGCGCTGAAACATCGTCGATTTCAATCACCAGCCGGCCCGGGCGCAGCGACCAGGTGCGCAACGCACGCTCCACCAGTTCAGGAACGCCCGGTTCCAGCAGACCGCGCGCCGGCACATTGATTGCAACGCGCAAATCCAGCCCGGCGCTCTGCCGGAACTCGGCACAGTTGCGCAGCGCCCGGTTCAATAGCGACGAAATCATTTTGGTAACCAGCCCGCCCGCTTCCGCCGCGACCATCGCCGCGCGCATCGAAATCAGCTCGCGCTCGCCGTCGCGCCAGCGCAGCTTGGCCTCCACACCCATCATTTGCCCGAAGCGCAAATCAAACTGCGGCTGAAATACCAGTTCGAGCGCGTCTTCGGCGATCGCCGAACGCAACCGGCCTTCCTCGACCAGCAGCGATGCCAAGGAACTCTGCCCCTCGTCGAATTGGACAATGTGACTGGCCGAGATGGACGCCGCGGCGCATGCGCTTCTTGCCTGTCGCAGCAGTTCCTCCGCCGCGTCCGCAGTCGCTGGAAACATCGCGATTCCGACCGAGGCGGAAGCGTAGACTTCAGAATCGCCCAGCCAAAGAGGTGCGTTCATGGCGCGCAACGACTTTTCCGCTGCGAGTTGCGCCAGCTGCGGACCGTCTACCAGCGACAGCACGCAGGCGAGGTGATCGCGCCCCATCACACCGACAAAATCGTCGGGCCGCAGTACTTCAGCGCCAAGCGTGGCGACCATCCGCGCACGCGCCGCGTCGCCAGCCTCATAGCCCCACAGCGCGTCGATGCGCTCTATTACCCCGCAATCCACCAGAAGCAAAGCCATGCTCTGCCTATCCGCCCGGCGCCTCGCGACGCATTGGCGCAATTTGTCGAGAAACGGGATTCCAGCTGCGTCAAACGGAGTGGCCGGGGCGCCGTCTCGCCCCGTCGGGTCGTCCGGACTCAAAGGAACAGTTCCCTAGGATCGACCTTGATCGCGTCATATTCCAGCGTATGGCGGATGCGGTAGATCTCGTCGGGCGTTGCCTTGGGCTCTTTGGACAAATCCAGCATCTTGTAGGGTCGGTTCTCGTTGCCCTTCGCGTCCTTGACCACCATGACGCGCGGTTGCAGGCGGCGTAACGGATTCTGCGCGATCACGATTCCCACCTCCCCGGTGTTCAGCTCGACAGCGCTACCCACGGGATAGATGCCCACGCATTGAATGAACTGCTCGACCAGTGCAGGCTGGAACAGGCTGCCGCGCCCCTTGTAAACGACATTGAGCGCGTTCGATGGCGACATATGTTTGCCCTGCGGCGGCGGCGCGACCAGGGTGTCGAACGCGTCCACGATGGCGGCGATCATCCCGGGAAGGGCGATCGCCACGCCACGCAATCCGCGCGGATACCCGGAACCGTCGAAATGCTCGTGATGCAAGGATGCGAGACCCGGAAGATCATGCGGCAGGCCCGGCGTCTTGCCCAGGATTTCGACCGTATGGTCGACGTGCGTCTGGAACGTCGCCGTCTCCTCCGCGGTCAGCGCGCCTCGCTTTTCGAGCAGCGCAGTCGGCAGCTTGAGCTTGCCCGCGTCCTGCAGCAGGCCAAGCATCCCGAGCTGCTCGATGCTCTCGCGCGACAGCTGCAGAAACCGGCCGAATATACTCATCATCACCGATACATGGATTGCGCGGTTGAAGGCTTCGCCACTCTTCTCCTGCAGTTGCACCAGCAGCGTCGCCGCATCCGGATTGCGCACCACGCTTTCGGTAATATCGGAGGCCGCCTGCTTCACCTTGGGCCCGTCGACCGCACCACCGACCTGCACGTCGCGGCTGATCTGCCTCAGGACATTGGCCGTTTCGGCGATGGCGCTGCGGGCCCGCGGCAACTCGACATCGAGGCTGGCGCTCACCTTGTACACCGTGGTACCGCGGATGTTGGCCGCCGAACCCGCGGCTTTCGCCTCGCTCATGTCCTCCTTTTCCGGATCGACAAAAACCTTCTTGCACAGCTTCGTCATCACGTCGATCTGCTTTTCGCTGCGCAAAATGAAGCCCTGAAACACGAACGGAGTTTCGGTCCACGGTCGATCGAGCTTGGACACGTACATGCCCAGTTGCAGTTCTTCGACCGGTATTTCTCTCAGGGCCATTCTAGTATTTACCCTGCATGGTCCACACGCCGTCCCAATCCGGGGCCGGCGGCTTATTGCGGAAAATTTCACAGCGGTCCAGGTACATTCGTGACGGCCCATCCTTCGGATTTGCGGCCAGCGCATCGCCAAAGCGCCGCCGCGCTTCGGTCCAATTGCGCTGGCGATACCGCGACAGCCCCTCGGTAAATGCGCCCAGCACGTCGTCGCGCTGCGGAAACGAGCTTTCATCGTGATGCCCGATCGCCTCATAGATGGCGACCGGCATTTCCATGCCGCGCACGCGTATCAGATCGATCTCGCGAAGCTGCGACAGATCTTTCATCCGCTCGCGCGTCTGATTGCAGATCAGGACCGAAGTGCCATAGAACTTGTTCGCGTCTTCCAAACGGTGAGCGATGTTTACGCGGTTGCCGATTACCGTATATTCCAGCCGTTTCGGCGAGCCGATGTTGCCTGCGATTACGTCGCCGGTACTGATGCCGACACCGATCCGGATCGGTTCGCGCCCGCGCTGTTCGAGCCGCAGATTCAGCACGCGCAGTCCCGCCATCATCTTGTTGCCGACGTTTACCGCATTCTCTACGTCGTCCGCGTTCTGCAGCACGGAACCGAATACCGCCATGATCATGTCGCCCATGTACTTGTCGAGCACGCCTTGGTGCGCGAATACTATATCCACCATGTCGGTGAAATATTCGTTGAGCAGAGCCACCGTTTCCTGGGCGCCCAGCCGTTCAGAAATGGTAGTGAAACCACGGATGTCCGAAAACAGCACGCTCACTTCGCGGCTTATGCCGCCGAGCACCGCTTCGCCGCTTTCAAGCAGGCGATCAACTACCGTCTTGCTCATGTAACGCGACATGGTGTTGCGCAAACGCTTCTCGCGTGTAATGTCCTCAAGCATCAGCATGTAGCCAATCGGTTCGTCGCTTATGCTCAGCAGCGGCACCGTCGTGAGATCGACCGACACCGCCTGCGCGTCGTCCATGAAAACTTCGGTATCCACCGTCATGTCGGTCTTGCCTTCGGCGCGTACCGTGTCCAGACTCTGGCATATCCAGGCATTGCGGCCGACAAAAAGCTCCCCTAGCGTGCGTCCCAACAGGTCGCTTTCCGTGCGTCGCAGGATGCGCACCGCGGATTCGTTTATTTTGCGCACGACGCCGGCGGCATCGAGCGTGAGCACCGCATTGCGCATGCTGCGCAGGATCGATTCGTTGTAATTGCGCTCGGTGCTGACCTCCTCGAACAGTTGCGCATTCTGAATCGACACCGCGGCTTCGGCGCAGAAAGCATGCAGCCGCTTCTCGTCGGCCGGGCCGAACACGCCAACCTTGCGATTGAGTATTTCCATCACGCCGATGACGCGCGCGCCCTTGGCCACTATCGGCATGCACAACATGCTGTGGGTCCTGTAGCCGGTGTGCTTGTCGATGTCAGGATTGAAACGCGGATCCTTGTAGGCATCCAGAATATTGATCACGCTGCCCGAGGTGAAGCACTCCCCGGCGATGCCGGCGTTCGCGGGGAAGCGAATCTCGGCGCTGTCGATGCCTCCGGCCGCATGCGAATACAGTTCGTTGCGCTTGGGGTCGTACAGGAATAAGGCGCCGCGTTCGGAATCGAGCAGCTGCGTCGCCGCCGCGAGAATCCTGGCCAGCAGCGGTCCGATACGAATTTCCGAGGCGATCGAACTGATGACTTCGAGCAGCATCGCCTCCTCGCGCTGCTGGCGCTCGACTTTCTCGAACAGGCACGCATTCTCCAGCGCAGCGGCGGCCTGTTGCGACAGCCCTTCGAGCAGGCGCTGATCCTCGATGTCAAAATCGCCGGTGTGCTTGTTCAGAACCTGGGTAACGCCGATTACTTCGCGGCTCTTGTTGCGAATCGGCACGCACAGGATATTCCGGGTGCGGTAGCCGGTACGCCGGTCGACCTCCTGGTTGAAGCGGCTGTTGGAATAGGCGTCCGCGGTGATGATTTCCGCCTCGCCGCTTGTAAATACCGAACCGGCGATGCCGAGGCTGCTGGGAAAGCGGACTTCCCCCATCGCATTGCCCTGCATCACGCGCGAGTAGAGTTCCCTGGTTTCCGGATCGTACAGAAACATCGAACTGCGATCGGCGTTCAGCGTCTCCGTAACCACCTGCATCAGGCGCGGGAACAGCACGTCGAGCGACAGGCTGTCGGAGACGCGATTGGCAATGTCTGCTACCGCTGATGCGCGGCGCGCCAGTTCCGCCATGCGGACGAACAGTTGCACTTTCTCGCCTTCGTCCAGCCCCCGCAACAGTCCTTCCATTTCCGACTGGCTCAGCGGACGTTCGAGAATTGTGCGTATAGTATCAGCGCCGATTTTCATGGGGACAGGAATAGTTCACGGATAAACCGCGGATCGAATCCCGGCGGATGCAGTTCCATGTCTCAAACTGTACTCTAATCACGCCGTTCCGAACAAGCCGCACCGCGTGCCCTGCGCGTTGTTCGCGGCCAAGTCGCACCATCGCCGCAGCACCCCGGGCCCTACCATACCCGCAGCTTGACCTGGACCGCCAGGGCGCCGTCGAAGCGCTTTGCCACCGTCGGAATCAAACTGATATTCGCGCCCAGTCTCCGGCCCTCGATCGACAGCATCGGCAACGGAGCAACGAACCAGGCGCCGTTGCGATAATTGGGATAGCCGTCAAACGCGCCGACTGCAATACCGGCGCCGACATCCAAGCCGGAAATCTGCCAGTGAAGAGGACGCCATTGGTACGCGCCGTAATGAGACCTGGCGCGATTGCTGTTGATGAAGCTTCCGCCCATCAACGCGTGATCGCGGCTCAGCCATACTTCGGCGCCAACACCGATGTTGTTGTTGCGCAGCCCCTTGCTCGAATCGAAATGCTGCGCGTAGATACCAGGGTTGAGCCAGACCTGCGGCGCGAACTCCAGCGCTCCAGCATCGGCCCGGGCGCCTGCGGCGTATCCCGCGATACCCAGTAAAATCAGGATGCGCACGCGCCAGCGCATCCTGAGGGCCGCGACTGCCGCGACCGCGTCGCCGGCGGCGATTATCATGGTCATTTGTCCTTCCCTTTCTCTGCGCCCGGGCCGGGCGGCATTCTTTCGCGTAATTTTTCCGCTTTTGCCAATCACGTTTGACCCTGGATCACGGCTTCGCGCAGAGTTACGAATTCCTCGGCGATGGTCGGGTGAATTCCTATGGTGGCATCGAACTGGCGCTTGGTCGCACCGCACTTGAGCGCCACAGCGAAGCCCTGGACCAGTTCGCCGGCATCCGGGCCGACCATATGCACGCCGAGCACGACGTCGGACTTTTTGTCCACCACCAGCTTCATCAGCACCTGCTCGCCGCTGCCGGTCAACTGATGGCGCAACGGGCCGAAATTCGTACGGTAAACGTCGATGTCGCCGAAACGCTCGCGCGCCCTCGCCTCCGACAGCCCCACCGTGCCGACGTTGGGGTTGCTGAAAATAGCCGTGGGAATGCCTTCGTAGTCCAGGCTGCGGCCGCCGCTTCCGAACAGATTCTCCGCCACCACCATGGCCTCGGCCAACGCAACCGGCGTCAACTGCATGCGATCGATGACATCGCCCACGGCGTAGATCGACGGCACGCTTGACTGAAATTGCGAATCGACCAGGACCGCACCATTGGCCGCCATTTTCACACCGGCGTTCTCCAGGCCCAGGCCGCGGGTGTTGGGTGCGCGGCCAGTGGCGTACATCACGCAATCGGCTTCGAGCACGGATGCGTCGTCCAGCGTCGCACGCAGCGCACCGCCCTGCCCGCCGCGGTCGATACGTTCGATGGTGCTGCGCAAGCGGATAGTCATGCCCTTATGCTGCATTTGCCCGGCGAGAAATCCGCCGAGGTCGGCATCGAACTCTTTCAGCAGGCGCTCACCCCGGTAGACGAGCGTTGTCTTGACGCCGAGGCCATTGAAGATGGACGCGAATTCAACCGCGATGTAGCCGCCGCCCACTACCAGCACGCGCCGCGGCAGCGCCGTAAGATGGAACGCTTCGTTCGAACTGATGGCGAGCTCGGACCCGGGAATCGGCGGCACTACCGGCCAGCCGCCGGTGGCGACAAGGATATGACGTGCGCTGACGCGCCGGCCTTCAACCTCCACCGTGTGCGCATCGACCACGGTGGCGCGGCCGCGCAGCAGCGTGACCCCGGCACCGGCGAGAAGTTTTGCATATACGCCATTGAGACGTTCGATTTCGCGATCCTTGTTGGCGACCAGGGTTGGCCAGTCGAACGTCGGCTGCTCAATTCGCCATCCGTAGCCCGCCGCATCGCCGATGTCCTCGCCGTAGTGGGCCGCGTAGGAAAAGAGTTTTTTCGGGATGCAGCCGACATTGACGCAGGTGCCGCCGAGGTAGCGCTCCTCCGCCACCGCTACGCGCGCGCCGAGGCGGCCGGCGTAACGGCTTGCGCGCACGCCGCCCGAGCCGGCGCCTATAGTGAAAAGATCGTAATCGTATTGCGCCATGTCCCTGGTCTCCGTGGGGGTGTCCCGTTCGTGCGCGGAAGATCGCGCCGACAGTCTGGTTCGATGCGCCCGACCGCACCGGCGCTATGCCGCCCTGCGCGCCCGAATGTTAGCGTGAAAATCGCGTGCCTGGCAGCAATCGGCCATCTGCTTCTGCTAACCTAGAGGGTATCAAAATCAAGGAAACATGGATGAACCGCATAAGCAATCGATTACAACTGCTTCAACCTGAGGTACTGCGGGGCATCCGGCGCGGTATTGAAAAAGAAAGCCTGCGCGTCCGTCCTGACGGAATGCTTGCCGACACGCCGCATCCGGCCGCGCTCGGCTCGGCGCTTACGCATCCGCATATAACCACCGACTTCAGTGAATCCCAACTCGAACTGATCACCGGCATCCACACCGACGCCGACGCCTGCCTGGCGCAGCTTACCGAGATTCACCAGGTGGTATACCGACACCTGGGCGACGAGCGACTGTGGTGCACGAGCATGCCCTGCGGCTTGCCGGCTGACGACGATATTCCGCTCGGGCAATATGGATCGTCCAATCTGGGCAGGGCCAAGACCGTCTACCGCAACGGCCTGGCGCATCGCTACGGCAGACGCATGCAGACCATTTCCGGCGTGCACTACAACTTCTCCATGCCGGAGGCGGCCTGGCCGGTTCTGCAGCAGGCCGACGCGAGCAGCGGCTCCGCCATCGGCTACCAGAACGCGGCCTATTTCCACCTGATTCGCAACTTCAGGCGGCATTCCTGGCTGCTGCTATACCTTTTCGGCGCCTCGCCCACGGTGTGTCGCAGCTTCGTTGCCGGCCGCAAGCACGAGTTGCAGGAGTTCAATTCCGGTACGCTGTTCCTGCCCGGCGCAACGTCGTTGCGCATGGGGCCACTGGGCTATCAAAGCGATGCGCAGGCGTCGCTGGCGGTCAGCTTCAACTGTCTCAGGAGCTACGCTGAATCTCTCAACGCCGCGCTGACCAGGCCCTATCCGCCGTACGAAGCCATCGGCCTGCGCGACGGCGATCTGTACCGGCAGCTGGGCACGACACTGCTGCAGATCGAAAACGAGTTCTACGGCACCATCCGGCCCAAGCCGCGATTTCGCTCGGGGGAACGCCCGCTGTACGGGTTGGGCGAACGCGGGGTCGAGTATATCGAAGTGCGCTGCATGGACAACGACCCGTTCAGCCCCATCGGCATTGCTGTGGAAACCATGCGTTTTCTCGACATGTTTCTGCTTCATTGCCTGCTCAGCGAAAGTCCGCCGGATACCCCCGAGCAAATCGCGGCGATGTCGCAAAATCAGCACGATGTCGCCGAGCGTGGCCGTGATCCGAATCTGCGGTTGCGTAGATGGAAAGAGGATGTCAGTCTGGCCGACTGGGCGCGCGATATTGTCGAGGCATGCGAGCCAATAGCAGCGGCCCTGGACGCGGCACACAGCGGCAGCGCATACCGGGGTGCGCTGGACGCGGCCCGCGCCGCCATCGTGAACTCCTCTGCAACACCTTCAGCCCGCGTCATCGCGGAGATCGGCCGAACCGAGGATAAATCCTACCTTGCCTTCGCGCTGGCGCAGTCCAACCGCCACCGGCGCACCCTGCAGGATCTGCCTTTTCCTGCAGACGTGGAAGCACGTTACGCGCACCTGGCGGCGGATTCGGTTACCGCGCAACGAACCATGGAAGCGGCGGACAGCGTACCTTTCGAATCGTACCGGCAACAGTATTTGTCCAAGGATTTGCTGAGCGGCGCCCTGCTTCGATCATCAGGGTGACTTGTGGGATGTCGGCAGCGGCCCGCCAGCGGCAGGAAAAAACTTGACCCGGCAGCCAGGATTACGGCGAAATCGCGCCGGGTTACGCGACATCTCCGCGCCGGCGCTGCAGGTACCCGCCTACCTGGCTGCCGATTGCCTGAAACGCGGCCATTTGCTGGGTATCCGGCTCGCGCAACTCGCGGCTGTTGAAAGCGAACACGCCGATCGTCTTACCCGCCGCGGTTACCGGAAAAACAAAGGCGCCACGCACGCCGGATTCGGCTTTGAAAATCGCCGTCAGCGCGCGCGCATCCTTGCTGATATCAGGGATCCATAGCGGCTGCCCCGATCGCCATACCTTGCCCGCCATGCCCTCGCCAGGTGCGTAGGTAACACCGTGCGCCCCCGACAGACACTTCTCAATTGCTCCATCAGCCGTGCTCCAGTATTCATCAAGGCGCAACACGCCGGCTGCTTCGTCTGCGCGCAGGAAACGGCCGCAATCCCACTTCTGCGTCTGGCAAATGACGCGGATCACCTCTCTAACCGCGGCGGAGGGGCTGTCGGCACCATCGATGCTGCGCGCCGTCGCATCCACAAGCGCCGTCGCTTTCTCGGCGCGCTTGCGCTCTGTGACGTCCCTGAAAATGCAGATCGCGTGCCATTTCGAATCTATGCTGACTCCGGAAATGGAAACCTCGACGACGATTTCCACCCCGTCCTTGCGCAGCCCCGCAAGCTCCAGCGTCGAACCGATAACCGGCCCTTTTCCGGTTCTCCTGAAATCGATGAAATTTCTTTCGAATTCGGTGCGGTGCTGCGCCGGAATGATCAGTTCATGCAGTTTCTTCCCGCGCGCCTCTTCGCCTGTATGGCCGAAAATACGCTGCCCGGCATCATTCCAGAAAGCAATTTTTCCCTTGTTGTCCATCATCACGACCGCATCCTGCGCAGCGGCGCTGATGACGCGCAGTCGCTCCTCGGCCATGCTGTGCCTCGCCAGCACCTCGCGCATCATGTACATCGATGCGACGATCAGCAGCGAAAATCCCAGGCCCATCCATTCGTCAGCCGCCTGATATAACTCGGCGCCGGCGCCGCCCCGCTCCAGGCTATAACTGAGGACGCTGCGAAACCATTGCACCAGCAGCGCACCGGACAGTAGAATCCAGCCCAGCACCCAGCCCGAAAGACGGATGTCGGAAAACGCCAGCCCGATGCCGACCAGCAACAGAAGCAGCGACGCCAGTTCGATGGATGCCGGCATTGCGCTCACCAAACGCGTCCAGCCAGCGTCAGACAGAAATTCGTAAGCACCAGTTAAATCTCCACCGATAAAGCCGCAATCCTTGGCTGTGGCCGAATTACACGCTATCCGACATCGGCGCGTCAAGCGCCGGCTGGATTTAAGAAATCGATTGCACGCGGGTAAAGCGTGGCGTAGCCTGTGTGCGGAAGCATGGGAGTCGGTGCCGCGGCTGATTAGTCGATCATGACCGACAGCGCCGGCGACTCGCGTCGCTGATTGCGTTCCGATTTTTCCGGTTGGACCTCTGGGAGGAGGAGAGGCATGGTTGAAACGACCGCGATGGGCGACGCAATCACGCCGGGTCGGCACGCGGACGACTCAGGTTCGACTCCGCACGTTTCCCGGGCAATCCTCCAGGCGTTTCTGGATTATCTTCCCAGCGGGGTAAGCATGCTTGACGCGGACCTGATGCTGGTCGCCTACAACACGCAATTCAAGCAGGTTCTGGAATTTCCGGACGAACTGTTCGCCAGCGGCCCGCCGTCGCTGGCGCGACTCATTGGGTTCAATGCGCGGCGCGGAGACTACGGCCCCGGCGATCCGGACGCGATCACCGTTGCCGCGGTCGAGCGCGCGCGAAAAATGGAGCCCCATGTGTTCGAGCGCACGCGGCCGAACGGCACCGTCCTGGAAGTCCGCGGCACGCCGCTTCCCGGCGGCGGCTTCGTCAGCATTTACACCGACATCACCGAGCGCAAACAGACGGAAAAGGCGCTGCGCGCAAGCGAGGCCGAGCTGCGCCTGCTGACCGACAACGTGCCGGCGATGATCCTGTACGTGGACAGGGGCATGAACTGCATGTTCGCCAACAAACGCTATGCGGATTTTTTCGGGCTAGTCATGACCGATATCGTCGGCAAGCCGTTGCGCGAAATCGTGGGAGAGACTGCTTATCAGGATTTGCAGATCCATTTCGACCGCGCTTTCGAAGGCCATTCGGTTGCGTATCAGCGCAACGTGAAATTTGCGAACGGCGAACAGCGCTGTCTGGATGTTAAGCTGGTGCCACGCACCGAAGAGCAGGGACGCATCCCCGGGTGCTATTCGATGGCCATCGATATCACCGAACAAAAGCTGGCAGCCGAGCGCATCCAGCACCTCGCGCACCACGACAGCCTCACCGGCCTGCCCAACCGGATGCTGTTCAACGATCGCCTGGGGCAGGCGATCAGCCTGGGCAAGCGCGACAGCAGCCGGTTTGCGCTGCTCTACCTCGATCTGGACAAGTTCAAGCCGGTCAACGACACCTTGGGGCACGATGCCGGCGACGAGCTGCTGAAAAGCGCTGCGGCAAGAATCCGCGAACAGGTGCGCGAATCCGACACCGTGGCCCGCGTTGGCGGCGACGAGTTCACCGTGATTCTGCGCGACATACCCAACCGCGAAAGCGTCGCTGCGGTCGCCGAAAAAATCATTGCCGCGCTTTCAACCCCGTTCCGGCTGGAGCGGCAGAAGCAGAGCGTCAGGATCGGCACCAGCGTCGGCATCGCCGTCTATCCGGACGATGCCCCCGACCATGAAACGCTGATCAAGCTGGCGGACGCCAGCATGTACAAAGCAAAAGTGCGCGGATCCTGCTTTCATTTCTTTGGCACTTAGCTGAAGGTAGCTTCCCGATGAACATGACCGGAATCCCGTTCGGAACGACTGATTGGTCTAAAATCGAGCCAACCGAGCACCAGGGCGAACGCGGTGTTGCGTATTGGCGAACCGGTGAGTTTGGAACAATACGCGTTCGTCTGGTCGAATACTCGCCCGGCTATGTTGCCGACCATTGGTGTTCGAAGGGGCACATCCTGTTCTGCCTCGAAGGCGAACTGCACACCGAACTGCAGGACGGTCGGCAGTTCGAAATGCAGGCGGGCATGAGCTATCAGGTCGCAGACGGCGAAGAAGCGCATCGCTCATCTACAGAAATCGGCGCGAAGCTGTTCATCGTGGATTGAGGGGCTAGCGCCACGCCCAGACCGGCTGCTCCAGATGCGCCACGCGCGTGGCGCGGCCGTGGACCGCGACCTCCATGAACTGGTACAGAACCGCCGCGGTCGGCGCGTGAATCAGCGTACCCAGCAGCGGATAACGGATCACCGGTCGATCGCTTTCCGCAATAGTGATGAATTCGGGCGAGCCGTGTCGGTCCAGATCGGCCAGGTTCACCCGGTAGATGGCTTCCACCTCCGTCGCATTTGGGGTCATGCCGGCGGTATCGGCAGCCCAGGCAACGATCGGCGTAATCAGATAGCCCGATCGCGTCGGGTAATCGTCCAATCGCCCAAGAATGGCGTCTGGCGTGAGTTTCAGGCCGATTTCCTCGCGCGTTTCGCGCAGCGCGGCGTCGATTGCCGCCTCACCCTGATCGATGCGTCCGCCGGGCAATGCATACTGTCCGGAATGCGTGTTGAGTCGTTTGGCGCGCAGCGTCAGCACCAAGGACGCGGCGCCAGTGTCGTCCTCGGTGAGGATCAGGCATACGGCCGCGCGCTTGAAACCGCGTGCCGGCAGTGTCGCCGCTTCGCGCAGGGCAAGATTGCGCACGATCTTCTTACGCAGCGCCTGGCCGCAGATCTCGGATTCGTTACGCCTTGGCAGCGCAGGTTGCATGAGAGGTGGCCCGGTTTGTTAGGACAGGATTTAGAGTTTCTTAAGTGGAGCCCCTGCCACTGGTTGCGGTTATCCACGGTGCCGCCGCCCGCCCCTTTGAGGCGGAAGGCAGGCGGTGCGGTGGATAACCAGATACGCATC
>QYQC01000046.1 GCA_007280315.1 Betaproteobacteria bacterium | reverse complement strand
GTCAAGGTCGAGCTTGACTCCGGCGCGGCGTGCGAGCGCGATCAGATGCACGATCGCGTTGGTGGAGCCGCCAATTGCAAGTACCGCAGTGACGGCGTTGTGAATCGCGTCGGCGTCGAGAATGTCGCGCGGCTTGAGGTCTTCCCACACCATGTCCACCGCGCGCTTCCCGGTGAGCGTCGCCATCGCGGCATGGCGCGAATCGGGCGCAGGAATCGATGCGGCCCCCGGCAGAGTGAAGCCCATCGCCTCGGCGGCGCTGGTCATGGTCGAGGCCGTGCCCATGGTCATGCAGTGTCCAGGCGAGCGCGCGATGCCCTGTTCTATCTCCTGCCAGTCTTTCTCCGTGATGTTGCCGGCACGCAGCTCGGCCCAGTATTTCCACGTGTCCGAGCCCGAACCCAGCGTCGCGCCGCCCCAGTTGCCGCGCAGCATCGGGCCCGCCGGCATGAAAATGGCCGGCAGGTTCATGCTGATCGCGCCCATCAACAGCGCCGGCGTGGTCTTGTCGCAGCCGCCCATCAGCACCGCGCCGTCGGCGGGATAGGAGCGCAGCAGTTCCTCGGTTTCCATGGCGAGGAAGTTGCGATACATCATGGTGGTCGGCTTCTGGAATGGCTCTGACAGCGACATTGCCGGCATTTCCACCGGAAAACCGCCCGCCTGCCACACGCCGCGTTTCACCTCTTCGACGCGCTGCTTGAAGTGGGTGTGGCAGGGATTGATGTCGCTCCAGGTGTTGATGATGGCGATTACCGGCTTGCCGGCGTAGTCGCTTCGGTCGTAGCCCATTTGCGCGGTGCGCGAGCGGTGGCCGAAGGCGCGCATGTCGCGGGCTCCGTACCAGCGGTGGCTGCGCAGTTCTTCCGGAGTCTTTTTCTTCACCTGGGTTCCTTTGACGTACATTGGATTCGCGTGCTGACGCGGCGCTGCATATTGTAACCGTCGCGGGTTCGTCGCGAAAAGGACGGGAATTGAAGCGCACTATTAGTCGTTGACAAGGGACCGACGCGCGCCGACGGCCGCTGCGATAAGATGGGGCGTCGTCACAGCAAGACAAGTCTCAAGAACCGTTGACTGCCTCGATGTCTATCATCCACTGGGTCCTGATTGCGTCGATTGCGTTGGCCGGCATTGTTGCGACCCGCGCCTACTATCTGGAGTCCGATCGGCACTGGCAGGCCTATGTATTCAAACCGCTGGCGACGCTGCTGGTTCTGGCGCTGGCGCTTTCGTTTCCCGCCGCGCCTGCCGCGTATCGTTGGGCCGTCGTCGGCGGTTTGGTGTTCTCCACGGCAGGCGACATATTTCTCATGCTGCCGCGCGACCGATTTATCGCCGGGCTGGTGAGTTTCCTCGTTGCGCACTTGTTTTACATTTTCGCGTTCAGCTCGGATGTGCCGTTCGGCGCCGCGCCGCTGCTCTGGTTGCCGTTTTTTGCCGCAGGGAGCGTTGTGGTTGCCTTGATCTGGCGCGGTCTCGCGCCCCGCCTACGTGCTGCGGTGATCGCTTACGTGGCGGTCATCGCGGTCATGTCCGGTCAGGCCGCAGGCCGCTGGCACAGCCTGGGGGGCGAAGCGGCGCTGTCGGCGGCAGTCGGAGCCGCGCTGTTTGTCGTGTCCGATTCGGCTCTGGCCATCAATCGCTTTCGCGCGCAATTTCACGCGGAGCGGGCGCTGACGCTGGGGACCTACTGGACGGCGCAGACGCTGATTGCGCTTTCCCTATCAGCCAGCCCGTATTCGGCATAGCTGAGGCGAAAGCGGGCCGCGTTTCTGATTGCTAGTTCCTCCGTGCCTCGCCGAGCCAGCGCCGTACCGCCGCGACGTCGGGCAGGCGAAAACGCGCACAGGTCCCGCCTTTCCCGACCTTGATCGAAATTCCATCCTGCTTGTTCACCTCGGCGAAGCCGTGCTCGTCATTTAGATCGTCACCGATGAACACGGGGCGACGCCCCATGAAAGGCGACTCGGTCAGATACTCCGACACCGCAGTGCCTTTGTCTATGCCGGCGGGTTTGATTTCCGCGATGCGCTTGCCGCGCTGTACTTCGAGCCCCGCGTTGGCGGCGCGCGCCAGCTGCGCCATCAGGCGATGCGCGTAGGCCGCAAGACGCGGCGCCAGCCGGTAGTGCAGCGCGAGTGTCAGGCCCTTGTCCTCCAGCAGCAGGCCAGGATGGCGCGCGAGCACCGGCGCCAGCGCGTCCTTGATCGCCTGCTTCGCCGCAGGTGGAGCGGCATATCTGCGCAATTGTCCCGCGGCATCGCGGCGTTCCAGCCCGTGGAGTCCCGCCAGAGGCAGCCGCAGTGCGCCGAGGCGAGGCGCAAGGTCCGACAGCGCGCGGCCGCTGACCAGCGCGACCGCGCCGCCGCTTGCGCGGTGCAGATGCGCGATCAACCCAAGCAGCGCAGCGTCGACGTGGACTGCGTCCGGCGTATCGGCGATGTCGATCAGTGTGCCATCGACATCGAGGAAGTAGGCCCAGTCAAGACGCGGCGCCGGCGGCAATCCGATGCGCATGGTCACATCTCCCCGCGACCGGTCTTTACAATCAGGCGATCGCGCCGTCGCATCGACGCAGCGTCGAGCAGCATGCGCCCGGCCCAGCGGAATACGTTGAATTCGGCCACCAGTCCGCGCATCAGACGCATGCGATCGCGCTGCTCGTCCGCCGGCATGGTCAGCGCCAGGTGCAGGGCGGCGGCGCACTGGTCGGCATCGTAGGGATTGACGATCAGCGCCTCCGGGAGTTCACGCGCGGCGCCGGTGAATTGCGACAGGATGAGCACGCCGCGCTCGTCGTCGCGGGCCGCGACGAATTCCTTGGCGACCAGGTTCATGCCGTCGTGCAGGCTGCTGACGAAACACAGATCGGCGGCGCGGAAGTACTCGTACACCTCACGCGGCTCGTGGTGCTCGACCTTGAGCACGATCGGCGGCGGCCCGCGGCGCGCGAAGCGGCCGTTGATGCGCGTGGCCATGGCGCGCACCTGCGCTTCGTGTTGCTGGTATTCCTCGATGCCGGCGCGCGTCGGCGCGGCGACCTGGACGAAGGTAAAGCGGCCGACCCATTCGGGATTGAGTTCCAGCAGGCGCTCGATCGCACGGAAGCGTTCGACGATGCCCTTGGTGTAGTCGAGGCGATCGACGCCGATGCCGAGCCTGTGTTCGGGCGGGAGGTCGCTCAATTGCCGGATACTGCTGCGGCAGTCGGGCACACTCTTTTGCACGATTTCTGCGTCCGGTGGCCAGGCGATGGAAATCGGATAGCGGCGCACTGCGGTGAGTTCGCCGCCGAAGGAAACGGTGAACGATTCCCGGTCGACCCGCGCCTCGAGAAAACGATCCACGGTATCGACGAAATTATTGCAGTGGAATTGCGTGTGAAAGCCGAGAATGCTGCTTCCCAGCATGCCCTTCAACACCTCGTCGCGCCAGGGGCAGATGGCGAAGGATTCGGGGTTCGGCCAGGGGATGTGCCAGAAAGTTATGACCGTGGCATCCGGCAGTTCCTCCCGAATCATGTTCGGCAGCAGGGCGAAATGGTAGTCCTGCACCATGACGATGGGGTTCTTGGTCTTGGACTCGCTTGCCACAGCCTTGGCGAACTTGCGATTTACAGCGACGTACTGCGCCCAGTCGCTCGAGCGGAATGTCGGCCGCACATGGGCGATGTGGCATAGCGGCCACATGCCCTCGTTGGCGAAACCGTAGTAGTAGCCGGCCTCCTCCTCCGGCGTCAGCCACACGCGGCGGATATGGTAGGCGGGCTTCTCCGGCGGCACCGCCACCCGGTCGTACTTGTCCACCGTTTCGCGGTCGGCCGATCCGCTGCCATGGGCAATCCAGGTGCCGGAGCAGGCGCGCATGATCGGCTCCAGCGCGGTGACCAGCCCGCTCGCAGGTCGCTGCACCTCGATGCGATCGCCGCGGCGCTGGTGGACATAGGGCTCGCGGTTGGAAACTACGATAACGTCTTCGCCGCGCAGTTCGCCGCGTAGAATGCCGCGCAGGGACTCCGGCGTCCAGGTGATCTGGTCTTCGTCACGCGCGTGCGCATCCGATTCCAGGTCGCGAATCAGCCTCTGCAGATCGCGCGCGATGGGCTTGAATCCGGGCAGGTTGGGTGCCGCGCCCGACCCGGGCTGGCGCAGCAGCCCCTCGCCGTGAAGCAGGGAGCGCATGCCCGCAATCCAGCCGCGCCAGGAGAGCTGTGCAATGATCACCGTGATCAGCGACACCACTGCCGCCAGGCCCAGGAACAGGTAGAACAAATAGCGCTTGGTTTCCTCGCTGCGGCGGGTGACGAAACTCATGTCGTGTACCAGCACCAGGCGGCCTTCCTGCGCGGCTTCGTCCGCAATCGGCCATACCGTCACATGCAATGGTCCCTTGGCGCTCTGCAACAGATGATCGTTGGGTCCCTCCCAGCGGCGCAGTTCGGCGCATTGGATCTCCGGCGGCAGTGAGCGGGTGGCCAGTCCCTTGTCCGCGGGCGACGCACAGTAGCCGGCAGCGAACAGGCGCTCGTCGCGCGTGATGCGGTTGAAGAAGTCGAGGATCTTGGCCTTCTTGCCTGCGGCCAGCAGTTCCTGCAGCGGTTCCTGCACGGTATTGGCAACCAGCGACGAACGGATGTCGACGTCATGCACGAACCAGTTCAGGGTCAGGCGATCGACCAGCGGAGTGACGGCATAGGCGATCCCTGCCAGGACCAGCATCAGCGGCAATACGAAGCGCAGGGAAAGTCGCATGAGTTTGAATGTCCAGGGGGGGACGGGGAACGTCGTTTGCCGGATCAAGTCGGCGCCGCAGGCGCAGGGCCCGGCCGGGGGCGCAGGTCAGATCATCGAACACAACTATTATGCCACAAAACGATCTTCCGCGTCGTTTCTCCCCGTTCCGGAATCGCTGAATTCGTCGAAGCTCGGTCGGTCGATGCACAGGATCTGGTGCAGCAGCGTGCGCCGCCTGCGCCAGTCCAATTCCGTCATAGCGATTGCGGCCGAGCGTCGCGCGCGCCGGAGATTGCAGTATCATGAGCGCGGCCTTCGCGTGCGTGACGCCGGAATCGGTGCCGCCGCGGCTACACGGAACAATCTGACAAGCTATCACTAAAGGACTGCCGCGATGGCGAAGAAGAAAACCGGCGAACCGAAAATCATCAAGCCCGACGACGTCGATCCGCACTACAAGTGGGACCGGCCGATCGGCGCGCCCGGTCATACCCAGGTCGATTTCGAAGAGCGCATCAATTTCCGCAGGCTGCACGACTACCGCCTGGCGCGAACGCGCGCGGCGCTGGCCAATTCCGGACTGGGCGCGCTTTTGTCCTTCGATCAGCACAATATCCGCTATACCACCAGCACCGTGATCGGCGAATGGGCGCGCGACAAGCTCACGCGCTATTCGCTGCTCACCGGGAACGGCGACCCCTATATCTGGGATTTCGGTTCGGCCGCCAGGCATCACAAGCTACATGCGCCCTGGCTGCACCACGACCATTGCCGCGCAGGCAATCTGGGAATGCGCGGCGCGACCGGCGCCGACATCACCTTGTTCCGCAATGCGGCGCAGGAGATCAAGTCG
>QYQC01000154.1 GCA_007280315.1 Betaproteobacteria bacterium | reverse complement strand
TCCCAAGGGTATGGCTGTTCGCCATTTAAAGTGGTACGTGAGCTGGGTTTAAAACGTCGTGAGACAGTTTGGTCCCTATCTGCCGTGGGCGTTGGAAGTTTGAGGGGGGCTGCTCCTAGTACGAGAGGACCGGAGTGGACGTATCCCTGGTGTACCGGTTGTGACGCCAGTCGCATCGCCGGGTAGCTAAATACGGAAGAGATAACCGCTGAAAGCATCTAAGCGGGAAACTTGCCTCAAGATGAGACTTCCCGAGGGCTTGACCCTCCTAAAGGTTCGTCCAAGACTAGGACGTTGATAGGCTCGGTGTGGAAGCGCAGCAATGCGTTGAGCTAACGAGTACTAATTGACCGTGCGGCTTGATCCTATAACCTTAAGTGGTTAGCGAATTGTGCCAAAAACATCGAATACAGTTACATACCCAACTTTACTTCACCCAGAATGCATCAGTCACGCCAAAAGGCTTCACGCCCCAAGCGGGACTGAACAACAGAATTCCTGACGAGCATAGCGCACTGGTCCCACCCCTTCCCATCCCGAACAGGGCCGTGAAACGGTGTTGCGCCGATGATAGTATGGATTACCCATGCGAAAGTAGGTCATCGTCAGGTCCCTAAAAGAAAAACCCCCAGGTACGCAAGTGCCCGGGGGTTTTGCTTTTTACGGCTCGCTAAAGACCTGCTTTCGGGACGAAAACAAGCGGCAGCATAACGGCGATAGAACCGCGTTTCGTTTCACCGCAGCCTGCGCAACGCAGCGCGACGGCCGCGCCGCTTGTTTCAGTGAAGACTAACCTGGCGCAGCGCGCCAGGTTACGTCGAAACTAAAGTAGGTCATCGTCAGGTCCCTAAAACAAAAAGCCCAACCACATATGGTTGGGCTTTTTGCTTTAGAAGGGGGCGTGATCAGTGTAATCGACGGCGCTGAGCAGGCGTCAGGCCGCGTGCGGCGGTGCTCGAGCCAGATTGGGCGCTTCCGGTTTTCTCGGTCCAATTGCGTTCGAACAACTGATTCACCAGCGCCGCGACTTCGCCGATCTCCGACTCGGTGAAATGGCGCGCGAGCATGCCGGACACATCGTCGATCATGCGGCTTTTCTGGCGCTCGTGGATGGATTCTGGCGTCGGTCCGACGAACACCATGCCGAATTCGTCCTGGCCGTCGTCGTGGTAGTAGCTGACCTCGACATCGGCGGCGGATTCGGTATACGGACAAAGAGCTTGCAGCGCTTCCTCGATCAATTCGCGGAAGCCGCGGCCGACATCGCCGGTCCAGCAGATCTCCAGCGCTTTGCTTTTCGTATCGAAGCTTAGACCGGGTTCGTCTTCGTAGACGCTGCGTGCATCAGCCAGGCTGTCCTCGTCGATATAGCGCAACCATGGACGCAGCGCGCTCTCCACCTGGGACAGGGTGGTCTCAGGACGCAAGGGGATAGTGCCGTGTACGTGTGCTTCGATGCGCATGGTGGGCTCCAGGTCGTAATTATACGCCGCGGCAACGCTCGTTCCAAATTCTGCCGGATGCCGCGACGCTGATCGCGGAACCGCATTGCAACCCCATGTACACAGCCGTCGCGGCCTCAGTTGAATCGGCTTCGCTCGATGATCTCGTCGCAGCGCGAGCCCCCGGGGAGCGTTCCAAACGCATGACCCCAGTCGCCTTGCACGCGCGAGCTGAAGAAGGCGTCGGCCGCCGCAGGCGCGGCATGTCGCGCCATCAGACTCGCCTGCAGCGCGAGCGCCGCCATTTCGACGATGCGACGCGCGCGTTGCTCGATTCCGCCGGTCTCGGCCAGCTGCGTCTCGATCGCGTCGACGAGCAGCGCCAGATGCCGGTCGCCACTCGCGCCGGTGCGAATCTCGGACAGCAGCACGGCAATGCATTCGGGTTCCTTCCGCATCGAACGCAACACGTCCAGGCAGGCGACGTTGCCGCTGCCTTCCCAGATGCTGTTCACCGGCGCTTCGCGGTAAAAGCGCGCCAGCGGGGCTTCCTCGACGTAGCCGTTTCCGCCCAGGCATTCCATCGCTTCGAACATAAACGCCGGATTGCGCTTCGCCAGCCAATACTTGGCAACCGGCGTCAGGATGCGCGACAACAGGCGTTCCTGTGGATCATGCGCCGAGCGGTCCAGGGCGCGCGCCAAACGCATCGCAAGCAGTGTCGCCGCTTCGCTTTCAAGGGCAAGATCGGCGAGCACGTTCTGCATCAGTGGCTGCTCGACAAGCCGTTTTCCGAACGCCTGGCGATGCTCGCAGTGAAGCAACGCCTGATTGAGCGCGCCGCGCATCATGCCGGCAGAGGCGACGACAATATCGAAGCGCGTCAGGTGTGCCATTTCGATCAGGGTGGCAATGCCGCGGCCGTCCTCGCCCAGCCTGCGTGCCCAGGCGCCGTGGTATTCGATTTCGCTCGACGCGTTGGAGCGGTTGCCGCACTTGTCCTTCAGGCGCTGAATGTGGATGGCATTGCGCGCGCCGTCCGCGAGCGAGCGCGGCGCGAAAAAACAGGTCACGCCCGCGCCAGTCCGTGCAAGCGTGAGAAAGCCGTCGCTCATCGGAGCGGAGCAAAACCATTTGTGCCCTTCAAGCGCGTAGGCCCCGTCCGCGAGTTCCGTGGCGCTGGTCTGGTTGCTGCGCAGATCCGATCCGCCCTGCTTTTCGGTCATGGCCATGCCCACCGTCACCGCACGTTTTTGCGACACATGCAAAGGGTTGGGGTCATAGGCGTCGGCGAGCAGCTTCGGTTCCCACTCGGCGGTGATGTCGGCATCTTTACGCAGGACCTGTACTGCGGCAAAGGTCATGGTGACCGGGCAGGAGATACCGTTCTCGGCCTGATTCCACAAGTAATTCAGCGCGGCGCGTGCGACAAACGCCCCGTCGTGCCGCGCTTTCCACGCGATTGAATGTAATCCGGCGCCGAAGGCGTGTGCCATCAGCTCGTGATAGGCCGGATGGTAATCCACGGCGTCGATGCGCTCGCCGTAGCGGTCGTGTGTGCGTAGTTGCGGCAGATTTCGGTTGGCCTGGTCGGCGAGCAGTTGCATATGCTCGCTGCCCACCAGTTCGCCCAATTGGTGTGCGCGCTCGGAAATCCAGCCGCCGCCTTCGCGCTCCACTGCCGCGCGCAGAATGGGGTCCTGCTCCCAGGCGTTGTAGCCGACGAGCTGAGGCGGCTGGTTGCTTGCCTGATTCACTGAAACTGCGGCACGATCGTTCATTGTCGGACTCCCGAAAGAATCTAAATCTCGTCGAACGCGCGAATGGCGCGTCGGGCAATATCCTCGCCCCATTCCTGCGCGAAATGTCCTGCTTCGGCATGTTCGTAGGGCGCGGGGCAGCCGCGGATCAGTTTGCGCAGTGCGTGCATCGCCGGCGGGCCGAGCACCGGGTCCTTCATGCCGATCGCCATGAAGGTTCGTCCCTGCCACTGGCTGTGCCACCAGTTGCGCGCACGGCGGGAATTCTCGGCACCATCGGCGTCGGGCGTGCCGGGTACCAGATTGGGGAATCGGCGCACGCCCGCCTTGTAGCTTGCATCCGGGTACGGTGCGGCATTTGCCTGGCACTCCGCCGCGGACAACTGTGGGCAGCTGCGGGACATGAGCTTCGCCACGTCCATGTCCGGGTTCTTGTTGCACCAGGCGCGCCAGGCGATGAATCCCTCGGTCAAAGGTACGTCGCCGGTGCCCAGCGCCGTGTTCATCAGCAGCAATCGGCTAAAACGGCGCGGCATGTCCATCGGTATTGTCAGACCCAGCAGGCCGCCCCAGTCCTGGCAGACCAACGTGATGTTATTCAGGTCCAGGCGTTCGATCAGGGCGGCAATCGTATCGCGATGGCGGCTGAAGGTGTAGAAGTGATCGTCCGCAGGCTTGTCCGATTTGCCGAAACCGAACAGATCGGGCGCGACCACGCGCCCGCCCGTGTCGGCAAACACCGGAATCATTTTTCGGTAGAGGTAGGACCAGGTCGGCTGTCCGTGCAAACACAGCCAGACATGCGCCGCATCGCGCCTGCCTTCGTCGACGTAATGCAAACGCAGATCCGCGAATCCGGGCAGGTCCTGCAAATAATGCGGCGAAAACGGATAGCCTGGCAGGTCGAGAAAACGCTCGTCGGGAGTGCGTAGCGCATGCATCTGGCGGCTCCGTTCGGATCGGTAGTCCAAAGTCTACCGCCAAGTGGCGGGAAAAGCAGCCTTGGTGTCCTGAAATGATTTACAATCGCGCCCTGTTTCCTTCACGTTCCACTGAGAGGCCATTTCAGAATTACCGAAATGGCCCCTGACTTAGGGGAGTATGAGGGGAGGTATCCCCTCATCTTGTAACAGGCACTAAATCAATGGCTACAACCAACAGCAAGCGGCGCCGCCGTTTCGTCGTGCGCAATTCCGGCATTCATGGCAAGGGTGTATTCGCGCTCATTTCCATTCCGGCCGGCACCCGGCTGATCGAATATACCGGCGAACGATTGACCGAGGCGCAGGTGGACAAACGCTATGCCCGCGACGACAGCACGCATACATTCCTGTTCTCGCTCGACGACGGCATGGTGATCGATGCCAGCACTGGGGGCAGCAGTGCCCGCTGGATCAATCACAGCTGCGCGCCCAATTGCGAGGCAGTGGATGACGCGGACCGGATTTACATCGAGACGCTGCGTGCGATCCGTCCCGGCGAGGAACTCAGCTACAACTACCGCATCGAGCTGGAGGAGCGGCATACGCCGGAAATGAAGCGCCTGTACCAATGCCGCTGCGGCGCGCGCCGGTGCAAGGGCACCATACTCAACGTCAAGACGAAGAAGAAGAAAAAATAGCGTGTTCTGAAGCATCTCGCGACGATAGCCGCACACACTGCCAAGTTAGCGCCGCTTTCCGAGCACCTGTTCCAGCGTCGCCTGTGCCGCCGGCAGGCTGGTTCCACCCAGGCCTACTGCCTTGCGCGCCGCTTCCAACGCCTCATCCAGCCTGCCCTGATCGGCCAGCGTTTGCGCGAGGTTATTGAACGCGGCCGCGGCCTCGGGATGCAGCGTGGTCGCTTTGCGAAACGCGGTTTCCGCCTTCGTCACGTTGCCCAGCGCATAGGCGGTATTGCCCAGGCCCATCAGGCCGACCAGATTGGCCGGCCAGCGTTGCAGCAGGGCCTGGTAAGCGCTGTGCGCCTCGGCGACCCGCCCGGCGTGCTCCATGGCGGCGGAGGCCGTCGCGTAGCGTGCTTCGCCCACGCTTGCCGGCAGGCGACCGGGCGCAAGCGCGAGCATCGCCCAGCGCTGGCCGTCCAACCAGAGAAATTCGAACAGTCCCATTCCCATGGCGCGGTGCGCCCTGGTCCCGGAATGCAGCAGGATTTCGTTCTTTTCGAGGTCGTATCCGATTACCACCGCGTAATGCCAGAAAGGCTGAAACGACCATAGTCCGAGGTTCTGCAGCACAATTACCGGATTGCCTGCGGCTACTTCGGCGAGCACATTCGCGAGCTCGGGCGCAAGCTCATAGGCGAGGAGTCCGTGTCGTCTGGCCGCGGCGAGCATCTCCACCTGAAGACTGCCTTTGCGCGCCGGGATATACACCTCATCGATGAGATTCTCCGGGCTCGCTGCGACGCCGGCCGCGCTCATTGTCATCGCAAGCGCGGCGGGGCCGCACTGGAATTCCTCCTGCGCAAAGAATGGCACGCCAGAGAGTTCTGCGCGCGGGGGGAGCTCGGCGGGGCCGGAGCGGCGCAGCGCCTCGCTCTGCGGCAGGCTGACGCAGCCCGCCAAAATGCAAAGCACAAAAACAAAGCCCGCGACTACGCGGGCTTTGTTCAAGTACGCGACGGATCCCGCCGTCACCTGACCCAGTAGTACCAGATCAGACCTATGACCAGCAGCCCCGCTACAACGGCCCAGCTGCTGCCTGCGCCGGCGGGCAAGCTGTCGATCTGGCCGGCGATGCTCGCCACCTCGGTATCGGTCATGGCGCTTACCCGCGCCTGAGCCGCGGCCGGGCTGATGCCCAGGTCTTGCAGCTGACTGCGCACCTCGCTGCGGCCGACAAAATTGCGCACGGCGTCGCGCGCGGTACCGGCCTCAATTGCGGCGAGAACGTCACCGGTGCCGACCATGCCGGCGTAGCTGCTTAACGGGAATGCGCCCAGACAAACAATCAACAAGCGGCAGATATAGCGAACGAAGATGTTTTTCATCGAGATCCCCTTATGTTGGAGTGGAGGTGCGCACGGCGCCAGATTGCCAAGCCATCCTTTCCCGTGCGTGCAGCAATGTAGCGCCAGCGCCCGAACTACGTCAAGCCCGAAGCAAAGCCCGGGTCTTACACGCTGTTTATTGGGCGTTCTTGGTCTTGGCCGAGCCACCTATGCGCGCATCCATTTTGCGCAGCCGACGAGCCAGTGCCTTCATCACCTGCAACGCGAAAAAGGGCGTTTCCTTTACCAGCGACTGGAAGCGCGCCTCATCGATCGGAAAAACGCGGCAGTTGCCGCGGGCACGCGCCGACGCGCTGCGCGGTTCGTCGTCGATCAACGCCATCTCGCCGATAAACGCGCCTTCCCCGGCGGTTTCAAGCACCGTGTCGCCGAGCATCAGATCGACTTCGCCCTCGATGATCAGATACATCACCTTCGCCGCTTCGCCACTGCGGAAAATGAACTGACCGGCGGCGACCGCAATGACATCAGGCTCGTTTCGAAACAGATGCAGAC
>QYQC01000188.1 GCA_007280315.1 Betaproteobacteria bacterium | reverse complement strand
GTACGGATGGTTTTTATCCGTACAAAAAACACGGTTGGCGCGCGAAGCGCGCAATCCCCCCCTCGCAATTCGCCGATGCTGGATTCGCAGTACATGATCCGCACAACTCGAAAGCCAACAGCCTTTCAAAACAATTCAGCCTCTAGATCGAGAAGATTCGCGGCGCCAGAACGCGCCTGGCGGATCAGCATGGCGGTTTCCGGCAGCAGCCGCGCATAGTAAAAGCGCGCCGTTGCGATCTTGGCCTTGTAGAAGCCGTCGCCGGAGTCCAGTTTCTCCAGCGCGATTTTCGCCATGCGCGCAAAGAAGTAGGCGTATACCAGATGACCGACCACGCGCAGGTAGGGAACGGCGGCGGCGCCGACTTCATCCTGGTTGGTGAAAGCCTTCATGCCGATTTCCATGGTCAGCTTGGTAAGTTTCTCGCCCAGTTCCCCCAGCGGGGTGACGAATTCGCTCATTGCCTCGTCGGTGCCGTTCTCCTCCACGAAAGAGCGCACCAGCGCACCGAATTTCTTCAGCCTGGCGCCGTTGTCCATCAGCACCTTGCGCCCGAGCAGGTCGAGCGACTGGATGGTGTTGGTGCCTTCGTAGATCATGTTGATGCGGGCATCGCGCACGTACTGCTCCATGCCCCACTCGGCAATGTAGCCATGGCCGCCGTAGACCTGCATCGCCTCCGAAGTGGCGATCCAGCCGTTGTCGGTAATGAAAGCCTTGATGATGGGTGTCAGCAGCGTCACCAGATCGGCCGCGTCCTTGCGCGCCGCTTCGTCTGGATGATGCAGTTCGCGGTCGATTTGCAGCGCGACAAAGGAAGTAAATGCGCGCCCGCCTTCGGCGTAGGCTTTCGCCGTCAGCAGCATGCGGCGCACATCCGGATGCACGATGATGGGGTCAGCCGGCAGATTCGGCGCCTTGATGCCGGAGAGGCTGCGCATTTGCACCCGGTCCTTGGCGTAGACCAATGCGTTCTGGTAGGCCACTTCGGTCTGGCCCAGCGACTGCATGCCCACACCCAGGCGTGCGGCGTTCATCATCACGAACATCGCGTTCAGGCCCTTGTTCGGCTGGCCCAAGAGCCAGCCGGTCGCTGCGTCCAGATTCATCTGGCAGGTGGAGTTGCCGTGGATGCCCATCTTCTCCTCGATCGCACCGCAGGTAATCGCGTTGCGCGCACCCACGCTGCCATCGGCCGCGGGGACGAACTTCGGCACGATGAACAGCGAGATCCCCCTGGTGCCGGTCGGCGCATCCGGCAGACGCGCCAGCACCATGTGCACGATGTTGGCGGCCATGTCGTGTTCGCCCGCTGAAATGAAAATTTTGCTGCCGGTGATTTTGTATGAGCCATCGGCCTGCGGCTCGGCCTTGGAGCGCAGCAGACCCAGATCAGTGCCGCAATGCGCCTCGGTCAGGCACATGGTGCCGGTCCACTCGCCCGAAACCAGCTTGGGCAGGTACAACTGCTTCTGCTCCGGCGTGCCGTGCGCGTGCAGGCATTCGTAGGCAGCGTGCGACAGACCCGGGTACATGTACCAGGCCTGGTTGCAGGCGTTGAGCATTTCGGAAAACGGGTTGTAGAGAATCACCGGCAGGCCCTGGCCGCCGTATTCCGGATCGCAGGTGAGTGAAGGCCAGCCCGCTTCCACGAACTGCTGGTACGCCTCCTTGAAACCCTTGGGCGTGCTCACTTCATGCGTTGCCGCGTCCAGATGGCAGCCCTCGCGGTCGCCCGAGTGGTTCAGCGGGAACAGCACCTTCGAGGTGAATTTCGCCCCCTCCTCCAGCACTTGATTGATGGTGTCGGCATCAACCTCGGCGTACTTCGGAATTTGTTTCAGTTCGTCCTCGACCTGCAGCAGCTCGTGCAGCACGAACTGCATGTCGCGCAGAGGAGCAATGTATTGACCCATGGTGTTCTCCTTGGAAATTGGTGAAGTCTGCTGCGATCGTCGCCGGGCGTCAGGCTGCTTTTTTCACGCGCGGCCGTTTGGCCAGTTTGGCGGGTATGGTCGGCAATGGCGCGCGCAGGCCGCCGATCATAAAACTCATCAGGCGCGCATAAAGCGCTTCGGCGTCGCTGTCGTCAAGTGCATCCTCGGCCGCGAAATGCAGCGCGTCGGTACCGGCGAGTGCATAGGACATGGCGCCCATCATGAAATGAAAGCGCCACAGAATCTCCTCTCCCGGCACGCCTGGCAGCGCCTTGATCAGGGCCGCTCTGAAACGCGCAATCACCGCGGCGTACTCTTCGGCCAGAAAAGTGCGCACGAATTCCGACGGCTTGGTATAGGTGCGCCCGAGCAGGCGCATGAACGTTCGTCCGCCGCCACCGGTGTCGGCGGCCATTTTCAGCGCCACGCCGAAAAACGCCTCAAGGATCTGGCTCGGCTTTAGTGGCTTATCGCCTGCCGCGGCCTCCAGACGATCGAGTTCCTGCAACCGCTGTTGGTTGAGCCAGGTCAGGCGCCGGCGGAATACCTCGCGGACCAACTCCTCCTTCGAGCCGAAGTGGTAGTTGACGGCGGCCAGATTCACATCGGCAGCGCCGGTGATCTGGCGCAGCGTGGTCGCGTCCAGGCCGTTCTCCATGAACAGCACCTCGGCGGCATCGAGTATGCGAATCCGCGTGTCAATTTCGGCCATAACAATCCATACGCATGTTTCAAACGATTGTTTGAATCATACAGCACACCTACACCGATGTGCAAGTGTTTCGAAACCGGCGTCGACCGGGCTTGCTTTTCCACAAGATCGCCGCTTGTGCGAGGTCACGCTTTACCTCCGCGCACAAGCGGCGATCCGCGAGGACGGGCCGCCGTCCGCGCAAGTCCTGTCACTACAGCTCGAAGGGTGTCGCCGCGTCAGTCGGGGGCGGGGTTCAGCCATTGCGCGCTGCGCGCGCCAACCGTGTTTTCCGCGCGGATGAAAACCACATCCGCACAGAAAACACGGTTCTTGTTAACAGCCTGGACAGTGCGGGGATTTTATGCCAAAGCGCTGATTGCGCACGGATGTTCTTTTCATCCGTGCGCAATCAGCGATCCGCGCGGACGGCTTCTCGTTCGCGCAACAACGCGACTTTGCAGCAACTGCAAAACGCCATTTGACTCGCCCCGTATAACGCTAACCCGGAGGAAAAATACTTCGCGCAATCATGTTCAGCTGCGCCTGCGAGGTGCCGCCGCCGATCTGGAACATGCGCACATCGCGCAGCATGCGCTCCAGCGGCAGGTCGCGCGAATAGCCGGCGGCACCGAACATCTGCAGCGACTCGCTCACGACTTCGAACGCGGCGTGCCCGGTGTAGGCCTTGGCGATCGACGCATCCTTCATCTGCGGCAGCATGACGTTGTTGGGAAGATGAAGCGCGTTGCAGGCCGCGCGATAGATGAACAGGCGCGCCGCCTCGAGCTTGATTTCGCTCTCCGCCATCATCCAGTTCAGCCCCTGGAACTCCTTGAGCTTGCGCCCGAACGCCTCCCGCTGGCCCATATAGTTCAGCGCCAGATCGTGCGCCCCCTGCGCCAGTCCGAGCGCGACGGCAGAAGCGCCGATGCGCTGCGCGTTGTAGCCGTTCATGAGCTTCTTGAAACCGTCCTTTGGATCACGCACCACCAGGTTCGTTGCAGCCACCTCGCAGTTCTCGAAAATGAGTTCGGCCTCCGGAATACCGCGCAGGCCCATGGCGTCCTCCACCCTGCCGATGGAAAACCCCGGTGTCCCCAGATCCACCAGGATGCCGCCGATTCCCTGGTCGCTGCCATTCCCGTCGATGATGCGCGCAAAAATCAGATTGGTCCGGGAGATTCCACCGCCAGTGATCCAGTGTTTGGTGCCGGTGACGCGGTAGCCACCGTCGCACTCCACCGCCCGCGTCTTCAAAGCGGTGAGATCGGTACCGGCGCCGGGCTCGGTCATGCCGATGGCCGGTTTGTCGCCATCCTGCAGCACGCGGCGTGCGATTTCGCGCTGCTGCGCCTCGGTACCGTAGGCCATGACGCTGCCGAGCGCGCCCATATTGGTCTCCACCACGATGCGCGCCGTCACGCCGCAGTATTTCGCGATTTGCTCGATTGCCAGCACCACGTCGATCAGCGGCCGCTCGGGCCCGCCGAATTTTTTTGGAATGGTCATTCCCAGGAGGCCGGCGCGGCGCAGCGCTTCCACGTTTTCGTGCGGGTATTCGTGTTCGCGGTCCCAGCGCGCGGCCTTGGGCGCGAACTCCTCCCGCCCCATGCGGTCGGCCAGATCGACCAGCATCTTCTGCGCTTCGTTGAGTTTAAAATCCATGTCCTCTTCCTCTCCCTTTTTCTGTCGCGCCTGGTCAGGCCACGGCCGGATACCAGCTCGGCTTGCGCTTTTCCTTGAATGACGCCAGGCCTTCCACGGCTTCGGCAAGCTGGCGCGTAGCCGCGTGCTCGCGCACCAGGTCATTGAATAGTGTGTCCTCGACGACCGCGCCGGCGAGTTGCAGCGAGCGCGTCTTGGTTGCAGCCGTCGCATTCGGCGCGTTCATCAACAGTGCATCGACGATTTGCGCGCCTACCTCCGCGAGCTTGTCCATGGCGCAAACCTGATGCGCCAGGCCGATGCGGCGCGCCTCGTGTGCATCGAAACGCTCGCCGGTGAGCGCATAACGCCGCAATGCGCGCAGGCCGATTGCCTGGACCAACTGCGGCAGAATGATGCCGGCCATCAAGCCCCAGCGGGTTTCGGTAATTGCGAACATGGCATCCTCGCCGGCGACGACAATATCGCAGGCGGCGACGATGCCGGTGCCGCCGCCGAAACAACCGCCCTGCACCAGCGCGACCGTCGGCAACGGCAGCGCGTCCAGCCGGCGCACCAGCTCGCCGGTGGCGCGCGAGGCTTTGTCGTTTTCTTCCGGCGACATGCGACCCACCGCACTGATCCAGGCAAGGTCCGCGCCGGCCTGGAAGTGTTTGCCGTTTCCCTGCAGCACTACAACGCGCACACCCTTTGCTGCGCCGAGCGCGTCCATGGCTTCATGCACCCCGGCAATGAGGTCGCCATTGTAGGCATTGTTCACCTGCGGACGATTCAGCGTCACGCTGGCGACGCCGCGCTTGTCAAGCCCCCACAGTACGGTGCCGTTTCCACTCGAGTTTTGCATCGATCGATCCCCTCCCAGGTTGCTGTCCCGCACCATTAATCCGCCTCCAGCATTATGACGCCATCGTCCAGTCCGGTCACGCGTGGTACACATTAGAGCTGATGTCGCACGCTCCAGCCCTTCGGCGACGCCACCGAACTTTCCGCTCTCTTGGACTTGCTTGATCCTTGTCAATGGCACGCCCCGGAAAGTTGGCACCATCGGTGTTTTCGATCTAACTATGGGACCGGCCGGCGGGGGAAACACGATGAAAGACTGCGAATGGGAAATCAAATGGAGCGACACCCTGTGCGTCGGCGTTCCGGAAATCGACGAGGAACATCGCAATTTCGTCGCCCGCATCAACGCATTGAACAAGGCAGTCGTCGAGTGCAAGCCTAAAACGACCGTCGAGCGGCTGCTCGACTTGATACTGATGGAAGCGGCACACCATTTCTGGCATGAACAACAGCTATTGAATCAATGGAAGTACCCGCAGCGCTCGGCTCACGCAGCCAAGCACGCGCAGCTCACCGCGCAGTTCGAGCGCGTGATGAAAGAATTCGAGCGCGCCGATGTCAGCTTCACCTGGGCGCTCAAGGGTCTGCATATCAAACAGCTGCTCATCGACCATTTATTGCAGGAGGACATGAAATACCGTGACTTCCTGCTGAGGAAGAAACAATCAGCGCCTAAATCACGCCAATGCCGGGTCGCGCGCAGGGGAGAACCGACGACGGCGTAATGCGCTAGTTGCGTCAGACTCGCGTCCGCGGCTTTCCGCAGTTAGATCGCGCCGGACCGCTAATAGCTCAACCGGCCAGTCGCATTTGCTCCAGTCCCCGCTCCAGATCGGCGATCAAGTCGTCCGGGTGCTCCAGTCCAATGTGCAATCGCAACAGCGGTCCGCCCGGATTCCATTGGGTAGCCGTACGATGTTTTCCCGGATCGGCCGGAATCGCGAGACTTTCAAATCCGCCCCAGCTCGATCCGATGCCAAACAATGTCAGCGCGTCGATCAGCGCGGCAACCGCACGCGGGCTGGTGCTGTTGAGCACGACGCCGAACAGCGATGCCGCGCCGGTAAAATCCCGCTTCCACAGCGCGTATCCCGGATCGTCCTCAAGCGCGGGGTAGAGCACGCGCTTGACTTCGGGCCGCCGTTGCAGCCAGCGCGCAATCTGGAGCGCGCTTTGCTGCTGGTGCCGCATGCGCACACCTATGGTGCGCAAACCGCGCAAGGCAAGATAGCAATCGTCCGGGCTCACGCAATAGCCGTAGTCGGCGACCGCCCGGCGCAGCTGGAGCCAGTACTGCTCGTTGGTGACGATGATGCCCATCATCACGTCGGAATGGCCGGATATGTACTTTGTGCCGGCATGGATCGAAATGTCCACGCCATGCTCGAACGCACGAAAAAAATACGGTGTGCCCCAGGTGGTGTCGGCGAGTACCGCGACGCCCTTCGCGTGCGCCGCCGCCGCAATCGCCGGAATATCCTGCATTTCAAATGTGTGCGATCCGGGCGCTTCGCAGAAAACAGCCGTGGTATTCGGACGGATCAATCTGGCGATGCCGGCGCCGATCAACGGGTCGTAGTATTCGATTTCGACGCCCATGCCGCGCAGACGCTGGTCGCAGAAGTTGCGCGTCGGATGGTACACCGAGTCAGTGATCAGAATATGCGCGCCGCTTTTCGCGAATGCGGCCAGCGCGGCGACGATGGCCGCCAGGCCCGAGGGCAGCGCCACCGCCGCATGACCGCCCTCGAGCTGCGCCACGGCTTCCTCCAGCGCGAATGTGGTGGGCGTGCCGTAAATGCCGTAACGCATTATCTTGTAATCGTCGCCATCGCGCGCTTCATACGATTCGACATCGGGGAACAGCACGGTCGACGCGCGAAACACCGGGGTGTTCACCACACCGTCGAAGCGTTGCGGGTCGCGTCCGGCGTGGGTGGTAATGGTGTCCGGTCGCATTTTGATTCGGTCGCTCATGGTCTGATGTCCATAATTTGTGATGCTGTCGGTAGTCGCGGGGATGCCGTCCCGCTCGAGCGGCTCATCCCGGGCAATTCGGCACGAACACTCGCAATCCTCCGGCCATTTTGCCACGCCGGGGCGCTGCGCAATCTATTCGCTGTAGTTGTTGGTCGCGCGGGCAAACGATTCGTACAGACTCGGCAGGCTGAGCCCGCGCTTTTTCATCACGGATTTGCTCACATAAATGAGAAATTCGCGCGGCATGACTACCGGAATGTCGCGTGGTGACACGGCGTCGTCCAGGATGCGAATGGCCATCCTGCCGGTAGTTTCGCCTTGCTCGAAGCCGGATGCGCCGACTGCAAACATGCCGCCGTCATCGGTGAAAAAGCCGGCCATGCCGACCGCGGGAATGGCGGAATTCTGTTCGGTCCAGCGCATGATTTCCCGAGGCGGGACCACGGCGGTATCGCCCGCCTTGCGATAGACGGCGCGATAGTTGGAAATCAACAGCACATCGGCGCGCTTGCCCGCGTCGATCACCGCCGCTTTCCACTACTCGAACGTAGGCACATTCTTCGAATCCACCAGACTCAGCGGCGCCCAGTGGAATCGGCTCAGTTCCGCGGTGTCCATGAGCACGGATTCGGAGTTGTCGCCGAGGTGGAACAGGCGCTGGCCCAGGGGTCTGCCGCTGCTGCCGCGCATCGCGACCAGCGCTTCGCGCACGTCGAGCAGCGGTTTGCGTTCGAGTATGCCGGTGACGTTTGCCGCCTTGTCGTAGCCATTAGGCTCGATCGCGCCGTTGATGCCGGCGAACACGATGCTGATTCCGGGTTTGTTATTGAACTCCATCGCCACCAGCTGTGCATCGTCGTCGACGGCAATGATCAGCGTCGGGTTTACGCTATCAATCTGGTGCCGCGCCATCTATTTCACCTGCGACTTAAGCCGTGCTCTCTCCTGTGATACGAACGCCAGTAATCCGGCCAGGTCGGTCGCGCCGGGCAACATCTGATCGCCCACCACGAACGCCGGGGTCCCGTTGATATTCAGCGTGCTCGCGAGCTGGTAATTCTTGTCGATGATCTTGCCGATTGAGGTGTCTTCCATGTCTGACCGAAGTCGCTTGCCGTCAAGGCCAAGCTGGGCAGCGATGCGCGCGATCGCGTTCTCATCGATGGTATCGGTGGCCATCAGCGCAGTGTGTACGTCTGAGTACTTGTTCTGCTTGCGCGCTGCCAGGGCAATGCGCGCGCCATATACCGATTCGGGACCGAGAATCGGAAAATCCTTGTACACAACGCGTACCTTGGGGTCGGCCGCGATCAATTGCGCCACGACCGGCGACACCTGCCTGCAGTAGCCGCAACGATAATCAAAGAACTCAACCACGGTTACGTCGCCTTTGGGGTTTCCGCCGACAGGAGAGTTCGGGTTGTTGAGCAGCGCACTGCGATTCGCCTGGATCGCCTGCTTGGTCTTCAGCGAGAGCAGCAATCTTTCCTGTTCGGCCTGGGCCTTGAGCGCCTCCTGAATGAGGGCCGGATTCTTGAGCAGGTAATCCCGCACAATCCGTTCGATGTCCGTACGCTGCGATTGATTGAAAGCAGGCTGGGACGACTTCTTTGCCGGCTCTTGCGCAAGCGCAATGGTCGATGCAAATAGCATCGCCGCCAAGACGGCGGCGGCTGAAAAATCAAAATGAAATGTTTTCACGCAGGATTCCGAATGGAGTTTGAATATGCCATGGCACGGATCGGCTATAGCGCGGCGATTGCAAAACGATTTCCAGGAATTGCTCCAATCATCGGAGAATCCTCCCAATTATTATTTTAGTTTAGGGCGCTTCCCTCGCAACAGACCAACCGGGTGCGTACCCTGTTATAACCTTCTGGCGAAGAAGTCTATCCGAAGAATTCGCGCAGCGCTTAGGTATCTTATTGACCGTCAATCCGGGCGAGGCAGCCGTGGTTGCGCGGCACCCGGCCCGGTTGCGGCACGCGCTCGGGCCGATGCGACCGTGGCCGGGGTGCGCTATATTGCGCCTTGGCGCTGGACCAACGGAAGAACTGACCTATGATCCGCTCGAAGCAACAACTGATTTTCCTGGCGATCGCTCTGGCCGTCGGGCTTTCCTTTCCCTACCTGATGGATATGGCTGGGCGGGCGTTAGAGCCCACGATCACAACGGCGACGCTGGTTTCCCTCAACGAACTCAGCGCGTCGCAGCGCCTGGAATCTGCGTGTATCGCCGTCCAGCAATTGAACGTCAAGCTCAACCGCAGCGATCCCAACCGGCCGTCCTTCCTCAGCGACCTCAAGCCGTTTCAGAAGGTGCGTCCGGAACTGCTGGAGGTGCACCACCTGGTATGCGGGCGCTGAGGTCTGCGGGGACTGGCCACAGTGCGCGGAGGGATTGTGAGTACATCGCCTCAAGGCGATGCACTCATCCCGAAACGCGCTGCGTTTCGGGACCGCCGAGTCGCTCATGCGACTCGGCGTCCTGCGCGGCGTCCCCCGGACGCCGCTGGTCGAACCGGAGGGTTCTCGAAGTACCCACCGTCTTGGCCAACTAAAAAACGGGCCGATGGCCCGTTTTTTAATTGGCGGAGAGGGAGGGATTCGAACCCTCGATACGGTTTAAGCCATATACGCCCTTAGCAGGGGCGCGCCTTCGACCACTCGGCCACCTCTCCGGATCAGGTTGAAACTATAACATGGGCGCTACTTTCGTTCGAAAACTCCGCCGCATCACTGCGGCTGGTCCAGGTCGAACGCCTTGTGCAGCGCCCGCACCGCCAGTTCCATGTATTTTTCGTCGATCACCACTGCGACCTTGATTTCCGAGGTGGAAATCATCTGGATGTTGATGCCCTCCTCCGCCAGCGTGCGAAACATCTTGCCTGCGACACCGGCATGGGTGCGCATGCCCACGCCCACCAGCGACACTTTGCACACCTTGGCGTCGCCGCGGATGTCGGTTGCCTTGATGTGATTCTTGACCTGTTTATCCAGCACCGCCATCGCCTTGGCGTACTCGCCGCGATTCACGGTGAAGGAGAAATCGGTCATGTTGTCGACGCTGGCGTTCTGGATGATCATGTCGACGTCGATGTTGGCCTCGCCGATCGGTCCGAGTATCTGATAGGCGATGCCCGGTCGATCGGGCACGCCCATGATGGTGATCTTGGCTTCGTCGCGATTGAACGCGATGCCGGAAATAACGGCTTTTTCCATTTTGTCGTCTTCCTCATACGTAATCAGCGTACCCGGACCTTCGTCCTCCTCGAACGACGATAGTACGCGCAGTTTCACCTTGTACTTTCCGGCGAACTCGACCGCGCGAATCTGCAGCACCTTCGAGCCCAGACTCGCCATTTCCAGCATTTCCTCGAAGGTGATGCTGTTCAGGCGCCGCGCCTCGGGGACGATGCGCGGGTCGGTGGTGTAGACACCATCCACGTCGGTGTAGATCTGGCATTCGTCGGCCTTGAGCGCGGCAGCCAGCGCCACCGCCGACGTATCGGAGCCGCCGCGTCCGAGCGTGGTGATATTGCCGGTTGCGTCCACGCCCTGAAACCCTGCGACTACCACGACGAAACCGGCTTCGAGATCATCGCGCATCCGGTTCTCGTCGATGCGCTCTATGCGCGCCTTGGTGAACGCACTGTCTGTCAGAACCTTGACCTGGGCGCCGGTGTAGCTTTTGGCTTTCACCCCCTGCTCCATCAGCGCCATGCACAACAGACCGATCGTTACCTGTTCGCCGGTGGAAGCGATGACGTCGAGTTCACGTGGGTCGGGGTCGGGCGAAATTTCCTTCGCCAGCGCGATCAGGCGGTTTGTTTCCCCAGCCATGGCCGAGGGTACGACCACCACCTGGTGCCCTTTTGACTTCCAGCGCGCGACCCGTTTGGCGACATTTTTTATGCGCTCGGTCGAGCCGACGGAGGTGCCGCCGAATTTCTGAACGATAAGTGACATGGTGCTGCGTACGGTGAGGCCGGAAAGGGCGTAATTTTACCGCAACGCAGCAGAACTTTCGGCGCTATTTTCCGTTCAGCTGCAGCTTGGCCGCGACCACAAGCCCCGTAGGTTTGAGCTTCTCCGGCAACACCCGCCCCATGCGCGCGCGGTGGCCAACGTGGTGGCGCAGCTTTTCGCCCTTGATCTCCAGTGTCTTGTCCTTGCCGCCACGGCCGCTGCCGCTGACCGTGACCGAAGTCAGCCGGGTAACCGCCGCGGCGAGCAGCTTTTCACCCTTGTCCAGGCCCATGACGATCACGCCGCGCCCCTTCGACATGGCGCGCATTTCGGCAATGTCGAACGCCAGCAGACGCCCGTCGCCGGAAAGCGCTACTACATGGTTCCCCGTTTCCTCGTCGTAGACGAACGGCGCCAGCGGTGTCTCGCCCGCGTCCACGCTCATGAATTCGCGTCCGGCGCGACGATTCGAAACCATGTCGCCGATGGTGCAGAGGAAGCCGTAGCCGCCGCTCGATGCAACCAGCACCCTGGTATCCGGCTTGCCCGCGACGCAGTGCATGATTTTGGCGCCGCCCTGCACTTCCACCAACGACGAAGCGGGCACGCCGTCACCGCGCGCGCTCGGCAGACCCGCCGCGTCCACGCTATAGGCGCGCCCGGCCGAGTCGAGAAAAATCACCGGATCCACGGTGCGACAGGGCAACAGGGCGGC
>QYQC01000048.1 GCA_007280315.1 Betaproteobacteria bacterium | reverse complement strand
TCGTCGTAGGTCGCGTTGCAGATGTCGGTGAGCGGCATGCCCAGGATATTGATGTCGTCGCGCAGCTTGGAGGCCGGCATCGGCCTGGTGCTGTCGTAAAAAAGATAACCGCCGGGCTCTACTTCCGCCAGGTCCTGGTTCCAGGTCTGCGGATTCATCGCCACCATCAGATCCACGCCGCCGCGCCGGCCGAGCCAGCCTTTTTCCGTCACCCGCACCTCGTACCAGGTGGGCAGACCCTGGATGTTGGAGGGGAAAATATTGCGCGGGCTCACCGGCACGCCCATCCTGAGGATGGACCGGGCGAAAAGTTCGTTCGCCGACGCCGAACCCGAGCCATTGATGTTGGCGAACTTGACGACGAAGTCGTTGACCGCCTCTATGCGTTTTCCTTTCATGCCGGCGCCAACTCCTTCTTCGCCGTGCGCGCACGGCATCCGGGACCGGCGTTAGTCATCTCGAGCAGGAATTTCTGCATGTCCCAGGCGCCGGTGGGGCAGCGCTCGGCGCACAGACCACAGTGCAGGCACACGTCTTCGTCCTTGGCCATGATGCGCCCGGTCTTGAGCGTCCCGGAAACATACAAATCCTGCGTCAGGTTGGTCGCCGGTGCGCTGAGCCGTTCGCGCAGGTTCGATTCCTCGCCGTTGACGGTGAAGGTGATGCAGTCCATCGGGCAGATATCGACACAGGCATCGCACTCGATGCACTTGGTGTTGATGAACACGGTCTGCACATCGCAGTTTAGGCAGCGCTCCGCCTCTTTCCACGCGGTGGCCCGGTCGAATCCCATCTCGACCTCGATCTTGATGTTCTTCAGCGTCTCACTGGCACTGCGCCAGGGCACCTTGTAGCGGCGGTCGAGCGCGATTTCGTTGTCGTAGCTCCATTCGTGGATGCCCATTTTCTGCGACATCAGGTGCACCATGGGTGGCGGACGCGTCGCGACGTCCTCGCCCTGGCAGAATTTGTCGATCGACACCGCGGCGTCGTGGCCGTGGGCCACGGCCCAGATGATGTTCTTCGGCCCGAACGCGGCGTCGCCGCCAAAGTACACCCGCGGCAGCGACGATTGCAGGGTGATTTTGTCCACCACCGGCATGCCCCATTCGTCGAACGCGATGCCGCAGTCCTTTTCAATCCAGGGAAAGGCGTTTTCCTGGCCTACCGCGACCAGAACCTCGTCGCAATCGAAATGATGATCGGGTTCGCCCGTGGGTACCAGCCGGCGCCGGCCTTTGTCGTCGAACTTCGCCGCCACCTTCTCGAAGGTAACGCCGGTGAGCTTGCCCTTTTTGTGGGTGAATTCCTTGGGTACCAGATAGTTGAGGATGGGAATACCCTCGTGCGCCGCGTCTTCCTTTTCCCACGGCGAGGCCTTCATTTCGTCGAAGCCGGAACGCACGATCACTTTCACGTCGTCGCCGCCCAGGCGTTTGCTGGTGCGGCAGCAGTCCATGGCGGTGTTGCCGCCGCCGAGCACGATCACGCGCTTCGCAATCTTCTCGATATGCCCGAAGGAGACACTGGAGAGCCAGTCGATGCCGATGTGGATATGTTTGGCCGCTTCCTTGCGCCCGGGAATATCGAGGTCGCGGCCGCGTGGCGCGCCCGAACCGACAAACACCGCGTCATAGCCTTCGGCCAGCAGTGCCTTCATGCTGTCCACGCGCTTGCCGGCGCGAAACTCGATACCCAGGCCGAGGATGTAGCCGACCTCTTCGTCGATGACCTCCTCGGGCAGCCTGAACCGGGGTATCTGGCTGCGTATCATGCCGCCGGCCTTGGCGTCGCCATCGTAGACGACGACATGATAGCCATGCGGGGCCAGGTCGCGCGCGACGGTCAGCGACGCCGGGCCGGCTCCGACACAGGCGATGCGCTTGCCGTTTTTCTTTTTCGGCGGCAGCGGCAGGCGTGCGCGAATGTCGTCCTTGTTGTCTGCGGCGACGCGCTTCAGGCGACAGATTGCTACCGGTTCCCTGCTGGCGCCGGCGGCCGCGCCCTTTGCGTCTTCAGCAGGCGCATCTTCCACGCGGCTTCGGCGGCAGGCAGGCTCGCACGGGCGGTCGCAGGTGCGGCCGAGAATTCCAGGAAAGACGTTCGACTTCCAGTTGACCATGTAGGCGTCATCGTAGCGGCCTGCCGCGATCAAGCGGATATATTCGGGGACGGGGGTATGGGCGGGGCAGGCCCATTGACAGTCGACAACTTTATGGAAGTAATCCGGTGCGCCAATATCAGTCGGCTTCAATCAATCTGCTCCTCCCTGGCGCCGGCCATGCCCGCCAGGATTGGAACGGAAATGGGGTCGCCCAGGACCGCGTGATTCTACTCTTGGCGTAGCAGGGTGAAAAGCGCCTTTTTCGTATCGAAACCGAAATATGCGGGAACTTTTCCCGGCCGGCGCCCCCCCTGCGGCAGCGACCGGGCGCGCCGTGCAGTCCGATTCAGCCTGGTTTGGCATAAATCCGGGTAGTCACAGGCCTTTCTCTCTTATACTGACGACGTAATAACGGGAGCAGCTTGAAGGGGAGCAGTTTGCGGCAACATTCGGTCCAACCGGATTGGCACGCAGGCGCTGCAAAGCCGCGTCCTACGCATGCGCGGCGGCTGCGCCATCTGGTGCTCGGCCTGGGCGCCCTGGCGGTGATGGCGGTCATAGCCGGCACTGCGCTCAGTCTGTGGCGCATGCACGAGGACGTGATCCAGCGCGCCGAAGGCCATCTGCTTGACGTGGCGCAAATTCTGGGGGAGCAAACGCTGCGATCGACCCACGCGGTCGACGCCGTCCTCTCCGCCACTGCCGAAGACGCGCGGCGCTCAACAATGCAGGGGCGGCTGGTCCCGAGTGAAGCGCTGCACCTGCATTTGAAAGAAACCATCGCCGCCACATCCTATGTGCGCGCGCTGCGCCTGACCGATTCCGCGGGCGCGCCGCTGATCGATACCGCGGCTTATCCGCCACCGCAGGCGAACTATGGCGTCAGCGATTCATTCCGCTCGCAGCCTGATAACCGGGCTCCGCGGTTCGAACCCTCGCGGCCGGGAAACGACAAATTCGGCGGCGGGCGGGGTATTGGCGTCAGCCGAAGACTCACTGACGAAGAAGGGCGCTTTTTCGGCGTCATCACGGCGTTTGTCGATCCAGCGTACTTTCTATGGCCACTTGGTCTGCAGGAGCTCGGGCCGGATGGCATGGTGCGCCTCCTGCGCCACGACGGGGTACTTCTCACCGGATACCCCACATCGATCGCCGCCGCGTCCGCCGACCATACGGATTCCGAGCTGTTTGCCCAGGGCGCGCAGGGCGGGCGGCGATTGATTCACCAGGCCGGCGCCGCGGACGCGGGCGAGCGGGTGAGCGCGATCTATTCGATCGGGAGCTACCCGCTGGTCATCAGCGTGAGTTCGTCCATGAAATTCATTCTGCAGACGTGGTGGCGCAGCGCCTGGCTGTTCGGCTCGATCGCAGGGATCGCAGCGATGCTGTTCGGCGTGATCACCCTGTGGCTCGCGCGCCAGCTGCGCATCGACGAGGAACTCAAGGCTGCGGTGATCGAGTCGGAACAGCGTCTGCAGGCAATCATCCAGTCGGCAATGGACGCCATCATCATCGTCGACGCCAATGGGCGCATCGTTTTGTTCAACGCGGCCGCGGAACAGATTTTCGGTTGCGCGAACGTGGACACGCTCGGCGTCGAACTCAGCCGCTTCGTTCCAGGGCCAGGGTTGACACCGACGCTACCAGCTGCCGCCGGGGGCGACGGGCGCAATGCGCAAGCACAAGCGACGGGCGAGCACCTGGCACTGACCGGGAAACGAGCGGATGGCCGGGAGTTCCCGGTCGACGCGTCGATTTCCCGGGTGCGGCTCCACGACGTGGAGCACTTTATCGTGATTCTGCGCGACGTCACCGAACGCATGCAGGCGGAGGCGAAGCTGCGCGAGAACGAGCGGCGCTACCGGACCCTGTTCAGTCAGGCCATGGATGGTATTCTGCTGCTGGATGCGGCGGGTAATATCGTTGACGTCAACCGCTCGTTTGCGCGCATGCACGGCTACACCACGGAAGCGCTCCTGGGCATGAATCTGAGCCAGCTGGATACGCCGGAAACCCTGAATCTCGCATCCGGGAGAATCGGGCGCATATTGCAGGGTGAAACAATCGGGTTCGAAGTAGAGCATTTTCATCGGGACGGCCACGTATTGCCGCTGGACGTGGCCACCTCCGGTATCGATATCGACGGAAAAATGTACATCCTCGCATTTCATCGCGACATCACTGAGCGCAGGCGCGCGGAACAGGAACTCAGGCGCTCGCAGCAGGAACTGCGGGGCCTGTCCCGTGCAGCCAACGAGGCGCTCGAAGCCGAGCGGCGCCGCACTGCGCGCGAGTTGCACGACGAGCTCGGCCAGTCGCTGACCGCGCTCAAAATGGATCTGGAGTCGCTGCGTTCCGCGCTGCCCGCGGGCCAGCCCGACCTGGGGCAGCGCGCGCTGGCGATGCACGCGCTGCTCGACGACACCATCGCCGCCACGCGCCGCATTGCCTCCGATCTGCGTCCGCTGATGCTGGACGACCTCGGCCTCGCTGCCGCGCTCGACTGGTTGACGCAGAATTTTTCCAGGCACACAGGCATCGCGACCGACCTCGTTATCGACGAGGCCGTGGCGCAGGTGCGCGAACCGATCGCCTCCGCCCTGTACCGCATCACACAGGAATCGCTTACCAACATTGCAAAATACGCCAAGGCCACCAGCGCCGAGATCCGTCTGGAGCAGAACGAAGACTGGGTTGAACTTACGGTGCGCGACAATGGCCGCGGAATAGAGGCGGCCGATCAGCACAAGCATGGCACCTTCGGGCTGCGGGGCATCCGCGAGCGCGTGTCCTTGCTCGGCGGCACTGTCGCGATCACCGGCAAACCGGGTCATGGCAGCGAAGTGCGCGCGCGCGTGCCGCTTGCGGCTGCCGAAGAACAGGAGACCGAGGCATGACGCGCATCCTGATCGCCGATGACCACGCGATCGTGCGCGACGGCCTGCGCCGCATCCTTCAGGGCGCGGCGGAAATCGAAGTGGCGGGCGAAGCGGTGAACGGCGACGAGGTCATGGCACAGGTGCGCGCGGGCGGGTTCGAACTGCTGCTGCTCGACATGTCGATGCCGGGTAAAAGCGGCATAGAGTTGATCAAGTGGGTGAAAGCCGCACGCCCGGAAGTCGCGGTGCTGGTGCTGTCGATGCACCAGGAGGAGCAATATGCGGTGCGCGCGATCCGCGCCGGTGCTTCAGGCTACGTGACCAAGGAAAGCGCTTCGGCGCTTCTGGTGGCGGCGATCGGCAAAGTTGCCAATGGCGGCCTGTACATCAGCCCCGGGGTTGCCGAACAGCTTGCGCTCACACTCAGGCCGCAGGCCGACAGCCTGCCGCACCAGGCCTTGTCGGACCGCGAATTTGAGGTATTCGGCATGCTGGTGGCCGGAGCCACGGTGTCCGACATCGCCGCCCGACTTCATCTGAGCGGAAAGACCGTCAGCACGCACAAGGCGCGGATCCTCGAAAAAATGCGCATGGACAGCGTCGCCGACCTGGTGCGCTACGCCATGGCGCACAAGCTGGGCGACGCACAAGACACCTAGCATCCCCGGCCTGGTCCCAGGCTGTAGGCATCGCCCTACTGCGCTTGCGTAAGTGCTGACCCCTTGTTTCAGAGCGTGCCTATGGCGGATGGCGCGCACCCCGTTCCATACTTGGAGCAACAAGTAGATCTGGCGGTAGGAATGCATTTGGCGCCGCAGGGGGTAACGCTCATGGTATTTCTGGTGGAAGATTCACTGGCGATTCGCGCGCGCCTGGCGGCAACGATCAGGGGCATCGCGGGCGCAGAACTGGTGGGCGAAGCAGGCACAGTCGGGGGCGCGATCGAGGGCATACGCTCGACCCATCCGGGCGCGGTGATCCTCGATCTTCAACTCGAAGACGGAAGCGGCCTCGATGTGCTCAGGGCTGTGCGTCCATCCGCCCCGGCAATGCATGTGGCAGTGCTCACCAATTACGCCACCGATCAGCACCGCCGCGCCTGCATCGATGCCGGCGCCGAATTCTTTCTCGACAAGTCGTCCGAATTTCCGCTGGTACGGGAGATCGTCCAGAGGTGGGCCGACCACCGGGACGGCACCGGCCCGGGGCCAAAGGTGTAGCCGGACTCACGCACATAGACCATGGAGCAAAAGATGACCGCCGCAATGTCTTACTATGACGCGCTCGATTTTGGCAACGCCGACGACGAGACGCCATGCAAGCGCGAACATGAGGGCGCCAGTTTTTCCGTGCGCGAACTGACGCGATTGCTGCATATCGACGAACCCGGCGAAACCTGGCAGGTTCGTACCGCATTCGCCCTGCGCCGGGTGCACGAAGGCGAGGCGCTGGTGCATGCCGGTGACAAATTCCATTCCCTTTATGTTGCGCGTTCCGGCTGCTTCAAGACCGTCTACACCGACCTGTCCGGAAGCGAGCAGGTGCTGGGCTTCCCGATGTGCGGAGACCTGATGGGGGCCGACGGGATCGACAGCGGCCACTACCGGTCGAGCGCGATTTCTCTCGATACCAGCGAAGTGGTAATCCTGCCGCTCGCACGCATGGCGCGCCTGGTGTACCAATCTCCCCGCCTGGAGGCGTTGATCTACCGCATACTCAGCCGGGAGTTGGTGCGGGTGCAGAACATGGCGTGGACCCTGGGCACGCTCGGCGCGGAAGGGCGGGTGGCGGCGTTCCTGCTCAACCTGTCGGCGCGGCTCGGCGCGTTGGGCTATTCGCCTTGTTCGTTCAATCTGCGCATGACGCGGCAGGACATCGGCAGTTACCTCGGATTGAAGCTCGAAACGGTGAGCCGGGCGCTTTCGGCGTTGAATACCGCAGGCTTCATCCAGGTCCAGCAGAGGAGTATCGACATTATCGACGCCGACGCCCTGCGCCGCGTGATCGATCCGGCGGCGTGCGACCGCGCCGGCTTCGCGCCAACTCGAGAATCCATCCCGAAAGCAAGCGGTGTCGAAAACGGCGGAGGCAGAGCGAGGCCGCAGGTGCAGTCCGGGATCGCGTGGGGAAAGCTCGCCGCTGCCTGACACGCCGACGCGGTGCAACCGGTATTATTGCGGCGTTTTCACAAAACGAAAGGATTCCGACATGTTCAAGCACATCCTGTTCCCGACCGATGGGTCGACCTTATCCCTGCGCGCCGCGAAGAGCGCGATCCGCTTCGCCAAAGTCCACGGGGCGCGCATCACCGCGTTCTACGCGGCGCCCGAATATCATCCCAATATCGCCGGTGACTACATGCCGGCGAATTTCGTCACGCTCTCCGTGTATGAGACGCAGATCAAGAAAGCCGCGGAGAAATACCTGGCGCAGGTGAAGAAACTGGCGACTGTCGGCGGCGTCGAATGCGTCGGGCACTACGCCAGCGGAGATTCGCCCTATCAGGCAATCATCAAGGCCGCGAACGACGCTAAATGCGATCTCATTTTCATGGCGTCTCATGGCCGCAGCGGCATTGCCGGTCTGCTGATCGGCAGCGAAACCAACAAGGTGCTCACGCACTGCAAGCTGCCGGTGCTGGTGTACCGCTAGTCCCTGGTGGGGGTACGGCGCGAGCGCAAGTGCCACGGGGAAATGGTGCCGGGTAAAGGAATCGAACCCTCGACCGTCGCATTACAAATGCGCTGCTCTACCAACTGAGCTAACCCGGCACG
>QYQC01000037.1 GCA_007280315.1 Betaproteobacteria bacterium | reverse complement strand
TCGCCCCCGAATACAGCGAAGAAATCGTGCGCCTGATCGCGCAGGCGGAAGGTCTCGAGCTGAACGACGATCACTGGAAAATCGTGCAATACCTGCGCGGCGAGTACAAGGAACACGGCCAGACGCCGAACTTTCGCAACATGCTGAAAGACGTTGCCGCGCTGATACCGGGCTGCGACAGCAAGGCGCTCTACGACCTGTTCCCGCTCGGACCCGCCAAGCAAGGCGCGCGCATCGCCGGCCTGCCCAAGCCGTTCGGCAAAGGCGGGTACTAGTGTTGAGCGTTGGTTAGAGCGGCGCTCCAGTTGGCCATCCGCATCCGCAGCCACTTCCACCGGGGAGCTGGCGAACGCAGCATGGCCGAGCTCGCGAGCGTGATCGCCATGCTCGGCTGGAAACTCTCGCAGGATGCGATCCGCCGCATGCGCACGGCGCAGTTCGAAATCGACATCGGCACGCAGTATTTCGATTTCGTATGCGAATACCTCGCTTTTCTGCTGCACGCGGCCGATCGCCTTGCCTACCGGGCGCTCGACGCCGATAAACGCCTCGCCTTCACCACCGCGCTTGCACTGAAGCTGGCCGAGGTGGTGGAGGAAAACCGCGACATGCTGGTCGCCGAACCCGAGCCCGGATTCGCCCGCCGCCATTTCATCGCCCTCGCCAACCAGCGCGGCGGCGAATACGCCGATTTCGCCTACGACGAAAAGGACGGGCCCGATTTCGGCTTCCGCCGCTTTTTCGGCAGCCGCCTGCTGCAGATCGTTCCCGAAAAGGACCATGCGTGGGTGATCGACCAGATCATGGAAATCGAGGCGCCCGAGGCGATCAAGGCGCTGGAGAGCACGCTTGCCGGCCTGTTTGCGCCCCCGGGCGAGGCGCGCCGGCCGCGGCGCGAACGCAACGTCGGTGAATGAGCCTGCGCGTGCATTCGCGGGCGGGCGCCGCTTTCGATCTTGCCGACGAATCCGCGTACCAGTCCTGGCGCGCCGAAAAGCTCGCGCGCTTTCCCAAGACCCTAGGTGAACTCGTAGTCGAGGTGCGCGATCCGCGCGCGCTCAGCGCGCCGGAAAAGCAGGCGCTGCTAGAGCGCTGCGCGCGCGCCAACATGGCGGTCTATGCCAGCCCGACCGGAGGCGAAGCGGATAAGGAGATCCCGCGCCGGCTCGGATTGCAACTGGGCCTGCGCGACCTCGATTCCAACTACCTGGCCGACGATGACGGCATTTCGCCGCTCGCGGTTTCCGAGCACGCCACGCGCGGCGAATTCATTCCTTATACCAATCGCGGCATAAGATGGCACACAGACGGCTACTACAATCCGGGCGAGCGCGCGGTGCGCGCCGTGCTTTTACACTGCGTGGGGCGCGCCGAGTCCGGCGGCGAAAACGACTTGCTCGACCACGAAATCGCTTACATTCAGCTTCGCGATCGCAACCCGCAGCATATACGCGCGCTGATGGCCGAGGATGCAATGACTATTCCGCCGCGGATTGAGGCCGGGAGCGTCGAGCGGGCGGAGCAAACGGGGCCGGTGTTTTCCGTCGATGCCGGCGGTTTTCTGCACATGCGTTACACCGCGCGTAGCGTCAGCGTAAAGTGGAGAAATGATACCGCCACGCGGGCCGCGCTGGCGCAGCTGGAGGACGTCCTCAGTTCAAACTCGCCCTGGGTGTTGCGTGCGCGGCTGGAGCCGGGCATGGGACTGGTAAGCAACAACGTGATGCACACACGCACGCCCTTCGCTGAATCGCCACTGCATCAACGTCTGGTCTACCGCGCACGCTACTTTCAGCGTGTCAGTGCCACCTAGCGGCAGAGGGTAGAATGAACGCATCCACTTTTTGCGTAGGCGATACTCCATGAGTGACGCTCTGAATTACCTGATCGAAGTGCGGCCCGATGCCATTCCGCACTATTTCAAATTCCTCAAGGAAGCCGGCAAACACCTCGATCCGAAGACGCGCGCGCTGATCTCGGTCATCACCAAGGTCCATGCGCAGACCGAAACCGGCCTGCGCCAATACCTGCTGCGGGCGTTGCGCGAGGGCGCGAGCCCAATGGAAGTGCTGGATGCGCTGCTGATGGCGTTCCCGGCGCTGGGGCTGGCGAAAATCGTCTGGGCGGTGGACGTGATACTCGCGCTTGACCTGCCCGAATTCCGCCCGGAGAACATCGGCGCCGCGGCGCGCTGGCACAACATCGCGCCGGCGGCACAGCTAGGCGATGGCGAAGTGGCGCGGTTCGATTGCGACGGCCGCGGGCTGTTCGTCTACCGCGAGGGCAAAGACTATCGTGTCTACGACAGCCGCTGCCCGCATCAGGTTACGAACATCCCGCACTTGGCGCTGCAGGGGTTAGAGCTGACCTGCCCAAAACACAAGTGGGCATTCGATCTCGCCAGCGGCGCCTGCGTGAAAAAGGGAACCCAACCGCTGAAGCGCTTCGAAGCGAAAGTGGAGAAGAGCCGCTTGCTCGCCTATTGGTAAGGCGCCGGGCGAAAACGGATTATTCTTCCCGGTCAATCAAGATATTTCGCCCATCCCTTTGGGGAACCCTGGCCGCCTTTTTCCCCTTGCAGCGACGCCAATCTTTGCGCCATTGCTTCGTTCGCTACGGCGAGCACTTTGTCCGGGTCCACCGGCTTGGCCAGATAATCAAAGGCGCCCAGCTTGACCGCCTCCCTCGCCGTATACACCGATGGATAGCCTGTGATAATCACTACTTCCGTCTGCGGCCATCTCTCCTTGATCGTTTTCAATGCGGCCAGCCCGTCCATTCCCGGCATGCGCAAATCCATCAAAACCACATCCGCCGGGTCCTTTTGCATTTTTTCCACTGCTTCCTCGCCCCCGCGCGCCGCCTCCACATTGCAGCTTTGGCCCGCTAACGTTCTCATGTGGCTCAATCGCACTATCTCCTCGTCGTCCACCACCAAAACTTTTCTCATCTCATCCATGATCATTGCCTCCGTTCGATAGGTCAAACATTTCCCACATTACTTTCGGAATTCTCTTCTTTCCAAGGCAGAACGATTTGCGCCTCATCCTTCCCTAAGCATGCTTCCTGCCGGTTTATCCACTTAGAGGGACATCGCGCCAGGGTCTTCCATCCAGGCGGCGATGGTCTGCTCGGCGGCGGCGGGATCGGCCTGATGTAGGCGCAGCAGGGAGAGTGCGGCTTGGTGCCAATGCGCGCTGCCGGCCAGGGCTGCCTCGCGCAACGGTTCAAGATTTCCCGTTTCACGCCAACGGCGGTACGCCAGTTCCAGCCGCGGAAACAATCGACTACGCGTGCCTTCGAAGCTGGCGAAATGGAAATGGATAGAGCAGGCTGCTTCGCGCTCGATCAGGCGCGGCAGTGTGGACAGGCAGTCGGCCAGGTTGTCGCGCACCGCGCGCGCCAGGATCTCGGCGCGCCGCCCCTTAAGCGTGGCGATGAAATCCGGCCATGCCGTCCCGAGCAGCGGCGCGGCCATGGATTCACCGAGTTCGTGCAGGATCAGCGTTTCTGCTTCCTGCTCAGCCATGTGATCGAGTGCCGCCTCGTCCTCAGATGTAAAACCGTAGCATTCGAGCGCCGACTTCAGCGCGCCGTCGGCTTTACGCACGCCCCAGATTTCGATTTTGTCCCAGAGCCAGCGGCGTAGCGCGTCGCGTCGCAGGAAAACAGTGCCATCGAGCAGCGCGGCCGGCGGCGCAGATAGATCGCGCGCGTATTCGCAGCCCGACACGAACAGTGTCAGTCCCTCCCGTCGCTCGTGCCGCTCCAGTTGCGCGAGAAAGAAATTCGGCTTGCCGAAGCGGCCGTAGCCTCCGCCATAGACCAGGCCCTGCGGAGCGAGCGCCGCGTTGATCGCCGCAACATCGAAAGCATCGTAGCTGCGTTCACCCACGCGCAGCCGTTCCAGATCCTCGTCCTGCACGCCGTCCCAAAGCGCCTCGCGCGCTGAAATCCAGCTTCCCACTTCGCTGCGCGGCAGGGACCGTGACAGCGGGACCTCGTGCTCCCAGCGGTAGAACTCGCGCATTTCCAAAAGGTAATTGCACAAGGTCGTCTCGCGCGCATGGCGCGCGTCGGCGATGTCGCAGTTGCGCTGCACGCTTTGGATCAGCTGGGGAAAATCCCGAAAAGACATCATGATTCAGGCCGGCGGCGGCGCAACTGCCAGGCGGCCACCGATTGGACAAGGGCCGAGTAGGGCAGGTTCTGCAAACTGCCGAATTTCTCGCAAGCTGCCTCGATGAGACCGCACACATCGGCCACGCCCGCCGGTCGCTGCGTCCTCGCACGCCCCCCCTGTTCCAGCGCGACCGGCGCAGCGGATTGCGTCAGCGCCCGCTCGACGCCGTGCAGGCCGCCGCATTGCAGTTTCATCTCTTTTGCATGCGGAAGCGGCGCTTCGCCGTGCACGAGCTTCAGCGCGAATACCGAGTTTTGGCGCAATAGGCCCACCAGCGCCGCACATTGCGCGCGCGCCTCCGCCGCGCCGCAGGCGACACTCTCACGCTCGGCGATGTTGCGCCGCGCTGCCAGCGAACAGCCGCAGGCGCCTGTGAGCAGCGCCTTCTCGAATGCGCACGGGTGCGGCGTCATCGTTACGCGCGCGCGTTGGAACGCGGTTTCGTCCATGCCCGGCGCTCAGTCGTCGTCCGGGTTGGGCTGGGGCGCGCGCTGCTGCGACAGCATGTCTTCGGCCAGCAACTCGTTCTCGGCGAGGATCATCTTGATAAGCCCGCCCTCGGCGGCGGACATTGCGGCGCGCAATTCCTTGGCGCGGGCGGAGGCGTCGCGGAAAGCCTGGTGCTGTTCCAGTTTCTCCAGTCTGAGGATCGGAAAGCTGAAGACTTTGTAAATGTAGTAAGGCATGTTCAGAGAATTGCGGCAGCCAGTTGCGCTTTGGGAAAGCCCTGCCCGAGCAGCACCGTCGTGGCGGCATCGACGAACGCCGCGGGACCGGCAACATAGACATCGAACGCATGCAGATCTGCATGGTCGGCGCCGATGCGGCGAACCAGTTCGAACGCATCACCCTGATCCGCGGCTAGCGGCACATAGGTGAAATCGTCCAGGGCATCGGCCCATGAACGGCACAGGTTGGCAAGGTAGTGGCCGGCCGGACGCGTCGCGAGCCAGTACAGGCACAGGCGTTCGGACTGCTCCAGCGCCATGGCATGCTCCAGCAGGCTCTTGATCGGTGCAAAGCCGGTGTCGCAGGCGATAAACACGATGGAGCGCGGCGAGTCCGGGCGCAGCACGAAGTCACCCCAGGGCCCGAACAAGGATACCGAGTCTCCGCCCTTGAGCGCGCCGAACACCCGTTGCGCGAAGGCGTTTTCCTCGTCGCGCTGGACATGGAACTGCAAGTTGCGGTCGTCGCAGGGGCAGCTGGCGATAGGCAGCTGCAGCGAGTCCTCGCCCAGCGCAAGGGTCAGTGTCTGGCCGGCCAGAAAGCGCAGGCGGTTGGAGCGCGGCGTCTGCAGGTGCAGCACCATGAGATCGTCGCCGAGCGCATGCTTCGCCTTGACCCGCGCCTCGATCTGCTGCGAGGGAATATCGCCCGGCTCAGCCGACTCGAGCGCTTCGATCACCAAATCGCCGATCGCCGTGTTCGAGCACAGCAGCGCGTAGCCCTGGCGTTTCTCCGCCTCGCTCAGCACGTAGTCGTGGGGACGGACTTTGTGCACCTGGCCGGACACGATGCGCGCCTTGCACAGGCCGCAGTTGCCGTTGCTGCAGCCGTAGTTGATTGCCAGCCCCGAGCGCAGCGCCGCATCGAGAAGGGTATCGGCGCCATCGACGAAAAACTCGTGGCGGCTGGGCTGGACGACGACATGGGCTGACATCACGCGCAGCATATCATCCATCAGCGCGAGCGCGTTCGGCGCGTCGGATTCGCCCAGCACGGCTTGCAGTTCCCGGTCGAGGAACGCGCCCAGTTCCTGCGCCGCGACAGCCGGAGCCCGGGGCGCTGTGCGCAGTTCCTCTTCGCGCATGCGCTCGCGCAACTGCACCACCATGGCGTGATAGCGCTGCAGGTGCGCGCGCAGATCGGCCAGTTCGCGGCTTTGCTCG
>QYQC01000211.1 GCA_007280315.1 Betaproteobacteria bacterium | reverse complement strand
ATCAAGGGCATCCTGGTGGTGAGAAAGGACAGCCCCTACCGCACGCCGGCCGATCTGGCCGGCAAGGCCGTTGCGTTCCCGGCACCGGCCGCCTTTGCCGCCAGCATCCTGCCGCGTGCAGAATTCACGCGCAGGAAGATCCCCATCGAGACCAAGTACGTCGCCTCCCACGACTCGGTCTACCGCGCGGTGGCATCGGGCCTGCAGGCGGCAGGCGGCGGCATCCGGCGCACCTTCGAGGCGACGCCGGCCAAGATCCGCGATACGCTGCGGATACTGACCGAAACACCGGCCTATACCCCGCATGCCTTTGCCGCCCATGCGCGCGTGCCGCCCGAAACGTTCGCGAAAGTGCTCGCGGCGATGGAATCCCTCGCCACCGACGAGACCGGACGGCGCTTGCTGGCGCCGCTCGCGTTCAAGGGCATCGTTGCCGCCCGCGACAAGGAGTGGGACGACATCCGCGCCCTCGATATCCACATTCTCGAGCGCTAGCGCGATCCGATGACCAAGCCCGCGCCCGCCATGGCGCCATAAATTCATGCGCCTGCGCACCAAGACCATCCTCGGCGTCGCCCTGATCGAGATGGTGCTGCTCGCCGTTCTGGTCGGCAGCGCCCTGTCGATCTTGCGCGAATCCAACGAGGTCCAGCTCACGCGCAGGGTACAGCTGGGCGGCAAGCTGCTCACCGCCGCCGCCAAGGATGCGGTGATCTCGCAGGACCTCGCCACGCTCGACAGTCTCGCCGACGAGGCCATGGCCTCCGGCCAGATAGACTTCGTGCGCATTCTCGATTCCGGCGGCATCGTGCTGACCGAGCGCGGCGACGAGGCGTTTCTGTCGCGCCCCTTCCATCCGGACCTGCGCATCGATCAGGTGAACGACGGGATCTTCGATTGGTCCGCGCCGGTGCTTGCCGGCGGCGTCCGGCACGGCGAAGTGCGGCTCGGCGTATCCACCGATCCCCTGCAGGTTCTGCTCGCCTCCGCCCGGCGCTGGGCGGCGGGCATTGCCGGCCTGGAAATGCTGCTCGTCGCCTTGTTTTCCTGGCTGCTCGGCAGCTATCTGCTGCGCCAATTGGTGGCACTGCGCCAGGCGAGCGAGCACTTCGCGGCGGGCAATTTCGGGCACCGGCTGGCGGTGCGCGGGAACGACGAACTGACGCACACCGCTCACGCTTTCAATCGCATGGCACAACAGCTCGGCGAGGACCATGAACTGCTGCAGGCGGAAAGCGCGAAACGCCTCGAGGCGCAGCAACAGTCCCAGTTGGCGCAGGCGCGCGCCGAGGACCAGACCGAGCAGCTGAATGCCATTTTCTCCCTGAGCCCGGACGGCTTCGTCTCCTTCGACGCCGCGCGCCGCGTCAAGTACGCGAACACCGCCTTTCTGCGGCTGACCGGTTTGTCCGAAGCGCAAGTCGCGGGACTGGACGAGCCGGCATTTTCCGCGCGGCTCACGCGCGCGTGCATCCAGCAGGCGCCCTTCCCCGGCATGGCGGCGCTGCGCACAGGGCACGCCGATGCCGCCGTGGCGAATGCGGACGGCGGCGGCATTTGATCGAGATCGACGGCGCCCACAAGCGCGTGCTCGAGTGCGGCCTGCGCATCTCGGATACCGAGACCGTGTCGCAGATCCTGTACTTTCGCGACGTCACCCACGAGACCGAAGTCGATCGCCTGAAAAGCGAGTTCCTCTCCACCGCCGCACACGAACTGCGCACGCCGCTCACCAGCATCTACGGCTTCGCCGAGCTCATGCTCACGCGCGAATTCGACGAGGCGGACCGGCGCGATTTTCTGGGCACGATCGTCAGGCAATCGGAACTGACGGTGTCCATCCTCAACGAATTGCTCGATCTCGTGCGCATCGAGGAGCGGCGCGGCAAGGACTTCATCATGGAGTGCGTCGACCTGCGCGAACTGCTGCGCGAGATCGTCGCCGGGTTCCGCACACCGGCGGACCGCCCCGCGCCTGCGGCGCCGCCCCGCGGCGACCCGCTGTGGGTGCGCGCCGATCGCAGGAAACTGACCCAGGCAGTAAGCAACGTGCTCTCCAATGCCTACAAATATTCGTCCGCGGACGACAGGGTGGAAATCGATCTGAGCGAAATCCCGGGCGATGGCAACGCGCCGGCGCGGGTCTGCCTCCGCATCCGCGACGAAGGCATCGGCATGACCTCCCAACAGCTCGCGCGCCTCGGCGAGCGCTTTTACCGCGCCGACACCTCGGGAAACATTCCGGGCACCGGACTGGGGGTGAGCATACTGCGCGAAATCATCCAGCTGCACGGCGGCGAAATGGCGCTCGCGAGCGAACCCGGCGCCGGCACCACGGTGAGCCTGTGGCTTCCCGCCGATTCCCAGGCGCCAGCCCTCGGCCCGGAGGGGACAACCGGCTCCTGAACAAACGCCAGCAACGGCACGGCCCGCGCCAACACGGGGATTTCGCTGCGTCAAACTGGGTGCGGGGCACAGCGGCTGCGCCATGACGCGGCGTAAAGCTCGACGTTTCCGCCGGCCCTGCCCAACGCGTTTTATTCCATTTCCACATCGTTAGGGCTATAATAATGGCTTCTCGACAACCCTGTGGGGTGTGCGATGGGCAGAACGGCGCGTGGAGCGGAAGTATTGGAGATGGCGCAGGAGATGATCCTGCGGGCCAAGACGATCGAGGAGTTGCGGCAGGCGCAGGCGGTGGTGCTACCGTTAGCGCACGGATTGAGCATCGAGCAAACCGCAAAGGCTATCGGCCGCTCAGTGGCGTGGACCTGCCGCTTGCGCAACCGGTTCCTGGCCGGCGAGACTGTCGGAGACGGGCAGCGCCAGCGTCCCGGCGGGCGACGGCGACAGAACCTGAGTATCGAGCGGGAAACGGAAGTCCTGGCGCCATTCCTCGATCGTGCTCAGAACGGCGGCATCCTAGTGGTTCCCCAGATCAAGGCCGAACTGGAGGCCGCGCTGGGGCGCACCATGGCTCTGTCATCGGTCTACAATCTTTTGCATCGGCACGGCTGGCGCAAGCTGGCGCCGGACAAGCGGCATCCCCAGAGCGATCCTGTGGCGCAGGAAGCGTGGAAAAAAAACTCCCCGAGACACTTGCCCAGCTCATCGCCGACTGGCCGCAGACGACCCCGGTCAAGCTGATGTTCCAGGACGAGGCACGTTTTGGGCGCATCAATGACGTGCGCCGCTGCTGGGCGCCACGGCCGGTGCGCCCGCTATGTCGCGCCATGATGACCCACGAATACACTTACGCCTACGGCGCGGTAGATGTGCTCAACGGCGAGCTCGACTCGCTCATCCTGCCGCACGTGAACACCGATTGCATGCAAATCTTCCTCGATGAAGTCGGGGCGCGCCATCCGATGCACCGCATCATCCTGGTGCTCGACGGGGCCGGTTGGCATTCCAGCACCCAACTCAAGCCGCCCGGGAATATGAAACTGCTCACTCTGCCGCCTTACGCTCCGGAGCTCAATCCGGTCGAGCATCTGTGGGACGAACTTCGCGAGAAGCACTTCCACAATAAGGCGTTCGATTCCATGGACGCGCTCGAAGATCAGCTTCAAGCAGGCTTGCTGGCGCTGGAGAACGACATGCCGCAGGTCAAGTCCATCGTTGCCTGGGACTGGATCGTTAATGCCCTATTGCAGTAGAAATGGAATTACTTGCCGCGCAAGCGTGCCGCCTCGCGTGCGCCGGCCCGCCATTCGGAATCGTTCACGGCGCGACCCGCGCAGTGCGGGGCAGAACCTCCCCCGGCCGACGCGGACTCTTGCAGTTTTCGCCGAGCGCGCCTTGCGCCCAGCGTGCGCGCTCGGCGCGCTGGCACTCCGGAAACAGCAGCGTGATGACCCTGCCGTGTCCCGCCTTGCTCTGCGCAAGCACTTCGCCGCCGTGCAGTTCGACGATTTCCGCGACGACGCTCATGGCGAGGCCTAGCTTCGATGCATCCTTCGGCGCCCAGGTCCCGCCGCCGTACGCGCCGATCGGCCGGGCTTCGCTCTTGTTTGCGCCAGATCCTTGAATGGCGATGTGGATGCCGATCCTGCGCGTCCCGTCTTCGCCCGCCTCCCCGGCGCGTTGCGACTTGAGCGCGATGCGCACCTTTGCGCCGGGCAATGCGCCCTGATAGACATGGTCGAGCGCCTTGGCGAGCGCCTGCATCACCCGGTTTCGATCGGCGAGGATGAAAATCGGTTTTGCCGGCAAACGCAGCACCGGCGCGCAAAGATCGCCGGGCCCCGCGAACACGCCGAGCCACTCCTGCAGCAGATTGCCGAGGTCGGTCGGAACCAGCACGAAATCTTTGCCGCGGCGCGACTCGAGCCGGCCGAGGTCGACCATGTCGCGCATGATCGACGACAACAGCGCCATCTTCTGCGCGATGATCTCCAGGAATTCGCGGTGCCGTGCTTCCTGCACATTGCCGTTCAGCATCATTTCGGCGAAGCCCTGAATGGCGCCTACCGGGGCGCACAATTCCTGCGCTGCGATGGACAGGAATTCCTCCCGCGTTTGTCCGGACCGGCCGCGTTTGCATTGTGGCGAGACATAGCGTTCGGCTCCCGCTGCCGCGCGTCTTTGCTTTTTCGCTGTGACGACCATATCCACAAAACCCTCTAGCCCGGCAAACGCCGGACAGAAAAAACCGATGCCGCCCGCCATGTTTAGCAGAAGCACAGGCGCAAGTCCGTTGAGATTGTTTAAGCGCACCTTTCGCGCCGGAACCGTCGCGGTCGGGCGACGCGACCGCGGGATCAATCCGTGGAGGAAATATCAGGGAAGGTAAGCCCCACCGCAAACAACGCAACGCGTGTGAAACGTACAGGAGAGTAAACGCCTCCGTGCATCTCGTTTTTCGCGGTGGAACTCAAACGAATTGTACGAGGCGGCACGCCTCGCGTCCGTTGAGAATTGTTAAGCCGCGAGCACAGCGCCCGCGCTGCATGGATGCGGCGCGACTGCCCAGTTCGAGCGCGCGCTCCGTCGCGACGCGTCGCAGGGGATCCGCATACGGATCGGAGCCGAGCAGTTGCAGATTGCGCGTGTTGTGCGGCTGGATAAACACCTTCGGCGTGGTGGCGGAAATCCTCGCGCACCGGAAAAAGCACAGGGACGGCGCGAGCGTCGAATCCATGATCCGGCGCATTGTGGGCGAAACGGGCCCGCTGCAAATCAAGATTTGTTAAGGCGCGCCGCGATCGCCAGCGGCAAGCCGGGCAAGCGCGGCCGCTGTTGTCGCAGCCGGCGGCAGTCAGGCGGCAGTCAGGCTCAGGCGCGTTTGCGATTGCCGCCCGGCGCCGGCGCAAGCCGCTGCGACTTGTGCACCGCGGGTACGCTGCCCGAATTGTTTTCTGCCGGCAGCGGATCGTGCCCGGACAGCGCGTGCAGTCTGTCGCGCAGCCGCATGTTGGCGAGGGCGAGGGCGATATTGTCAGAGAGGTCCGCAACGACCGGGCGCGATGCAGCCAGACTCCCGGCTGCGCCGCCTTCCTGAAGCATCAGCACGCCCAGAACCACTCCCTGCGCCCGGATTGGCATGCACAGGCTCGGTGCACGCAGGGACTGCTCCCTCTGTGCGCAGGCCATGTCGGAGGAGGCCAGTTGCGCTTCGCCCGAGCGCATCACCCGGCAATCGACGGCTTTGAAGCTATCCCCGCAGCCCGCGTCTTTGCCCCATGCAGCCTTCATCTCCATCTTGACGCCGGCTT
>QYQC01000098.1 GCA_007280315.1 Betaproteobacteria bacterium | reverse complement strand
GGCAGGGGCTCGAGTTTGGGCGGCTGTTGTGCAGCGAGGGGAAGCGCTAATCCGAGGAGTGCTGTGGCTAACAGGCGGCGCATGATGGGCTTTCGATGGGCGTTAGGCGCGAATTTTAGCAGATTCAGACACTGCTTCAGAGATTGAGCAGGTTCTCGCGCTCTGCCGGCAGCGGGGCAAAACCACGTTTCTCGTAGAACTTGAAAATCGCTTCCACGATTGCGGCCGGTTCGTCTATCGTCTGCACCAGATCCAAGTCTGCGGCATCGATCATGTGCTCCGCCTGCAAGCTGTCGCGAAACCAGTCCAGGAGCCCGCGCCAGAACGGCGAGTGCACCAGAATTATCGGCATTTTGCGCGTCTTGCCGGTCTGCACCAGCGTAAGTGCCTCGGACAGTTCGTCCAGTGTGCCGAACCCCCCAGGCAGCACGACGTAGGCGGTGGCGAATTTGACGAAACTAACCTTTCGCGCGAAAAAATGATGGAATGTGAGGCTGATGTCCTGGTAGCGGTTGCTGGCCTGCTCATTGGGCAGCTGGATATTGAGGCCCACCGACGGTGATTTTCCGTGGTAGGCGCCTTTGTTGGCCGCTTCCATGATGCCGGGACCGCCGCCGGAGACGACAGAAAACCCCGCGTCCGAAAGCAGCCGCGCGATCTGCTCCGCCAGCAGGTAGTAGGGCGAATCCGTCGGGGTGCGCGCGCTGCCGAAAATGCTTACCGCCGGGCGGATTTGTGCCAGACGTTCGGTGGCTTCGACGAATTCTGACATAATCCCGAATATCCGCCAGGACTCGCGCGCGTTGTGAGCCATGTCTGCTGCGCCGGCGTCGGCCGGCCGCGGAAGTTTACCGTTCATACCTGAGCCTCTATGAAGACATTACTGTTGGTGGATGGCTCGTCCTATCTGTACCGTGCGTTTCACGCGCTGCCGGACCTGCGCAACGCCCGTAACGAGCCCACGGGCGCGATTTACGGTGTGCTCAACATGCTACGACGGCTCGCTGCCGACTACAAGCCGGACTATCTCGCCTGCGTGTTCGACGCCAAGGGCAGAACCTTTCGCGATGACTGGTATTCCGAGTACAAGGCCAACCGCGCGCCCATGCCCGAGGATCTGGTGCGCCAGATCGAGCCGCTGCACCAGGCGGTCGCCGCGCTGGGCTGGCCGCTCCTGATGATAGACGGCGTCGAGGCCGACGACGTCATCGGCACGCTCGCGCGCCAGGCCGCCGAGGCAGGCATGCGCTGCGTCGTCTCCACCGGCGACAAGGACCTGACGCAGCTGGTGAACGAGTACGTAACCTTGATCAACACCATGAACGGCGAGCGCCTGGACGAAGCCGGCGTTGAAGCGAAGTTCGGCGTTCCGCCACGCCTGATTCTCGATTATCTGACCCTGGTCGGCGACAGCGTGGACAACGTTCCCGGCGTGGACAAGGTCGGCCCCAAGACCGCGCTCAAATGGCTCTCCCAATACGGCTCGCTCGACGCAGTGGTCGCGCATGCGCAGGAAATCAAGGGCGTGGTGGGAGAGAATCTTCGCCGCGCGTTGCCATGGCTGCCGCAGGCGAAAAAACTCCTCACCGTCTATTGCGATGTGCCGCTGCCGGTCAAACTGGAACAACTGCTGCCGCAGCCGGCCGGTGAGGCCGAATTATCCGGGCTGTTCCAGCGCTTCGGCTTCAAGAGCTGGGTGAAAGATGCGGCGCCGGCGGCTTCGCCGGCGTCGGTGCCGGAACCGCCGTCAGCGCCGGCCCGGCCTCCAGGTCCGGCGCAGGACACGGCGCAGCCGATTTCGCGCGATTACGTCACCCTGCTCGACGAAGCGCAGGTAGTGGCGTGGCTGAAGCGCCTCGATGGCGCCGCCCTGGTCGCGTTCGACACCGAGACCACCGGCCTCGACCCCATGACTGCACAGCTGGTGGGCATGTCGTTCTGCGCCGAACCCGGGCGGGCAGCCTATTTGCCGCTGGCACACAACTATGCCGGCGCCCCGCCGCAGTTCGGCGTCGAGCGCGCGCTAGCATTGCTGCGGCCCTGGCTCGAGGATGCCGCCAGGCCAAAGCTCGGCCAGAACCTCAAATACGACGAACACGTGCTCGCCAATCACGGCGTACGGCTTCGCGGCGTGGTACACGACACGTTGCTCGAGTCCTACGTGCTCGAATCGCATCTGCGCCACGACATGGGCACGCTCGCCGACCGGCATTTGCAGCTCGAGACCATCAGCTACGACGATGTCACCGGCAAGGGCGCGCAACGTATCGGCTTCGAGCAGGTGAGCGTGGAGCGCGCCACCGAGTACTCGGCCGAGGACGCTGACGTGACCCTGCGCCTGCATCAACGCCTGTATCCCCAGGTGCAGGCCGAGCCCGGCCTGGAATACGTCTATCGGAAGATCGAGCTGCCGGTGCGTGAAGTGCTGTTCCGGATGGAGCGCACCGGCGTGCTCATCGACGCCGCATTGCTCGAGGCGCAAAGCCATGAGTTGGGGCAGAAAATGATGGAGCTGGAGCAGCGGGCCTACGCCGAAGCTGGCCAGCCGTTCAATCTGAATTCGCCCAAGCAGATCGGTGAAATCTTTTTTGATCGGTTGCAGCTGCCGGTGCTGAAAAAAACGCCCGGCGGCGCCCCTTCAACCGACGAAGAAGTGCTGGAGCGGCTCGCCGCGGATTACCCGCTGCCCAAGACCTTGCTCGAATATCGCGCGCTGACCAAGTTAAAATCCACTTACACCGACAAACTGCCGCGCATGGTCAATCCCGCCACCGGGCGCGTGCACACCAACTACGCCCAGGCGACCGCGGTCACCGGGCGCCTCGCCAGCACCGATCCCAATCTGCAGAACATTCCGGTGCGCACCGCCGAGGGGCGGCGTATCCGCGAGGCGTTCATCGCGCCGGCCGGTTGCGTCATTGTCTCCGCTGATTATTCGCAAATCGAGCTGCGCATCATGGCGCATATTTCAGGCGACGAGAATCTGCTGCGCGCGTTCGCGGCGGGCGAGGACGTGCACCGAGCCACCGCCGCCGAAATATTCAATCGCAGCCTGCATGAAGTCACGCCGGAGGAGCGCCGCTACGCGAAGGTGATCAACTTCGGCCTGATCTACGGCATGTCGGCGTTCGGCGTGGCGCAGGCCCTGGGACTGGAGCGCGCCACCGCCCAGGCTTATATCGACAGCTACTTCACCCGCTATCCCGGCGTTGCGCGCTATATGCAGCAGACGCGCGAGCAGGCGCGCGAACGCGGCTATGTCGAGACCGTGTTTGGGCGCCGTCTATGGCTCTCGGAAATACGCGCCGCCAACAGCGGCCGGCGTCAGGGCGCGGAGCGCGCCGCAATCAACGCGCCGATGCAGGGAACGGCGGCGGATCTGATCAAGCTGTCGATGATCGCGGTGCAGGACTGGCTGGAGCGCGAGCAGCTGTCGGCGAAACTGGTTATGCAGGTGCACGACGAACTGGTGCTCGAGGTGCCGCAGTCTGAACTCCCGACTGTACGCGACGTGCTGCCGGGATTGATGACCGGCGTGGCCGAACTGGCGGTGCCCCTTGTCGTGGATGTGGGGGTAGGTGCAAACTGGGAGCAGGCGCACTAACCGCATTCGGCATCATGAGCGAAACCTCCAAAAAGAAGCCCGCTGCCGCGCGTGAGCGGGGGCGGTACAGACATGTGGTGCTGCTTGGCGACGCGTTGCTCGAAGCCTACGGCAGCATCGACCAGAGACCCGGGAAATTCGAGGAAGCGGTGCTGCCGGGAACGCGCGATCAATGGAAACTCAGCGTCATCTCCGTTGCGGAGGTGGAGCGGGCGGGGCCGTCGCTCGCGCTGCCCCGGGACGCCACCCATGCGATGATTTTCATCGAAGGAAATCACGCGATAGAGCAAAGTGGGCTGCTCGATTCCCGGCCGGATACGTTCGGGCAGACACTCGAACAGCTTGCGCTTGCCGCGGACGAGTTCGAACGCACGCTTGAACGGCTGATCCACGTGGCGCAGGCGGCAAGGCTGGTGATCATGGTGTGCGCCATGTTTCAGCCCAACTACAAGGATCCGGTGCGCCAGCGCACCGCCTGCGCCGCGTTGGCGGTATTCAATGACCGGGTCACCAAGCGCGCCGCCGAGGCGCGTGTCGCGCTGATTGATTTGCGCCTGACCTGCAATGACCCGGGCGACTACGACAAACCGACTCTTCTGTCCAGGAGCGGCGTGCAGAAAGTCGCCAACGTGGTGCGTTTCGCCATGTTCGAGCTGGACGCCGGCGCGCGCCGCAGCGAGGTGTTCTACTAGAAATTCTGCTATTTGCCGAGGGCGCCGAACACCTTGCTGATAATGCTGCTCGCGCTCCCCAGCGGGTCCTTGCGGATTTTCTTCTCCTCATCGGCAATCATCAGGAACAGACCGTCGAGCGCCTTCTGCGTGACGTAACTGTTCAGGTCCGCGTCTTTCTTGTCGATCAAGCCGAGCTTGGCGCCTTTGCCGGCGAACTCGTTGTACTTGTCGGCGAGCTTCACTTTCTGAGTGGCCTTGGTGACGATCGGCAGGAACCTGGCGCTGAGCGCGGCAGATGTGCTGCGTCTGAAGTACTGCGTCGCCGCGTCATCGCCGCCGGTGAGAATGCCTTTTGCGTCCTGCACGCTCATGCCCTTTACCGCGTTCACGAGCAGCGGCTTGGCTTCCACAACCGCGGTTTCGGCGGCACGATTCATCGTCGTCACCAATTCATCGGCATACTTGCCCATGCCGAAGGCGCGCAACATGCCTTCGATCTTTTGCAGACTTTCGGGGAGAGGAATCCTGACGCGTTCGTTACCCAGAAACCCGTTCTGCTTCGCCAGCAGGGTCACGGCTTCCTGCGAACCTTTGATCAACGCCTCCTTCAATCCGCTCGCCGCATCCTTGTTGGAAAGGTCTGCCAGCCCGAAGGCCTGCGCCTGGGCGATAAGCAGAAGCGCGGTGACAGCGGCAATGCATAGCCTGTGAACGGTCCTCATGCTTGCTCCTTGAGTACGAAAATCCTGTATGGTCGGGTCAGTTTCGGCAGCTGGTCCGCCGCTCATACACCCGCCGCTTCGGCCTGCCGGTCGGCGTGATAGCTGGAGCGCACCATGGGACCGATTGCAGCATGCAGAAATCCCAGTTCGCGTGCGGCCTGCTCGAATACGGCGAAGCCGTCAGGGTGCACATAGCGCAGCACCGGCAGATGATGCGCGGTCGGCTGCAAATACTGCCCGATGGTGAGCATGTCGACGCCGTGCGCGCGCAAGTCGCGCATGACTTCGAGTATTTCCTCATCGGATTCGCCCAGGCCCAGCATCAGGCCGGACTTGGTCGGAATGTCCGGCCTGCTCGTCTTGAATTCCTGCAGCAGCTTGAGCGAATGCAGATAATCCGAACCGGGGCGCGCCTGCCGGTACAGCCGTGGCACGGTTTCGAGGTTGTGGTTCATCACGTCGGGCGGGCTGGCAGCGACGATCTCGAGCGCAACTTCGAGCCGGCCGCGGAAATCGGGCACCAGGATTTCGATGCGCGTCTTCGGTGACAGATCGCGCACCGCGACTATGCAGTCGGCAAAATGCCGCGCACCGCCGTCGCGCAGATCGTCGCGGTCAACGCTGGTAATCACCACATAATCGAGCGCCAGCGCGGCAATGGTTTGTGCCAGGTTCCGTGGCTCGTCTGCGTCCGGCGCCGATGGACGTCCATGCGCCACGTCGCAAAACGGACAGCGCCGCGTGCACAAATCGCCCAGGATCATGAACGTTGCCGTACCCTTGCCGAAGCATTCGCCGATATTGGGGCAGGAGGCTTCCTCGCAAACGGTATGCAGCTTGTTCTCGCGCAGGCGCTGTTTGATTTCGTCAAAGCGCGTGTTGCCGGAACCGGCTTTGACGCGGATCCAGTCGGGTTTCTTCAGGCGCGCCTGCGGCACGATCTTGATCGGAATGCGCGCCGTCTTGGCGCGGCCTTTTTCAGCGTTGGTGCTCATGCTGTGCCAGGAGTCGCGTCAGTTCGGCGGCGAGCCGGTCGCCCAGTTCGTCGGCCGGGGCAGTCACGCCCAGATCACGTGTTTGTGTCACCGTCAGGCCGGGGTAACCGCAGGGATCGATCGCCAGAAACGGCGCGAGGTCCATGTCCACATTGAGCGCGACGCCGTGATAGCAGCCGCTGCGTCTGACACGCAGGCCCAAAGCGGCGATTTTGGCGCCGTTTACATAAATTCCCGGGGCACCGGGTTTGCGTTGCGCCGGTACTTGATACTGCGCCAGCGTATCGATCATGGCCTGTTCGAGCAGGCTGACGAATGCGCGAATGTTCAGATCGCGCCGCGCCAGATCGAGTAGCGTGTACATCACCACCTGGCCCGGGCCGTGATAGGTGATCTGGCCGCCGCGATCGACGCGCGCGAGCGCAACGCAGGAGTCGCGCGGCAGGTGTTCCGGGCGGCAGGCGAGGCCCGCGGTATAGACCGGCGGGTGCTGCAGCAGCCAGATTTCGTCCGGCGTATCCGTCTTGCGCGAGCTGGTGAACTGGCGCATCGCCGCGTAGGTAGATTCATATTCGACCAGACCTAGGCGCCTAATCCGCAATGCAGCGTTCGGACGCCGAGGCGCAGGCGCGATTGCGCGCATGACGCCGGTTGCAGATTGTCGGTTCGCATTTTGCATAGCGCGTCTATAACACCATCTTCACCATCGGATGGTCGCATAGTTCGCGATACAGGTCATCCAACTGCAGGCGCGATTGGGCGCGCACAGTGACTGTCAATGAAAGGTATTTACCCAGGCGGCTTTTGCGCATCTCCATGGTGCTGGCGTCGAAATCCGGCGCATGGCGCAGGACCACCGCCATGACCTCCTGTGCAAATCCGGGTTGGGTTTCGCCCATGATTTTGATCGGGAAGTCGCAGGGGTACTCGATCAGCGACTCGGGTTCACTCGGTGCGTTCATTGCGACGTAAGGCATTGTCTGGCATCGGGCCCAATCGCATTTGCCGACGCAAATCTCATATCGCCTCGAACCCTCAGGCCTTGACCGGTGCACGCATGACTGTGCGCTTGTAGTCCTGATAGAGCTGATGCATTTGCGCGGCCACTGGTCCAGGCTTGCCCGCAGCGCTTCCGTGGCCTACCGGTATGCCGTCGAGCGTCGAAATCGACAGCACTTCCTTGGTCGAGGAGGTGAGCCAGAGTTCGTCCGCGTCGCGCACCTCGGTTTCGCTCACCTGGCGGATTTCCAGCGGCAGCCGGTTGGCCCGTGCGAGTTCTATGACGACGTCGTAGGTGATTCCAGGCAGTATGAAGTTGGTCTTGGGTGGGGTGATGATGACGCCGTTCCTGACCAGGAAGATATTGCTCGCTGAGCCTTCGGTGAGCCTGCCATCGCGCAGCAGCACGACTTCGGCCGCACTTGCGTCGACGGCGACCTGGCGCAGCAGGCAGTTCGCAAGCAGCGATACCGACTTGATGTCGCAGCGCAGCCAGCGATTGTCGGCGGCGCTGACCGCTGCCACCCCGCGCTCGCGCTGCTCCTGCGGTGGGGTGGTGAGCGGATTGGACATGATGAATACCGTGGGCTTTGCGCCCTTGGGGAAGGCATGATCGCGCGGCGCGACGCCGCGCGTTACCTGCAGGTAGACGTATTGATCGTCCATCGGATTCTTCACCACCATTTCGCGCACCAGCTCGTCCCAGCGAGCGAGGCTATAGGGGTTGTCGATGCGCACGCCATCGAGGCTGGATTGCAGCCGCGTGAGGTGCTCGCGCAGGCGGAACGGGTGGCCGGAATAGCACGGAATCACTTCATAGACGCCGTCGCCGAAAATGAAACCGCGATCGAGCACCGGAACCATGGCTTTCTCGATCGGCATCCATTCGCCATTCAGATAGATCATTTGCATTTCTCCAGATAAGTGATTCCGCAATCGGTGTCGGAAGGCCTGCCGTTACCGAGGCGGCAGGAGGGGATCCCCGGTCACCTGAACCAAAGCCGCATGCTGTCCCAGGTGCGGCCGAATAATCCGGCGATGGCCACGTTCTCGAGTGCGACCACCGGGTACTCGCCAAGCAGTTTATTCTCCAGCGTCAGCTTGATCTTGCCAACCTTCTGCCCGATGCCGATCGGCGCGACCAGCGGTTGAACGCTAACCAGGTCTGCTTTCAACTGATCGGCGAGCCCGCGCGGCACGCTGACAAAGAAGTCGGACTGGAACCCGGCCTTGAGGCGATTCTCGCTTCCCTTCCAAACTTCCAGCGTGCTCACCGCCTGTCCCTTTTCGTAGAGCTTTACCGAATCGTAGAACTGGAAGCCGAAATTCAGCAGTTTCTGGCTTTCCTGCGCACGCGCGTTATCGGAGTTCGCGCCGACTACCACCGACAGCAGGCGCCGCGTTCCGCGCTTGGCCGATGCGATCAGGCAAAAGCCGGCGTTTTCAGTATAGCCCGTCTTCATCCCGTCCACGTTCGGATCCAGCCAGAGCAACCTGTTGCGGTTGTGCTGGGTAATATTGTTGTAACGGTACTCGCGCAGCGAGTACAGCGGGTAATAGTCGGGGAAATCGCGAATCAGCGCTGCCGCAACCAGACCCAGGTCGTACGCGGTGGAGTAATGCTTGGGGTCGGGCAGGCCGCTCGCGTTGGTAAAGTTGGTATCTTTCATTCCCAGACGCTGCGCCTCGCGGTTCATCATTTGTGCAAATGCGTCCTCCGATCCGGCGATGGCTTCGGCGAGCGCGACGCAGGCGTCATTGCCAGACTGCGTAATCATGCCGTGCAGCAGTTCCTCGACTCTCACCGGCGTTTTCGGATCGATGAACATGCGCGAGCCCGGTGCCTTTAAAGCGCGCTCGGATACAGGCACCACCTGCTCCAGGGCCAGCATTTTCTGGTTCAGCGCCGAAAAAACGAGGTAGGCGGTCATCAGCTTGGTAAGCGAAGCCGGCTCAACCCGCTCGTGTACATTCGTGCCGGTGATGGTCTGCGCGCTCGAAAAGTCATACAGCAGCCACGCTTTGGCGGCAATCGGGGGTGGTGGTGGGGCGTCCGCGAACGCGAGGACCGGCAGCAGAAGCAGGAAGACAAACAGGCGGTTCATGACGGTGCTGCAAAAGCGTCGATTATACCAGCCGACATACACGCGCCGAACTTACCTGCCGATCACCAGCGGCTTGAAATCGAGTTCCGCGCGGATTTTTTCGGCGATCGCATTGGCTTCGCCACGTTCGGAGTAAGGCCCCAGTCGCAGGCGGAACAACTTGCCGCGCTCCTGGATCTGCACTGGTCGATCGAGCCAGGACAATTGCTTGTGAATGCTTGCGCCAAAGCTCTCGGCGTTCGCGCGCGCGGAAAATGCGCCCAGCTGGAGGTACACACCGGCGGTTTCGGTAGATAGCGGAATGCTGGCGGGTTCGACCGCCGCAATCGCAGGTAATGGCGGTGCAGCTGCGGCGAGCACGATGCTCTCCACTTCCACCGCGGCGACGCCGCTGTCGGCAAAGCCGAGTTTATAGGCTGCGGCGAAAGACAGGTCCATCATGCGGCCGGATGAAAACGGCCCGCGATCGTTAATGCGCACGATCACCGATCTGGAGTTGTGCAGATTGGTAACGCGGACATAGCTCGGTATCGGCAGCGTTGGATGGGCGGCGCTCATGGCGTACATGTCGTAGATTTCTCCGCTCCAGGTGCGTTGGCCATGGAACTTGCGCCCGTACCAGGAGGCGGTACCCTGCTTTCTGTGCGCCGAAAATTCCCGTTCCGGCACATAGTCCTTTCCGAACACGACATAGGGATCGTTGGCGTGGAGATTCAACGGCTCGGGTTTGGGCTGGGCATCGGCGATGGCGTCCAGATCGACCGGCGGTGCGCCGTCGGGGCCGTCGTCGCGGTAATAGCCACCGGGGCGGCGCAGTAGCTGCGCCACCGACATAGTTGCAGGTTTGACCGGCGCTGCCTGCGGTCCCCGGTCAAAGGTTCGCAGTTCGGCACAGCCGAAAAGCGGCAGCAGCAAACAAACCGCGCACAGAGTCTGCTTCAAGCGTCAACGCACCACGACAAACGGACTGATTTGCAGTGCTTCGCGGATTTTCTCGGCCATGCCGGCAGCTTCATTGCGGTCGCGGTAGGGGCCCAGGTCCAGGCGATACATGCCGTCGTGCGCGAAAATGCGGATCGCGTCATTCAGCCAGGCGAGCTGCTGGTAGACGCGAACGCGGAAGCTTTCCGCGTTGTCGCGCGCCGAAAACGCGCCGAGCTGCAGGTATATGCCACCGGCGGCGGCGTCCACGGGAATCGGTGGCGCAGCTTTCGTCGGTTCGTCCGGCAATGTACGGGCCGCCGCCAGAACTGCCGGTGCGATCGGTGTTGCCACTGCAACAGGCTGCGCTTCCGCCGGCGCTGGCGCCGCGGCCACGGTCTGCGCTGTCTGCCGCTTGCGTGCGGCGATGAGTGGCATCTCCTCCGCGGTGATGGCTTCGACTTCCACCGTCGCGCTGCCGGTTGCGGCATAGCCGAGCTTGTAGGCGCCGGCATAGGACAAATCGATGAGTCGCCCCGAATGAAACGGCCCACGGTCGTTGATGCGCACAATTACGCTGCGGCCATTGGCGAGATTGGTCACGCGCGCGTAGCTAGGAATCGGCAGTGTCGTGTGCGCGGCGGTCATTGCGTACATGTCGTAGCGTTCGCCGCTGGAGGTGCGCTGGCCGTGGAACTTGCGCCCGTACCAGCTGCCGACGCCGCGCTGCCGGTACGGTCCAAGCGCTTTGAGCGGGACGTACTGCTGACCGAATACGGTATACGGATTATTGGCGGCGCGCGCGAGTGGCTCCAGTCTGGGTTCGGCATCCGCGATCTGATCCAGGTTCGCCGGCGCGTTGTCGCCCGGTCCGTCGTCCTGATAATAGCCGCCGCGACCGCTGCGTGCCGCCGGGGCTGCAGGCGGTGGTGTCGTGATGCCTGCGTCGCGCTCGACTGCGGTACGCTTGGATGCGCTGCCGCAGCCACCGACCACCAGCGCCAGCGCCAGGAGGACGGCGTATCCGACGGCGGCGGATGCGCGCGAGAGTGCGCGCTGCTGCTCCAGTGTCCGGTGCGATGGTTTCATTGTTCCATGATGCGGCATTGCGTTCGCTTCAGGTCTGCACCAATTTGCGGTGTCGGTGAATGCTCATCAGTATGCCGATACCGAGGAACAGTGTCACCAGCGCAGTGCCGCCGAAAGATATCAGCGGCAGGGGTACGCCTACCACCGGCAGGATGCCGCTCACCATGCCCATGTTGACGAAGGCGTAAGTGAAAAATGTCAGCGTTACGGCGCCGGCAAGCAGCCGCGCAAAAAACGTCGGCGCATTGGCGGCGATCGCCAAACCGCGGCCGATCAACAGCAGATACAGGAGGAGCAGCAGGCAGTTGCCAAGCAGCCCGAATTCCTCGGAGTAGACGGCGAAAATGAAATCGGTGGAGCGTTCCGGCAGGAACTCCAGATGCGCCTGGGTGCCTTTCAGCCAGCCCTTGCCGGCCAGCCCGCCGGAACCGACGGCGATGGTCGACTGGATGATGTGATAGCCCGCGCCCAGGGGGTCGGTAGCAGGGTCGAGCAGTGTCAAAATGCGGCGGCGCTGGTAGTCGTGCAATAGCGGCCACAAGAAAGGCAGACTCGCGCCTGCCGCCAGCAGCATACCGAGCAGGAGTTTCCACGACAGGCCGGCGAGAAAGATCACATAGAATCCCGCAGCCGTCACCAGCAGCGCGGTACCCAGGTCCGGCTGGCGGGCTATCAGCAGTACCGGAATAATCAGCAACAGACTGGCGACGATGTACTGGCGCAACCGCAATGTCGCCTCGTATCTGTGGAAATACCAGGCGAGCATCAGCGGCATGGCGATTTTCATGATTTCAGAAGGCTGGATACGTGTGACGCCCAGGTTGAGCCAGCGACGCGCGCCGTTGACGACATCGCCAAACAGGGCCACCGCTATCAGCAGCACGAGGCCGAACGCATAGACCGGTACAGCGAAACGCATCAGCGTCTGCGGCTGGAACTGCGCCACTGTCCACATCACGGTGAGCGCCACCAGAATACTTACCGCCTGGGCATTGATGCGCGAGGGTGTGTCGTTTGCGGCGCTCGCCAGGGTGATGAGTCCGAGCAGCAGCAAAGCGAAGGCGAGCGCGAACAGCGGCGGATCGATCTTGTCGGTGAAGCGCAGCCAAAGATTCATGAACGGCTGTTGAAGGGGGCCCCGCATCAACGCTTCTCCTGCCTGCCGTCGCACTGTGTCAGGTTCAACTTCCGCCTAATCATCGCCTTCCTCCCCGGCGACCTCGACGGCGGGCTCCTCGACGCGTTTGCCGAGCAGATAGTAGTCCAGCACCTGACGCGCTATCGGCGCGGCGGCGCGCGCGCCGAAGCCCGCGTTTTCCACCACTACGGCCAGCGCGATCTTGGGGCTTTCCAGCGGCGCGTAGGCGATGAACAGCGCATGATCACGGTGGCGTTCGGCCACGCGCTTCTCGTCATACTTCTCAGTCTGTTTGATTGCGACAACCTGCGCCGTGCCGGTCTTGCCCGCGCTGGTGTATTCGGCTTTGGCAAAGGCGCGCGCGCCGGTGCCCTCGATATTCACGCCGGCCAGCGCGCGCTGGATGAATTCGAGGTTTTCCGGCTTTAGTGCGATCGCGCGCTCGAGCCTGGGTTCGACCGGGGTGCGTGCGCCGCTTTTGATATTTTCGACGTAGTTGACCAGGTGCGGGCGGTACATGGCGCCGTTGTTGGCGATTGCCGCCATCGCCTGCGCCATCTGCAGCGGCGTGTAGGCGTTGTAACCCTGTCCGATGCCGACGCTGATGGTTTCGCCTGCGTACCATTTCTGCTGCTCCGGTTTTTTGAAGCGCCGGCGCTTCCACTCCTGCGACGGCAGAACGCCCGCGGATTCGCCTTCAATGTCGATACCGGTTTTCGCGCCGAAACCGAACTGGCCGATGAAGCGCGAAATGTTATCGATGCCCAGGTCGTTGCCGAGCATGTAGTAATAGGTGTCGCAGGAAATGACGATCGATTTATACATGTCGACCGTGCCGTGCCCGCCGGGTTTATCGTCGCGGAAGCGATGATTGCCGAACACGAAGTAGCCTGGATCGCTGATCGTTTGCTTCGGCGTGCGCTTGCCCAATTCGAGTGCCGCCAGCGCCATGTACGGCTTGAAGGTGGAGCCGGGCGGATAGGTTCCGGCAAGCGCGCGGTTTACCATCGGGCGATCGGGCGAAGTGTTGAGCAGTTCCCAACTGGCCGAATCGATGCCGTCGACGAACAGGTTGGGATCGAATCCGGGTTTGGAGACGAAGGCGAGGATGCCGCCGGTGGCGGGCTCGATCGCCACCAGCGCGCCGCGCTTGTCGCCAAACGCCTGCTCGGCCACCTGCTGCAGCTTGATGTCCAGTGTCAGAACCAGATTGTTCCCCGGTGTGGGAGAGGTGCGCGACAGCGTACGCACGCCGCGTCCGGCGGAGTCCACTTCCACCTGCTCATAGCCGGTAACGCCGTGCAACTCGGCCTCGTAGCTTTGTTCCAGCCCGGTCTTGCCTATGTGATCGGTGCCCTTGTAATTGGCGGCGAGCCCCGTTTCGTCGATTCGCTCCACGTCACGATCGTTGATGCGCCCGATGTATCCGGTTACTTGGGACGCGAGCTCCTTCAACGGGTATTGGCGGAACAGGCGTGCCTGGATGTCGACGCCGGGAAAGCGGTAACGGTTGACGGCGAATCTGGCCACCTCCTCGTCCGTCAACCGGGTGCGGATAGGCAGGCTTTCCGCCCCCTTTGCTTCGATCATCAGACGTTTGAGCCGCGCGCGATCACTTGCGCGGATTTCGACCAGGGTCTCCAGCTCGTTGATGGTCTTCTCCACGTCGGACACTTTGCCTGGAGAAATTTCCAGCGTATACGCCGAATAGTTGCGCGCCAGCACCGTGCCGCTGCGGTCAACAATCAGCCCCCGGTTGGGCATGATGGGCACGATGGAAATGCGATTGTCCTCTGCCTTGGTGCGGTAATAATCGTACTGCACGATCTGCAGGTAGATGAAACGCAGCAGCAGCAGTGAGAACGCGCCAAGCACGAAAGCACCGGCGATGCCAATGCGCAGTTGAAAATGATACAGCTCGCGCTGGTGGTCCTTGAATTCGGTGAGACGCATGCTGGATTCTAGATCGGCCTGTTCTCATCCATCAGTTCCGGCTGACGCTGCGGCAGCAGCAGCACGAAACTCAACGCCGGCCACAGCGCCGCGCAAACGATACTGCCGGCGAAATAGGTCCAGCCGGGGAAGTCGGCGCCGGCGGCGAGGCGAATCACCAGCGTCAGCAATTGCGTCGCCAGCAACAGCGGCAGCAACTGCAGCGCCTGTTGCCACAGCGGGAACCAGAGGATGCGCCGGTGCACTGCAAAGGCGAGAAACGCGAGCACCGAATAGCCAAGCGCGTGCTGTCCGAGCAGTGCGCCGTTGCCGACGTCGAGCAACAGGCCCAGGTTCCAGGCGATGCCGATGCCGATCCTGCGCGGCTGGTGAATGCACCAGAACAGGAGCACCAACGCGGCGAGGTCGGGCACGCCCGCCATATTGCGCCAGGGCAGCAGGCTGAACAGCAGCGCCAGCGCCAGGGTAAGCACGATGAAGTTGACCTTGGCCGGCAGCAGAATGCTCTGCGGATGTTGTTGCAGTTGCACTTTACTCGGCCTTGCGCTGACGCTTGCTCTTGGTCGGTTTGCGCGTTGACTGCGGCTCTGCTTCCGGCGGCGGCGCTCTATTCTCGTTCGACAGCACCAGCACCTGGCGATAGCGGTCGGTGCCCGCGGTAGGCGCCAGGGTGATCCTGGCAAATGCATAGGCTGCGTCGCGCTCGATGCGCGCCACCGTCGCGACCGGGAGTCCGGGCGGGTAGGTTCCGTCTATGCCCGAAGTAACCAGTACGTCTCCGTTCTTGATGTCCGCGTTCGCGGCCATGAAGCGCAGGTCGAGCATGCCGCCCTCGGCGCCACCGTAGGCGACCGCGCGCAGGCCGTTCCTGAGCACCTGCAGCGGAATCGCCTGGTCTTTGTCCGAGAGCAGCGTCACCTCGCTCATCAGCAGATAGACGCGCGTCACCTGGCCGATCACGCCGATGTCATCGATCACCGGTTGGCCGGCGAGAATACCGTCCCGCGAGCCCTTGTCGAGCACCACCTTGCGCGAGAACGGGTCGCGCGCGGCGTAGAGAATTTCGGCAAATACCGATTTGCGCGGCAGACGTTCCTGCGCTTCGAGCAACCGGCGTAACTGGTTGTTTTCCTCTCTCAGCGCTTCCAGTTGCAGCAGATCCGGCGCCGCCTTCAGCTGCCTCATTTTCAACGCCGTATTCTCTTCGCGCAGCGCTGTGGTACTGCTGAAGTAATTCGCGACGCCGTTGAAGAGGTCCACCGGCGCCATGGCGATGCGCTGCAGCGGATAGGCGGCGAGCGCCACCACCTGACGCACGCTCTCGGCATAATGAAAGCGCGCGTCGAGCACCATCAGCAATGCGGCAAGCGAAACGAAAAATGCGAGACGGACCAGAGGCGCCGGGCCACGATTGAAGAACGGTGGCGGCTGGTGTTCCACGCTAGTGGCTGGAAACTAGGTTCTAGTCGTTGGTGAAAATCGAGGCGAGCTTGTCCATTTTTTCCAGCGCCATGCCCGATCCGCGCACCACGCAGGTGAGCGGATCGTCGGCCACGATCACCGGCAGCCCGGTTTCTTCCATCAGCAGGCGATCAATGTCGCGCAACAGCGCGCCGCCGCCGGTGAGGACCATGCCCTTCTCGGCGATATCGGCGCCCAGTTCCGGCGGCGTGTGCTCCAGTGCGGATTTCACCGCGCTTACGATGCTGTTCAGCGGTTCGGTAAGCGCCTCCAGGATCTCGTTCGAGGAAATGGTAAAACTGCGCGGAATGCCTTCGGCGAGGTTGCGCCCTTTGACTTCCATTTCGCGTACTTCGGAGCCGGGGAAGGCGGAACCGATTTCCTTTTTGATCTTTTCGGCGGTGGCTTCGCCGATCAGCATGCCGTAGTTGCGGCGGATGTAATTGATGATGGCCTCATCGAACTTGTCGCCGCCGACGCGCACGCTGCCCGCGTACACCATGCCGCCGAGGGCGATCACGCCCACTTCGGTGGTGCCGCCGCCGATGTCGACCACCATCGAGCCTGTTGCTTCAGCCACGGGCAGGTCGGCGCCGATTGCAGCGGCCATCGGTTCCTCGATCAGGAAAACCTGCGATGCGCCAGCGCCGATCGCCGATTCGCGAATCGCCCGCCGCTCGACCTGGGTCGAGCCGCAGGGCACGCAGATGATGATGCGCGGACTGGGCGAGAGCAAACGCGAAACATGCACTTTCTTGATGAACAACTTCAGCATCTGTTCAGTCACGGTGAAGTCGGCGATGACGCCGTCCTTCATCGGCCGGATGGCGACGATGTTGCCCGGCGTTTTTCCCAGCATCTGTTTCGCTTCCTTGCCCACTGCCTGAATTGTCTTCTTGCCGCTGGGGCCGCCTTCCTGGCGGATGGCGACCACCGAGGGTTCGTCGAGTACGATGCCCTTGCCGCGCACGTAAATCAGTGTGTTGGCGGTGCCCAGGTCGATGGCCAGGTCATCCGAGAAATAACCGCGCAAAAATCCAAACATTGGCTAAAGTTCCAATCCGAATGAGCTGGTAAATACGTTATAATACCGCACTTTAACGCACCATTTAAGCGCAAATTCCATGTCTCTGACTTTGCCTGAGGTGAAACGGGTCGCCTGGCTCGCCCGCATCGAAATTACTGATGCCGAGGCCGCAGCCGCGCAGGGCCACCTGAACGGCATTTTCAAGCTGATCGAGCAAATGCAGACGGTCGATACCGAGGGTGTCGAGCCGATGGCGCACGGCCAGGATGTGGTGCAGCGCCTGCGTGATGATGTTGTCACAGAAACCGACCGGCACGCGCTCTACCAGGCGATTGCGCCGCAGGTGGAGAACGGCCTGTACCTGGTGCCGAAAGTACTCGAGTAAGTTCCCGGCCACCGGACCCGATCTGCACCTGCAGCGGGTCGCGCGCCTTGCGCAGATATGTTCAACTCCACCCTAAAACAGCTGTCCACGCTGCTGGCGCAGAAGAAACTCTCGAGCGTCGAGTTGACGCAGTCCTGCCTCGATCGTATCAAGCGGCTTGACCCCGGGCTGAACGCATTCTTGACCGTCGATGCCGAAAAAAGCCTGGCGCAGGCGCGAGTGGCAGACACGCAGATCACCTCGGGCAGGGCGCAGCCGCTCACCGGCATCCCCGTGGCGCTCAAGGACATTTTCTGCGCCAAAGGCTGGCGCACCACCTGCGGCTCGAAAATGCTCGCCAATTTCGTCAGCCCCTATGATGCGCATGTGGTGGAGAGGCTCAACGCGGCCGGCGCCGTAATCCTGGGCAAGACCAACATGGACGAATTCGCCATGGGCTCCTCCAGCGAAACCGGCTTTTTCGGTCCGGTGAGGAATCCATGGGACCGGAGCCGGGTTGCGGGAGGGTCCAGCGGTGGTTCTGCCGCGGCGGTGGCCGCGCGCATGGCGCCGGCGGCGATTGGCACCGATACCGGCGGTTCCATACGCCAGCCGGCGGCGCTCTCCGGCATCTGCGGCTTGAAGCCTACCTATGGCGTGGTTTCGCGCTACGGCATGGTGGCGTTCGCCTCCAGCCTGGATCAGGGCGGGCCGATGGCGAAAAGCGCCGAAGACCTCGCGCTGATGCTGAACGCGATGGCGGGCTTCGATGCGCGCGACTCGACCAGCCTCGAGCGGCCGGCCGAGGATTTTACTACGCGTCTACTCGATAAGCCCGCTACTGCAGATCGAGCCAGGCCGCTCGCTGGCCTGCGCATCGGTGTCCCGAAAGAATACTTTGGCGATGGTCTGGCGAGCGATGTGGCTGCGGCGGTGGACGCGGCGCTGGTGCAGCTCGAGAAACTTGGTGCGTTGCGCGTCGCCATCAGTCTGCCCAACTCCGGGTTGTCGGTGCCCGCATACTATGTAATTGCGCCGGCCGAGGCATCCAGCAATCTGTCGCGCTTTGACGGTGTGCGCTATGGCTATCGCGCCGCCGAGTACGCCGATCTCGCCGACATGTATGCCAAGAGCCGCGCGCAGGGCTTCGGCGCGGAGGTGAAACGGCGCATCCTGATCGGCACCTACGTGCTGTCGCATGGTTATTACGACGCCTACTATCTCAAGGCGCAGAAAATCCGCCGATTGATCGCGCAGGATTTCGCCGAGGCGTACCGCAACTGCGACTTGATCGCGGGACCAACCTCACCCAGCGTCGCCTTCGCCCTGGGTGCGATGTCCTCGGACCCGGTGCAGATGTACCTCAACGATATCTACACCACTGCCGCCAACCTCGCCGGCCTGCCGGCGTTGTCGATTCCCTGCGGCTTCGGCGAGGGCGGGATGCCGGTGGGGCTGCAGCTGGTCGGCGACTATTTCGCCGAGGCGCGCATGCTCGGGGCCGCACATCAGTACCAACTCGCGACCGACTGGCATTTGCGCCAACCGGCGGGGACGGAGTAGGCGATGGGCTGGGAAACCGTCATCGGCCTGGAGACCCATGCGCAGCTGTCGACGGTGTCGAAGATTTTTTCCGGCGCGTCGACGCAGTTCGGCGCGGCGCCGAATGTGCAGGCGTGCGCGGTGGACATTGCGCTGCCAGGGGTGTTGCCGGTGTTGAACAAAGGCGCGGTCGAGCGCGCTATTCGGTTCGGACTCGCCGTGGGCGCGCAGATCAACCGCCGTTCGGTGTTCGCGCGCAAGAATTATTTCTATCCCGACCTGCCCAAGGGCTATCAGATCAGCCAGTACGAGCAGCCTGTAGTGCAGGGTGGTTCGCTGACCGTGGCGCTGGAAGCAGGCGAAAAGACGGTGCGGCTCACGCGCGCCCATCTGGAAGAGGATGCGGGCAAATCGCTGCACGAGGCCGCCGGCAACGCGCATTCGGCGCTTAGCCACGGCATGAGCGGTATCGACCTCAACCGCGCCGGCACTCCGCTGCTGGAAATCGTCACCGAGCCCGACATGAGGAGCGCGGGGGAGGCGGTGGCCTACGCCAAGGCGCTGCACGCGCTGCTGCGCTGGATCGGCATTTGCGATGGCAACATGCAGGAGGGGTCGTTCCGCTGCGACGCCAATGTCTCGGTGCGGCGGCAGGGCTCGGAGGTGCTCGGCACGCGCAGCGAAATCAAGAACCTCAATTCGTTCCGCTTTCTGGAGGAGGCGATCAACTATGAAGTACGCCGCCAGATTGAATTGCTCGAAGACGGCGGAAAAGTAATGCAGGAAACCCGTCTCTACGATCCGGACCGGAAAGAAACGCGCTCGATGCGCTCGAAGGAGGATGCGCACGACTACCGCTATTTTCCGGATCCCGACTTGCTGCCGCTGGCGATAAGCGCCGAGACCATAGAACAAATCCGGATCCAACTGCCGGAGCTGCCGCAGGCGAAGCGCGAGCGCTATGCGCGCGAGTTCCGGTTGTCCGCATACGATGCCCTGACGCTGACCGCCGACAGGGATATGGCCGAATACTTCGAGCAGACGATAAACCTACTAATGGGTCGGGCGAAGGTGTTATTGGGAATGAAGCACCAGGAGGCGAATATTTCCGGAGCTGCAAAGCTGGTGGCGAACTGGGTGGCTGGCGAGCTCGCCGCGCGGTTGAACGCGGATCAGATTGAAATAGCGCGTTCGCCGGTTACACCCGGAAAGCTCGCGGGCCTGCTGGCACGGCTTCTGGACCAGACGCTGAGCAACAAAATCGCCAAGGAGGTTTTTGCGGCGATGTGGGCCGGCCAACACGGCGGTGACGCGGAGGCCATCATCGAAGCTAGAGGCCTGGAGCAAATCTCCGACAGCACAGCACTGGAGACGATCGTCGAAGCGGTCCTGGCCGCGAATCCGAAGTCGGTCGAGGAATACCGGGCGGG
>QYQC01000053.1 GCA_007280315.1 Betaproteobacteria bacterium | reverse complement strand
AGATATGTATAAGAAACAGGGACCGATCCAGGCGATCTATCAGGCGCGGTTCATGAAATACCTGGCCGGCCGCGGCATTCTCGATACGGCGGGGCGCAAGGTGTGGGCGTTCGCCGGCGACGGCGAGATGGACGAACCCGAGTCGCTCGCCGGATTGTCGCTGGCCGCGCGCGAGGGACTGGACAATTTGATCGTAGTGGTCAACTGCAATCTGCAGCGGCTGGACGGTCCGGTGCGCGGCAATGGGTCGGTGATCCAGGAGCTCGAAGGCCTGTATGCGGGCGCCGGCTGGAATGTGGTGAAACTGCTGTGGGGTTCTGACTGGGACGCGCTGTTTGCGCGCGACGACGACGGCATCCTGCTGCAGCGCCTGCATGAAACAGTGGACGGCGAATTCCAGACCTACGCTGCCACCGACGGCCGATTCAACCGCGAGCATTTCTTCAACAAGTACCCGGAGCTGCAGGCGCTGGTCGCGCATATGTCGGACGAGGACATCGACCGCCTGCGCCGCGGCGGCCATGATCCGGTAAAAATCTACGCCGCGTATCACACCGCCATGCAGCACCGCGGCCAGCCCACGGTGATCCTGGCCCAGACCAAAAAGGGCTATGGCATGGGCCACTGGGGCCAGGGCAAGATGGGCACGCATCAGCAGAAAAAACTCGACCTCGAGGCGCTGCGCGCCTTTCGTGAGCGCTTCGCGCTGCCGCTGTCGGACGAGGCGTTGGAGCAGGTGCGCTTTTACAAGCCGCCGGCCGACGCGCCGGAGATGAAGTACCTGCACGCGCGGCGCCAGGCGCTGGGTGGTTTTCTGCCGGCGCGCTCCGGCGTTGCGCCGAAACTCGAGGTGCCGGCGCTGTCGCAGTACGCCAAAATACTCGAGGGTTCGAACGCGCGCGAGCAATCCACCACCATGGCGTTCGTGCAGATTCTGGCGCAGTTGTTGAAGGACGCAGTACTGGGCAGGCGCATCGTGCCCATCGTCGCCGACGAGGCGCGCACCTTCGGCATGCAGACCCTGTTCCGTCTGGTCGGCATCTATTCCGCCCTGGGTCAGTTATACGAGCCCGAGGATCACGACGAACTGCTCTATTACAAGGAGGCGAAAGACGGCCAGATTCTGGAAGAGGGCATCAACGAGGCCGGCGCGCTGTCTTCATGGATCGCCGCGGCGACCAGTTACAGTGCGCACGGCACGCCGATGCTGCCGTTCTATGCGTTCTACTCGATGTTCGGCTTTCAGCGCGTCGGCGATCTGATCTGGGCGGCGGCTGATTCGCGCTCGCGCGGATTTCTTATCGGCGCCACCGCCGGCCGCACCACGCTTGCCGGCGAAGGCCTGCAACACCAGGACGGGACCAGCCACCTCATCGCTTCCACGGTGCAGAACTGCGTCGCCTACGACCCCTGCTATGGCTACGAACTTGCGGTGATCCTGCACGACGGCATGCGCCGCATGCTCGAAGAGCAGGAGGACGTGTTCTACTACGTCACGGTAATGAACGAGAACTACGCGCAACCGCCGCTGCCGCAGGGCGCGGAGGAGGGGATCAGGCGCGGCATGTACCTGCTGCGCCCGTCGCGGCAGGCTGGCGCCGGCGAGGAGACTCTGGCGAAGAAGCCGTCTCCGCGTGTTCAACTTCTGGGCTCGGGCACGATACTGCGCGAAGCACTCGCGGCGGCAGACATCCTGGAGCAGGAGTACGACATTGCAGCCGATGTCTGGAGCGTCACCAGCTTCACCGAGCTGCGCCGCGACGGTCTGGCGTGTGAACGCTGGAACGGCGAACATCCGGGTGAAGCGCGCCAAAGCTGGGTCGAGCACTGTCTCGGCGGCACCACTGGCCCGGTGGTTGCGGCCAGCGATTATGTACGCGCCGTACCGGATCTGATCCGCGCCTGGGTACCGGGCAAATACCTGGCGCTGGGCACCGACGGCTTCGGCCGCAGCGACACGCGCGCCGCGCTGAGAAGTTATTTCGGCGTCGATGCGCAGAGCATAGCGCGGGCGGCGGTTCGCGCCGCCGCGTAGCCAGCCGCATAGCGCCGCTATCGTCACCTTCGCGCCATCGGCGCGGATTGCTCCCGGGGGGCCTGTTTTTTCAGCGGGCGAGTGCGTTCTCGGCGTCGATCCGGTCCCTGACCGGGCGCAGGTAAACGCCCTGTTTCACCAGCGCGGCCTGCAGCTCGGCCACATCGACCGCGCGTGGCGCGACGCCGCGGTTCGCCGCAAGTGCGGCGCCCACGCCCGCCGCCTGGCCGGTAATCCAGCACTGTGGAATTTCGCGCAGGAAGCCATGCGAATTCGCGTCGCAGGCGATGTGCCGCCCGCAGGCGAGCAGGCCGTCGAGTGTCTGCGGCACCAGGCTGCCGTAGGGAATCGAAATGTTGGGGAACTTCGGCGACACGCTCGGCGTCACGCCGATCTCATCGTTGTACACCCTGGCCGTCGGCCATTGTTCGCGCGTCACTCGGGCGACGCCAGCGAGCCGCCGGCTGTGGCGCACGCCGAGCTGCGGCGCGGAAAGCATGAGGAATGCGGCGTCGAATCCGGGCGCATTGGCGCGGTAGAAATCGAGGTGTTCGGCCATCAGGCGGTGCGAGCGGACTTCGACTTCGGTCTGGTCGTCGACGTCGAGCGCCGAAAATCCGGATTGCCGCGGACCCATGAACAGCGCCACGTCGTTGCGCCAGGATACGAACGGCCGCTCGAACAGGCGCAGCTTCTCGCGTCCGAGCGCCATGAACTGAGAGAACTGTTCCGGCTGGCCGGACCTGAACTCGATCCAGCGCGCCATGTCGACGCCGCCGAACAGCCACGCCGTGTTCATGCAGTGGTGGATGTCGTTGCCCTCGATGTTCGACTCGAATGCGGCGCCGGCGCGCGCGAACATGTCGCCGTCGCCCGTCGCGTCCACCACAACTTTCGCCAATATCGCCTGGCGGCCCGCCTTCGATTCGAAAATTGCGCCGCGCACCGCGCCGCTCTCGACGATCGGCGTTGCCGCCCACGTATGGAAGGCAAGGTGCACCTTGCTCTCCAGCACCAGTTCCTGCGACAGGAGCTTCAGCCGCTCCGGATCGATGGTCGGCGACCAAGTGACTACGCCGTGGTAGGCGGCGGTGCGCTGCGACCAGTAGGCGGCGCGCGCGGGATCGCGCGAGCCCCATTCCGTGCGGGCGGGTCCCGCTACTGCATCCGGCGGCAATCGTTCGAACAGTTCCTGCGCGAAGCCGCGGATGACGTCGCGGCCTTCCCAGTCTGACATGCGGTCGATCCAAATCACCAGGCCCCCGGTTGAAAGTCCGCCGAGGTGGTTGTAGCGCTCGAGCAGGATCACGTCCGCACCGAGCCGGCCTGCGGCCACCGCAGCCGCAGTGCCCGAGGGTCCGCCGCCGACCACCAGCACGTCGCATTTTCGGTAGATCGGAATGTCGCGCCCCGGTTCGCGGTAGCTGCCCAGATCGGGCTTCGCGCTGCGCGTACGCTCGATGTCGAATTGATCGACATTGAACATATCCGAGACGAAAATGCGCTCGTCGCCGGGTTCCGTGATCTTCATGGTTGTGTTCGCAGGCCTGTGCTGATTCGAATCGATAGCCGCGCTTATTCGGGCTGGATCCCGGCGTCCTTGACCCATTTCGCCCATTTCGCCAGTTCGGCCTGCAGGAAGCCACCGAACTCCTCCGGCGTTCCCGTGCCCATGACTTCCAGACCGATGTTGTTCAGACGCTCGCGCACTTCGGGGCGTGCGAGAACTGCGCGCAGATCGGCGTTCAGCCGGTTGACGATGTCTTTGGGCGTTCCGGCTGGCGCCAGCACCCCGTTCCAGGACGTAAGAGAAAAACCCGGCAGAGTTTCGCTCATCGCCGGCAAGTCGGGCAGCAGCGGGGTGCGCTTGGCGCTGGCTGCGAGCGCGCGCATCCTGCCGCTCTTGATGTGCGGCAGTCCGGTGCCGAAATCGATGAAATAGAATTGCGTCTGTCCGCTGATGAGATCGGTCGCCGCCTGCGGGCTGGATTTGTAGGCCACGGCCACCGCATCGATGCCGGACATCACGCGTAACGTTTCGCCAGCGACCTGAGCCGTGCTCGAGGCGTAAGGGAATGAGAGCTTTCCCGGATTGGCTTTGGCATAGGCGATCAGTTCGGCCGTGGTCTTCACCGGGACGGCATTGTTCACCACCAGCACGAACGGCACTTCGCCCACCAACAGGATGGGCGAGAAATCCTTGATCGGATCGTAGGGTAGTTTCTTGAACATGGACGGGTTGGCCGAATGGCTGGTGTTGGTGGTCATGAATAACGTATATCCGTCAGGCAGGGCCCTGGCCACGAACTCGGCGGCGATCTGGCCGCTCGCGCCGGGTTTGGGGTCGACGATCACCGGCTGGCCTATGCGCTCGATCAATGCCTGCGCCACCACGCGCGCGATGGTGTCGGTAGCGCTGCCCGCGGCAAACGGAACTACTAGCCTTACCGGCTTGTTCGGATACTGTGCCTGTGCGGCAAAAGCGATGACGGATGAAATCAACAACAGGGCGAGACGCGAGACCGTTTTCATGCGAACTCCTGATTGGTCGAAATGCGTGGACGGTGGCGTTTTCTTGTTCGCTCACCCCTTGATTGTATTGCCGGGGTTTTCACCGTAGGGCGGAGAATAGATCACCAGCACCCGCGCAGGCGCGTCGCTGGTCACGGTAAACGTGTGGCGCGTGTCCGCCGGAAAAAAACAGCAGTCGCCGGGTAGCAGCTCGCGCGTTTCGCCGCCGACCTCGGCCAGCGCGCGGCCTTCGAGCAGGTAACAGACCTGCTCGATGCCGGGGTGACGGTGCGGCAGCGCGCCTTTGCCTTTCTCGATCACGCCAAGCACCACCTCGACCGCGGTCGCGCCTACGGTTTCGGGGCCAATCAGGCGATAGTTGGTGGTGCCGGTGTGGTTGGCAGGGTGATAGGGGGCGACCGAGCCTTGATTGACGAAATAGTTGCGGACGGAGTTCTGCTCGGTCATGGCGGTCTCGGCGTTTGGTTTCGTGCATTCTAGCCGGTTGATCCAGATCAAACGCAAGATGAGACTAAGCCATTGACTTGTCTTATAATTACCTAATCCGGAATCGGAAGGGATGCCGCTTGGCCGGTGCCCCTCGATGCCGCTGCCTGAACTAATGGAAATTTGATGCAGCTCTACGCCCTCGGCCTGAATCACAACACCGCTCCGCTCGCGATCCGCGAGCAGATGGTGTTTCACGCCGAAAAACTGCAGGCGGCGCTGCGCGAACTGACTCAGACCAAGCCCGTGGGCGAGGCGGCGATACTCTCGACCTGCAACCGCACCGAACTGTACTGTTCATCGACCGAGCCGCACGAGGCGCTGCACTGGCTGGCCGACTACCAGCGGGTGAAGCCGCAGGATCTGAAGCTCTACCTTTACACCCTGCCGAAGGAACAGGCGGTGCGCCACGCATTTCGCGTCGCCCCGGGCCTGGAGTCCATGGTACTGGGCGAGCCGCAGATCCTGGGGCAGATGAAGGAGGCGGTGCGTCAGGCCGAATCGGCGGGAACGCTCGGCACGCTGTTGCACAAATTGTTTCAGCGCTCGTTCGCGGTGGCCAAAGAGGTGCGCACCAACACTCAGATAGGCGCCAACGTGGTGTCGATGGCGGCGGCGTCAGTCAAATTGGCGGCGCGTATTTTCCCCAGCCTGAAGGAACAGAAGATCCTGTTCATCGGCGCGGGTGAAATGATCGAACTGTGTGCCACCCACTTCGCCGCGCAGCAGCCGCGCGCACTTACGGTGGCGAGCCGCACGCTGGAGCGGGCGCGGGTGCTGGCGCACCGTTTCAATGGCCAGGCGATCGAACTGCGCGACCTCGCCGATCAATTGCACGAGTACGACATCGTGGTGTCCTGCACCGCAAGCTCGCTGCCCATCCTCGGCAAGGGGACGGTGGAACGGGCGATCAAGGCACGCCGCCACCGGCCGATGTTCATGGTGGACCTGGCCGTGCCGCGCGACATCGAACCCGAAGTCGCGGAAATGGACGACGTGTTCCTCTACACCGTGGACGACCTGGGGCAGATGGTCAAAACCGGTGTCGATGCGCGCCAGACCGCGGTGGCGCAGGCCGAGGCCATCATCGAAACCAGCGTCGGCAGTTTTTTGCACTGGTTGTCGTCGCGCGACCTGGTGCCGACCATACGCGCGTTGCGCAGCCACGCCGAAGAAGCGCGCGGCGAGGAAGTGCAGCGCGCACTGAAGCTGCTGGCACGCGGCGACGATCCGAAGCTGGTGCTGGAAGCGCTGTCGCACGGACTCACCAACAAACTGATTCACGCGCCCACCCAGGCGCTGAACGACGCCACTGCGGATGAGCGCGCCCGGCTCACCGAGCTGGTGTCCCGCCTGTACCAGATCCGCAGCCCGCGCTAGCTGGCCGCGGAGCTGCCGGCTATGCCATGAAGTCCTCTATTGCCTCGAAACTGGAGCAGCTCGCGCTGCGCCTTGGCGAACTCACCCGTCTTTTATCCAGCGAAGACGTCGCGCGCGACATGGACAGCTATCGCAAGCTCACGCGCGAGCATGCCGAACTCACACCGGTGGTGGCGCTGTACCAGTCGTTCAAGCGCGCCGAAGCCGACGCGCAAACGGCGCAGGAAATGCTCGCCGATGCGCAGATGAAGGCGTTTGCCGAAATCGAGATGCGCGAGGCGAAAGAGCGTATGGCAACGCTCGAAGCCGAGCTGCAAAAGCTGTTGCTTCCCAAGGACCCCGACGACGAGCGCAATACCTTCCTCGAGATTCGCGCCGGCACCGGTGGTGATGAGTCGGCGCTGTTCGCGGGCGACCTGTTCCGCATGTACGCGCGGTTTGCCGAGCGCAACCGCTGGCAGGTGGAGGTGATTTCGGAGAGCACGTCGGAGATCGGCGGCTACAAGGAGGTGATCGCCAAGATCATCGGCCAGGGCGTGTTTTCCAAGCTCAAATTCGAATCCGGCGGCCATCGGGTGCAGCGCGTGCCTGCTACCGAGACCCAGGGGCGCATCCACACGTCAGCCTGCACCGTAGCGGTGATGCCGGAAGCCGATGAAATCAACGACGTGGTGATCAATCCGGCGGAGATCCGCATCGACACCTTTCGCGCTTCCGGGGCCGGCGGGCAGCACATCAACAAGACTGATTCGGCGGTGCGCGTGACGCACCTGCCTACCGGCATCGTGGTCGAATGCCAGGATGGTCGCTCGCAGCACAAAAACAAGGCGCAGGCGCTGTCTGTGCTGGCGGCGCGCATCAAGGATAAACAACTGCGCGAGCAGGCGGCGAAACAGGCGGCGACGCGAAAAAGCCTGATCGGCTCGGGCGACCGTTCCGAACGCATTCGCACCTACAATTTCCCCCAGGGGCGGGTCACCGATCACCGCATCAATCTCACGCTGTACAAGATCCAGAGCATCATGGAAGGCGACCTGTCCGAGCTGACCGGCGCGCTGGTTGCCGAGCACCAGGCCGAGCAGCTCGCCGCCCTGGGCGACGAAGCTGCTGGCCAGCCTTGACCCTGTCGCAACTCCTTCGGCAAAGCGGCCTGCCACTGCTGGAAGCGCGCATGTTGCTCGAACGGGTGCTGGAACAATCACGCGCCTGGTTGATCGCGCATGCCGACGAAGACGCAAGCGCCGAGGCGGTGCTGGCATTTGAGGCTTTGGCTGCGCGTCGTGTCAAAGGCGAGCCCATCGCCTACATACTCGGCGAACGCGAATTCTACGGCCTAAAATTTAGGGTGACGCAGGCGGTGTTGATCCCGCGTCCTGAAACCGAACTGCTGGTGGAGCTCGCGCTGGCGCGCATCCCGGCGGACACATCCGCGCGCGTGCTCGACCTGGGCACGGGCAGCGGTGCCATTGCCGTCGCGCTGGCGAAAGAGCGGCCGCTGGCGCGCGTGACCGCGGTCGACGTGGATTATGGTGCGCTGTCGGTCGCGCGCGCGAACACCGCCCGCCACAAGGTCAGCGTGAGATTCTTTTGTGGTAACTGGTTCGGCGCGCTGCCCGGCGAATCCTTCGATCTGATCGTCTCCAATCCGCCTTACGTCGCCACCGACGACCCGCACCTGGGCATGGGCGACGTCGGCTTTGAGCCGCAGCGCGCTCTGGTGGGTGGTGCCGACGGTCTCGACTGCATTCGGGCGATCGTCGCAACCGCGAAGGCGCACTTGCTTCCAGGCGCGTGGCTGTTGTTCGAGCACGGCTATGACCAGGCGGAAGCCTGTTGCGCGCTCCTCGCGGCGCAGGAATACGTCGAAGTACAATCCTGGCCCGATCTCGCCGGCATCCCGCGTGTGAGCGGCGGGCGCATCGCGGGAATGACATAGAATAGCGCCCGCGATCTTTGCGATCCGAAACGGAGTATTCCGACATGACCGACGACAGCCCTGCGCCGAAACCGCGCAACACCCTGCAGCCCGGTGTGACGCCGCTAGCCAAGGCAAAGCAGCTCAGCGGCCTGGAATTCATGCGCGGAATGATGGAAGGCAAATTTCCGCCTCCCCCGATAGCTGCTGCGCTCAAGTTCGAGTTGGTCGAGGTCGAGGCGGGCCGCGCGTGCTTTGAGGGCGTTCCCGAATTTGCTTTCTATAATCCGATAGGTGTTGTGCATGGCGGCTACGCGGCCACGCTGCTTGATTCCTGCATGGGCTGCGCGGTGCACGCTTCGCTGTCCGTCGGACAGGCGTACACCACACTCGAATTCAAGGTCAACTTCGTGCGGGCGATAACCGACAAGACCGGTCGCGTGCGCGCCGAGGGACGGGTGATTCATCCGGGCAATCGCGCAGCTACCGCCGAAGGCCACCTATACGACGCCCAGGGAAAATTGCTCGCGCACGGGACCACGACCTGCCTGATTTTTCAGATTTAAGGGCGGGCTCCGAGTGGCGCGGACTGGCTTGACCAGAGTCGGTCGGACCGGTAGAATCTATACCTGAGGAAATCACTCAAGTATTCGCAAAGGAATCGAAATGGACGCGCAGGAATTGATCAAACAACAGGTTTCAGGCCACCCGGTGGTTCTTTACATGAAGGGCTCGCCGCAGGCACCGCAATGCGGTTTTTCCGCCAACGCGATCGCCATGCTCAATGCCTGCGGCGCGAAAGACGTATTCACCGTGGACGTGTTGTCGAATCCCGAGATCCGCCAGGGCATCAAGACCTACGCCAACTGGCCGACCATACCTCAGCTCTACGTCAAGGGCGAATTCGTCGGTGGTTCCGACATCATGGGCGAGATGTACCAGTCGGGCGAGCTGCAGAAGCTGTTGGGCGCCTGAGGCGCCGTCCGCGATCCCGCAAATCCGCGGATACTGCACCTAGTTCACGCTAGGGAGCGCCAATGGACTACGCGGCCATCGCAGTCGCCATCGGCTTCGCCGTGTTCTGGTATCGCGGCGCCGAAACGGAGAAGCTGTCGCCTCTCCTGTGGGTAGGGCCGTCCGTTGGAGTCTCCGCAGCCATCATCGGCCTCGGCGGCGGCGCGATTGCCGCGCTGATTGGCCAAGCGGTCCTGTTTGTCGCCATCACCCTGTATCGCGCGTTCGTGGTCAAGGACCAAGACGATACGTAGTGTGGCAGCGGGCGTGCGCTTCCCGGTGTGATTCCAACCAATTGTTCCTGCCCCGGTCCCGCCATTCGGGGAACACCGGAGACCATGCTGTTCCCGGGCGAGGCCGCGCAGTTGGGCACCTGACGAATGTCAATATCCCCGCGGTTCTTTCTGCTATTCCTAGCGCCATCATGACCGCATACGTCGAGATCGAACGAGAAGAACCTCACGTGGCGCTCGCCGAGGCGGAGGCCACCCGAAAACTTCTTGAAGACGCCCTGGCCAAGGCCGAAGCCGCACTGGTCAAT
>QYQC01000068.1 GCA_007280315.1 Betaproteobacteria bacterium | reverse complement strand
GACGGGCGACCTGGGGCACGCTGATGGGGCCGTCGATGGGCTGGCCGCCGGTCATGGCGACCGCGTCGTTGTACAAAATCTTGTAAGTGATATTGACGTTGGACGCAATGGCGGCGCGAATCGCCAGAAGTCCCGAGTGATAGTAGGTGCCATCGCCCATGTTGGCGAAAATATGCGGCGTGCCCGAGTGTTCCGCCGCGCCGAGCCAGGCGACGCCTTCGCCGCCCATCTGGCTGATGGTCATGGTGTCTCGGTCCATCCAGGTCGCCATCAGGTGGCAGCCGACGCCGCCGAGCGCCGTTGAGCCCTTGGGTACGCGTGTCGACCGGTTGTGCGGACAGCCGGAGCAGAAGTAGGGCGTGCGCGCCTGTGCCGGCTTCGGTTTGGCCAGGGAGACTTCCTTGGCATCAAGGAAGGCGAGGCGTTGCTGGATTTTCTCGGAGGTATGAAACCGGGCGATGCGCGCGGCGATGGCGCGGGCGACGATGGACGGCGTCAGCTCCGCCGTCGGCGGCAGCAGCCACGAGTTGTGCGGCGCGGGCCACTCGCCGCTTTCGTCGAATTTGCCGACGATGCGCGGTCTCACGTCGCGGCCTTTTACATCGGTCCAGTTGTAGAGTTGCTCCTTCAGCTGGTATTCGATGATCGGGCGCTTTTCCTCGATCACCAGAATTTCCTCCAGGTCCTCGGCAAAGCGGCGCACGCCGCTGGCTTCCAGCGGCCATGCCATACCGACTTTGTAAAGACGCAGTCCGATGTGTGCGGCGTGCTGTTCGTCGATGCCAAGATCGTCGAGTGCCTGCAGCACATCGAGGTAGGCTTTGCCGCCGGAGATAATGCCCAGGCGCGGCCGCGGCGAATCGAACACCAGGTAGTTGAGGCGGTTGGCGCGGGCATAGGCGAGTGCCGCGTAAATTTTGAATTCCTGCACCCGGTGCTCCTGCGCCAGCGCCGGATCGGGCCAGCGCAGGTGCAGACCGTCGGCCGGCAGAACAAAATCCTCCGGCAGCGCAATCTGCACCCGCTGCGCGTCCACCTCGACCCTGGCGGAGCTCTCGACCGTATCGGATGTCGTCTTCATCGCCACCCAGCAGCCCGAGTAGCGCGACATCGCCCAGCCGTGCAAGCCCAGGTCCAGGTAGTCCTGCACGCCCGCCGGCGCCAGCACCGGAATCGCGCAGGCCGCGAAAATATGCTCGCTTTGGTGCGCCAGCGATGACGAGCGGGCGCCGTGGTCGTCGCCGGCGATCAGCAGCACGCCGCCATGTTTTGACGAGCCGGCAAAATTGCCGTGTTTGAACACGTCACCGCAGCGATCCACGCCCGGCCCCTTGCCGTACCACATGGCAAAAATGCCGTCGCGCTTGGGTTTGGGAAACAGGTGGAGCTGCTGCGTGCCCCAGATGGCGGTCGCGGCAAGGTCCTCGTTGATCCCAGGATGGAAGGTAATGTTCTGTTCGCGCAAAAAACGCTCGGCGCCGCGCAGCGCGGTGTCGAGACCGGCCAGGGGCGAACCGCGATATCCCGAGATGTAGCCGGCGGTGTTCAGCCCGGCCGCGACGTCGCGCTGATGCTGCAGCATCGGCAGGCGCGCCAGGGCCTGCACGCCGGTGAGATAGACGAGACCCCGGTCGAGGCGATACTTGTCCTCGAGTGATACGTTTGCCAGCATGCTCCCATCCTCCTTCGTGCGCCGGCGCGGTATTTTTCTACCCTGTACGCGGCGACTCCAATCGCGCGCCATCGCGCGGTTGCGATGTTGCGCGGACGAACTGCCGTCCGCGCGGATCGTCGATTGCGCACGGATGAAAAGCACCTCCGTGCGTAATCGACGATCTTGGATAGAAGCAAACCCAAGCTGTGGTTGCTTTTATCCATAACCGTGTTTCCCGTACCGATGTGCTTTTCATCGGTACGGGAAACACGGTTGGCGCGCGCAGCGCGCAACGCCAACCGCATGATCCGCTACGATTGCTTCAGTCCTTCACCAGCAGCCATTTGCCGTCCTTGATGGTGAGCAGGACGCGACCACGATAATCGAAGCCGGAATGGTCTTGCGCGGTCATGTTGACCACACCCTGCGACACGCTCAAGTCCTTGATCGATTCGAGCGCGTCGCGCAACGCGGTGCGGAATTCCTGCGTGCCCGGCTTGCCCTTCTTGGCAGCCTGGGGGACGGCGTGCTGCAGCAATATGCCCGCGTCATAGATACCGGCGCCGAATATCGGCGGTTTGGCGCCGTAGATGCGCTCGTAACCCGTGACAAACTCGAGCGCCACTTTCTTCGTCGGCACGCTATCGGAAATCTGTTCCGGAACCAATAGCAGCGGGCCGACCACCAATGCACCTTCCACCTGCTTGCCGCCGATCTGGATGAAGGCCCCTGATGCGGATCCGTGGGTATGATAAATCTGACCTTTGTATCCGGAATCGACAAGCTGTATGTGCGGCAGCGCGGCGTCGGCGGCGACGCCGGCGATAAGTATCGCGTCCGGCTTCGCCGCGATGAGTTTCAGCACCTGGCCGGTGACGCTGCTGTCCTGGCGGTTGTAGCGTTCGTTGGCGGTGATCTGAATGCCTGCTTTCTGCGCCATCGCCGAGAAGGTCTTGTCCCAATTCTGGCCGTAGGGATCGTTGCGGCCGATAAAGCCGATTGTCTTGACCCCGCGCTTCACCATTGCCGCGACCAGTCCTTCGCTGATGACGTCATCGTTGGGGTGGGTCTTGTACACCCAGCGCTTCTTGTCGTCCATCGGCTGCACCACGGCCGAAGTGCCGACCGGCGCGAGCATCGGCGTCTGCGCTTCGGCCATGACCTGGAGCACACCCATGGCGTTGGGCGAACCGGATGGCCCGATCAACGCGTCTATTTTGCTTTCGCTCAGCAGCTTCTTCGTCAAGGTAACGCTTTGCGTCGAGTCGCTGGCATCATCGAAGACCAGGTACTCGATGGTGAGGTCGCCGATTTTCTTCGGCAGCAAGGCGACGGAGTTTTTCTGCGGGATGCCGACGAACGCCGCCGGACCTGTGGCCGAGGCAATGACACCGATTTTCACCTGCGCCTGAACCGAAAATGACGCTGCCAGCGTCAGTGCCGACAGGGTTACGATAACACCTCTGATCTTCATTTTCCTTTTCCTCCTAGATTGACAAACATTCAGTTGCAAAAAGTTACATCACGAATCCGCCGCTCGCCAGCAGCACTTCGCCGCTGATGTAGTCCGACTCCGGTATGCACATCAGGTACACCGCGCCCGCCGCCTCCTCTGGCGTACCGCCGCGGCCTAAGGGAATCATCCGGTTCATAAACTCGATGAATTCGGGCTGGATGCCCATTTTCACTTCACGCTCTCCGATCTTTGCCACGGCTGCGCTCGAGCCGACCGGCTGGGTCATGCGCGTCTGAATCAGGCCGAAGGCGACGCAGTTTACGTTCACCTGATAGCGTCCCCACTCCTTCGCCATGGTCTTGGTCATGCCGATGATGGCGGCTTTGCCCGCGGAATAGCCCAACTGGCCTGCATTGCCGTAGAGTCCGGCGATGGACGAAATATTCACCACTTTGCGGTTGACGCTGCGGCCTTCCTCCTTTTCCTTCTTCGCCGCGCCGCGGATGAAATCGGACGCAGCGCGCAGAATGCGAAACGGCGCAGTGGCATGCACGTCGAGCATGGCGTACCACTGCTCGTCGGTCATTTTCTGGATCACGCCGTCCCAGGCGTAGCCGGCGTTGTTGACGATAATGTCGATGCCGCCGAATTTATCCAGCGCGGCCTTGACGACGCGCGTGCCGAAATCGGGCGCCGTCACGTCGCCGAGGCAACTGATCGCGTCACTGCCCAGGGCGCGAATCTTTGCAATGGTTTCCTCCGCGGGGCCGGCGTCAAGATCATTGACCACGACTTTGGCGCCGTCAGCGGCGAGCTTGATCGCGATCGCCTGGCCGATACCGCGGCCGGAACCGGTGACGATGGCGATTTTTCCTTCCAGTTTTTTCATTTCGCGTCCTCTCAATACAATCAATTGGGTCAAATCGTCGGCAGACCCGGACAAGAACTCCCGGTCCGGCTGTTCAGAATTTCACGCCGGCGATTTCAATAATCCTGCGGTAGCGGGCAATGTCCTTGCGCACCCAGTCCTCCAGCTGCTCCGGTGTGCCCGGGTGCGCATCCACGCCGATACCCGCAAGCCGTTCGATCACTGCGGGAGTCTTCAACGCGGAGACGATCGCGTGGTTGAGCCTGAGCAGAACGTCGCGCGGCGTACCCGCCGGCGCGAGTACGCCGTACCAGTTCAGCAGCACAAAGTCGGCATACCCCGATTCGGCGAACGTGGGCACCTCGGGTGCAACGCCAGCGCGCGTCGGTCCGGTCACCGCCAGCGCTGTAAGTTTGCCTGCGCGCGCCTGACGAATGCCGTTGGCGGCAACGACGAACATCAGGTTGACCTGTCCGCCCAGAAGATCCGCCAGCGCCGGTCCGCCGCCTTTGTACGGCACGTCGACGATGTCGATCGCCGCCATGCTTTTCCACCATTCGAAACCGAGAAAGTGCGGGCTCGAACTGCCAAGGGAGGCAAAATTGAGAACACCGGGCGATTTTTTCGCTGCTGCGGCGAGTTCCGCCAGCGTCTTCACCGGCACCGAGGGGTGTGCCACCAGCATCAGCGGCGAGGTTGAAACCTGCGCCACGAACGCGAAATCCTTGAGCGAGTCGTACGGCAGCTTTATTCCCGAGGCCGCGTTGATGGAATGAAAATCGGTGGTCAGCAGCAGCGTGTATCCGTCGGGGGCGGAGCGCGCGACGGCCTCGGTGGCGATAATCGAATTCCCGCCCGGACGGTTGTCGACCACCACCGGCTGGCCGAATTCGCGGCCGAGCTGTTCGGCGAGGGCGCGCGCAGCCACGTCGGTGCCGCCTCCGGGTGGAAACGGCACCATGATCCTGAGTGGCCGGGACGGAAATCCCTGCGCCAGCGCCAACCCCGACGCAAATGCCAGCAGCAGAATTACGAAACTCACCAGTTTGCGTATCACGCGATCACCTCACTTGACAACGCCCGCGGCGGCAAGGGCGTCTATTTCTGGTCGCTGGTATCCGGCTTCGGCCAGCACCTGGCGCGTATCGGCGCCATAGCCGGGCGCAAAGAAAAGCTGGGAGTGCGCGTCCTCCACATCGACCGCCATGGGCGGCATGTGCACCACGCGCGCGTCGGGCATCACCGTGCGCGTCAGCTTTTCATGCACCTGCGGCAGCTCGCGCACCTGGCGGATATCGAAGATGCGGGTCGCCGGAATCGTCGCCGCGCGCAGGTCGGCGAGGATGTCGTCCGTTCTGTGCTGGCTGGTCACGGCAGCCATCTCGCGGTGAATGGCGGCGCGCTCGCGGTGGCGTCCTTCGTTCGTCGCGCGCACTTCGTTCGCAACGTCCGCGAATTTTGGAATCGCGGTCAGCCGCCGCCATTGCAAATCACTGCCTATTGCCAGGAAGATGAAGCCGTCGGCTGCCGGGTAGACGTTGGTCGGTATGAATTTACGGTGCTCGTTTCCCGCGCGCGTGATTTCGTTCGGCTCGCAGCCGAAGTCGATCAGCGGGAGCACCGTGATCAGCCATGACGCCGCCGCCTGCAACATCGAGACGTCAATCCGTCTGCCGTGGCCGGTTTCGTTCCGATCGAGCAAGGCCAGCATCACGTTGGCGTACACTTCGTCACCCGCCTTGAGGTCGATGACCGGTATTCCGGCGAGCATCGGCGGTCCGTTGGGATCGCCCGTGACTTCCATGTAGCCCGCCATCGCCTGGATCACCGGGTCGTAGCCCGGAGCGTCCGGAACCTGTGGTCCCATTGCCGAGATCCCGGCCCAGATCAGGTCGGGCTTGACCGCCGCCAGCGTCGCATAGTCGATGCCCAGCGTCTGGTAGCGCGAAGGCACGGTATTGCAGCAGAACACATCCACGTCCAGGGTCCGGATCAGGCGCTTGAGCACCTCTTGACCGCGCGCGTCCTTGAGGTTGAGCGCGATCGCTTCCTTGCCCACGTTCGGCGCAATGAAATAGCTGCGGCGGTCGTCGTCGGCGACGCGCGCTCCGATGTAGCGGTTCGGGTCTCCGGGCAGGCCGGCGCCGCTCGGCGTGGATTCGATGCGAATCACGCGCCAGCCGAGCTGCGCGAACCGCAGCGTGGCGTAGGGCAGGGACAGTGCCTGCTCCATCGACAGGATGGTACGGCGTTTCACGCGGCCTTCGCGGTCAACGGAACGAGTTTCTCGCCTTTGCCGTGCAGCGCGCGGTACACGCGTTCCGGCGTGAACGGCAGGCCGTAGATGCGCACGCCGGTGGCGTTGTAGATGGCGTTGGCCGTAGCTGCGGCGACGCAGATGGCGGGGGCTTCGCCCACGCCTTTGGCGCCCTGCGGGCCTTCGCCGTCCATGGTCTCGATAAAGGTGATGTCGATTTCCGGAATTTCCGGCGCCGTAACCAGTTTGTAGTCGCGGAAATTTGGATTGCGCGTAACGCCGTTCTCGATGATCAGGCTTTCCGTGAGCGCGTAACCCTGGCCCATGACCACACCGCCTTCAATCTGGCCTTCGATGCCGAGCCGGTTCAGCACGCGGCCGACGTCATGTGCCGCCGTGATCCTGGTCATTTTGACAATGCCGGTTTCGGTGTCCACCTCGACTTCCACCACCTGCGACGCCCAGGCGTAGGCAGCGGAGACGTTGCCCTTGTAACGCTTGTCCTGGTACGAACTCGGCGGTTCATAATAGAAGGTGGTCATCACCAGTTCGGCCTTGTCGGAAAAATGCAGGTTGCGCATCAGCCGCGGTAGATCGATCAGCGCTTCGCCGCTCGCCGCCTTGATGACATGGCCGCCGCGCAGATCCAGATCGCTCGCCGGGCATTCGAATTTCCGCGCGGCTGCCGCCAGCACTTTTGCCTTGGCCAGGCGCGCCGCGCCCAGGGCCGAGTTGCCGGCGATGAAGGTGGTGCGGCTCGCGTGCACGCCCACATCCCAGGGTGTAATGGCGGTGTCGTTGTTGACTACCGTGAGCGCGGACATGGGAAGGCCCAGTTCCTCGCATACCAGCTGCGACAGTACGGTTTCCGAGCCCTGGCCGATCTCGGATGCGCCGGTGATCAGGGTGACTTGTCCGAAGTCGTCGAGCTTGAGTATCGTGCCGCAGCCGTCTGAAGGGTAGATCTTGGCGCCACCGCCGACATGGAGCATCGACGCGATGCCGACGCCGTGTTTGATCGGGTCGGAGGAGTTGCGGTTTTTCAGGTTTTCGGCAAATTTGCGCCGGAAGTCGCTGCGCTCGGCGGCAGTGTCGAGGCACTCCTTGAAGCCGCAACTGTCGAATTCCATGCCCTGGCCGGTGACTTCGCCCTGCGCCTGCGCATTCTTCAGGCGGAAATCGAGCGCGTCCATGCCGATCGCCTCGGCCAGCTTGTCCATGTGGGCTTCCACGGCAAACGTGGCCTGCAGGTTGCCGTAGCCGCGGAACGATCCGGCATAGGGGTTATTGGTATACACCGCGGTGGTGTGATAGTCGCAATGCGGCACCCGGTAAAGGGAAGAGAAGGTCTGCATCATTACGAACGGCGTGGTCGCACCCCAGGACGTATAGGCGCCGTTGTCGTGCAGCGTATTCACGACGCGGAAGGTGAGGGTGCCATCCTTCTTGCAGCCCGAGCGCAGCGTGAGCAGTACCGGCTGGCGCGTGGGCGAGGAGATGAACTCCTCTTCGCGCGTGAACACCAGTTTTACCGGTCGTTTCGCCGCTTGTGCGAGGAACACGCAAATCACTTCGAACGGATAGATGTCGAGCTTGGAACCGAAACCGCCGCCGATGGCGGGCTGGATGATACGGATGCGCGCCGGGTCCATGTTGAGATATTCGGCGAACTCGCGTTTGTGCAGGAACGGCACCTGCGTATTCGAATACATGATCAGGTTGCCCGATGAATCGAAGTCCGCGATCATGCCCGACACACCCATACAGCAATGGGTCACGTAGTGCAGCTTGAACGTATCCTCTACCACCACGTCGGATTCGGCTTCGGCCTGCACCACATCGCCGTGGCAGTAGTCGAAGCGCATGGCGACGTTGTCCGGTTTGCCGGTGAAGGCGACCGGGCCGCTGGGTTTGAGCGCATCCTGGCCACCGGGCTGGCGCGGCTCCGGATGGATCAGCGTCGCGCCCGGCTTGAGTGCCTCCGCCGGGTCGGTAAGTATCGGCAGGTCTTCGTACTCCACCCGGATCAGCTTCAGCGCTTCCAACGCAATCTGCTCGGACTCGGCCGCCACCGCCGCGACCTCGTCGCGCAGGCTGCGCACCTTGTCCGTCTTCAGCGGAAAATGATCCTTGGCGACGCCGATGGGGCGCTGGTTGACGATGTCCGCCGCGGTAATCACCGCGTGCACGCCGGGCAGCGCCCTGGCCGCCGCGGTGTCTATGCTTTTAATCAGTGCATGAACGCGGGTCGAGCGCAGGATCTTTCCGTAAAGTTGACCCGGCAGGTCGATGTCGTGGATGTAGCGCGTTTTGCCGCTGGCCTTTTCCGGCGCATCCATCTTCGGGATGCGCTTGCCGATGAGCGTATCGGGTGCGATAAATCTGGCTTTCTTCTCGGCGCCGTTCATGGTCTTGCTCCTTGCTTGTCGGCTGCATTCACCGATGCGATCGCTTCCACGATTTTCTTGTAACCGGTACAGCGGCACAGATTGCCCTCGATGCCGCGCTTGATTGCGTCGGCATCGGCCTGCGGATGGGTAGCGAGCAGATGGCTGGCCTGCACCACCATGCCCGGAGTGCAGTAACCGCACTGCACTGCGCCGTATTCGACGAACGCAGCGCGCAGCGCGTCGGCTTTCGCATCCGCCGCGAGTCCTTCAATGGTGACGATGTTGCGGCCGTTGCAATCCACGGCGAACAACAGGCAGGAATTGAGCGACTTGCCGTCGACCAGGATGGTGCACGCGCCGCATTCGCCTTCGCCGCAGCCGTACTTGGTGCCGGTGAGTCCGACCACGTCGCGCAGCATGTCCAGTGCGCTCATGTCGACGCGCACGCTGGCCTGCCGTCGGACGCCGTTCAGAGTAAATTCGATGTCATGCTTGAGCGACATGAGTCAGCATCCTTTTGGTGATGTTGTGGATCAATTCCTTGCGGTACCAGGCAGTGGCGCGGATGTCGTCGATCGGCTTCACCTCGTCACGCGCCACCGCGGCAATGGCGTCGATGGCAGCGGCGTCGAGATGTCGTCCCTCGAGCGCCTGCTCGGTGCGTGGCGCGCGCGTCGGCACCGGCGCCACCGCACCGAAAGCAACGCGAACATTTGATAGTGTGCCCGTATTCAGAACGCCTGCAATCCCGATGGAGATGGTCGATATATCCAGTGCGGGCCTTGTGCCGAATTTGAAGAAGCGGGCGTAGTGGTGCGGGGGCGGCAGCGCTATGCGCACACCCTCCAGCAATTCGGCCGGTGCGCGGCGCGTCTTTCCCGGACCGACGAAAAATTCGGTCAACCTTAGGCGGCGCCGGGTGAGGCTGCCGTTGGGCTTGGACGCGAGTTCGACCTCGGCGTCGAGCACCAGCAGCGGTATCAGCATATCCCCCGCGGGCGAGGCGTTGCAAATGTTGCCGCCGAGGGTGGCGGCATTGCGGATCTGATCGCTGGCAAATTGATCGCAGGCTTCGATCAGAATCGGCAGGTGCTTCTGTATGAGTTCGCTCTGCATGATTTCGGTAATCGTGGCGAGCGCGCCGATGCGGATCTCACCGCCCTCGATCGTTATGCCCTTCAGTTCCGGGATTTGGTGGATGTTCATCAGCGTGCGTTTGATCTTCAGCTTTCCGCTCTGGCTCTGCGGCATGAGGTCGGTGCCACCTGCAAGTAAGGTGACCTCGCCCGAGCGTTGCAGATACTCGGCCGCCTGCTCCAGACTGGAGGGCGCAACGTAGTGTTCGATTTCGTTCATTGGCATTTCCTCGACGCGCGATTCAAAAACAGATTTGCGCCTGCAAATGCGCAAGCGCTCGCCCGAACATTCAGAACCTCCTTTCTTGTGCGGATGGATTTTATCCGCACAAGAAAGGAGGTTGGCGCGCGCAGCGCGCAGGGGTTACCAAAACCTGCACGGACGATAAAGCCGTCCGTGCGGATCGTTGCTTTCGCACGGATGATGAAGCCATCCGTACGAAAGCAACGATCTTTGATAAACCCGTTTTGACTCATGTGCGTTGGAATCATATTAGAAGCGAATCGGTTCTTTGTAGCGACCGTACACCTTCACCAGTTCCTGCGTGATTTCGCCGACGCTGGCGTAGGTTTTTACCGCTTCGACGATGGCCGGCATGACATTCGCCCCGGTGCCGGCGTCGCGGCGCACGCGCGCCAGCGCCTGCGTCACCGCGGCCTGGTCGCGTTCGGTGCGGATGCGCGCGAGGCTCGCGATCTGTTTGCGCGCATCTTCTTCCTGGTAGGGATGGAATTCGACCGGATGCTCCTCTTCCTGCTCGTTGCGGTAGCGGTTGACGCCCACTTTGGGAAATTCGCCGGACTCGATATCGCGCTGCATGCGGTAGGCCTGCGCTGAAACCCGCGCCTGGATGATGCCCTCGGCAACCAGTTTGACAATGCCGCCCTCGGCGTCGGTTTCGGCCATGATCGCGGCGATCTTGTCGCGCATCTGGTTGGTCATGGTTTCCACGTAGTAGGACCCGGCCAGCGGGTCCGCGGTTTCGGTCAGGCCCATTTCCTCGATCAGAATCTGCATCGTGCGCAGTGAAATGCGCGCGGAGTACTCGGTCGGAATGGTGTAGGCCTCGTCGTAGGAACACAAAGCCATGGTCTGCGCACCGGAGAGCGCGCTGATCAGCGCATAGTAGGCGCCGCGCACGATATTGAGTTCCGGCTGCTCGAACGTCAGCCCGCCGCCGCCGCCGCCGGCGATCATGCGCAGCCACATCGAACCCGGTTTCTGCGCGCCGTATTCCTCTTTCATGATCTTGGCCCACAGGCCGCGGCCGGCGCGGAACTTGCACACCTGCTCGAATATATTGCCGAAGATATTGAAGTTGTAGGACAGGCGCCCGGCGAATTCGTCGATGGAAAGTCCGCGCTTGAGCACCTCCTCTGCATAAGCCTTGGCGATGCAAAATGCATAGGCCATTTCCTGCGCCGGCGTCGCACCGGACTCGCGGATGTGATAGCCGCAGACCGAGACCGGGCTGTAGCGGGGCGCGTGCTCGGCGCAATACTCGATGGTGTCGCCGACAAGTTTGATCGAGGGCTCGACCGGGAAAACCCAGGTGCCGCGGCCGATGAATTCCTTGAGGATGTCGTTTTGTGCCGTGCCGCGCAGCTGTTTCAGGTCGTAGCCGCGCTTTTCCGCCATGGCAAGGTACATTGCGATCAGGATAGCCGCGGCGCCATTGATGGTGAGCGACACGGTGATCTTGTTCAGATCGATGCCGTCGAAAGCCACTTCGAAATCGCGCAAAGTATCGATCGACATGCCGACGCGACCGATTTCGCCTTCTGCCAGCGCATCGTCCGAATCCAGGCCGATCTGGGTGGGCAGGTCGAACGCAACGTTCAAGCCCGTCTGGCCATTGGCGATGAGGTACTTGAATCGCTGATTGGTCTCGGCCGGATTGCCGAAGCCGGCGTACTGGCGCATGGTCCACGGCTGCTTGCGATACATCAGCCGGTGTATGCCACGCGTGAACGGATATTCACCGGGCAGGCCAATCTGCGTGGTGCCGCCGCTCCGCGCCAGGTCCTCCTCGGTGTAGAGCGGATTGACCTCGATGCCCGATTCGTTGACCACGGGCTTGAGCTCAGACTTCGCGCGCTCGTTCATTTCACGCCATCCTTGCGTTAATCCGAATGTAATCGACTATGGCATCGAGCTTGGATCCGGTAGGGAAGATGCCTTTGAAGCCCAGTTCCCGCAGCGCTGCATGATCCTGCTGCGGCAGGTTGCCGCCTATCAGCCACAGCTTGTCTGTCAGACCGTCTGCCTCGAGCAGAGGTTTTAACCTGGTGCAAAAATGCAGGTGCGATCCGGCCATGCTGGAAAGTGCGATCACGTCCACGTCCTCCTCCAGCGACATACGCGCGACTGCCTCCGGCGTCTGGCGCAGACCGGTGTAGATGACCTCGAAGCCGGCGTCCATCAGTGCGCGTACCACGATCTTCGCGCCCTGGTCGTGCCCGTCCAATCCAGGTTTGGCCAACAGTACCTTGATAGGTTTCATCCGGTCGACAACTCCTTCGCCACAATGAGTTTCAGAATCTCGCTGGTGCCGCCACCGATCAGCAAAAAGCGCACGTCGCGCAGATAGCGCTGTACCGGGTATTCCATGGCGTAACCGTAGGAGGCCAGCACCCGCGCCGCCTTGTCACAAATGGTCGCCGCTGTCTCGCTGGCAAACAGCTTGGCCATGGCGGCCTGCTGGTGGTGCGGTAGGTTGGCATCGCGCAGCCACGCGGCGTAATGCACCAGATGGGTGGCGGCTTCGAGTTCGGTCGCCATCTCCGCCAGTTTGAGCTGTATTGCCTGGAAGCGATTGATCGGCTTGCCGAACTGTTTTCTTTCCGATGAATAGCGTACCGCTTCTGCAAGCGCGGCGCGGGCTATGCCCAGGCCCATGGCGCCGGTGATGATGCGTATCTCGGCCAGGGTCTTGCGCAGATGCGCTTCGCCGTCGCCTTCTTCGCGGCTCAGGCGGTGCGAGTCGGGGACGAAGCAGTCATCGAAGCTCACCTCGGAGGTGGGCAGCGCCCATACGCCCATCTTGTGGATTTCGCGACCGACGGCGAGACCCTTGAACGTTCGCTCCACCAGAAAGATAGTCAGCTTCTTTTCCTCGCCCGCCTTGGCGAACACGGTGAAGAAATCGGCCAGCGGCGCCGAAGTGATCCAGGTCTTCTGACCGTTCAGCAGATATCCGCCTTCGACCTTTTTCGCCGTGGTGGCGATGGAATTGAGATCGGAGCCGGCATTGGGTTCGGTCATGCAGATGGCGGCAATCTTCTCGCCTTTGAGCGCCGGTTTGAACAGCCGCTCGACGATGTCGGCATTGCCGAGCATATGCAGGAACTTGGTGCCCATAAGCGACTGCATTGCAGCGGCCGCGGCAAGCGACATGGAACCGCGTGCGATTTCGGCAAGCGCGAGGCAGAACTCGGTCAGCGCCATGCCGGTTCCGCCGACATCCTCGGGATAGCGCATGCCGAAGAATCCGAGGTCAGCCAGCTCCTTGAACAGCGCCCGCGGGAAGGCGTGCGCTTCGTCCATTGCGGCCGCCTGCGGCGCAATGCGCTCGTCCGAGAAACGCGCAAACGTGTCGCGGATCGCGTTTTGCTGGTCGGTCAGCTCGAAATTCATGATCGTTGAGTTTTCGCTGGCGGCATGCCGTACTTCTGCTGCGCCGCCTCGGCCGAGATGACGCCGTTCCTCACCTCCAGTTCGAGCAGCCCGCGATTGCGTTTCAGCGGATCGCCGTAGCCGCCGCCGCCGCTCGCCACCTGATGGTAGACAGTGCCGTTGGGGACGCCGCTGATCAGGTCCTTGTTGCGCGGTACCACGGTCTGTCCGTCCGGATAGCGCAGGCGGATGAAGTTGAGTCCGCCCGAGCCGCCGCCGAACAGGCCGAATGCGGGCTCGAAGTCGCCGTCGCCGAAGGTCACCAGCTGTGTATCGTCGGAGCCGATCTCGTAGATTGTTTCCACGCCGAGCCCGCCGCGCCACTCGCCGGCCCCGGCCGAATCGATGAGCAATTCATGCTTGATCAGAGTGTGCGGCGTTTGCTGCTCGAACATTTCGTAATCCT
>QYQC01000038.1 GCA_007280315.1 Betaproteobacteria bacterium | reverse complement strand
TGAATAAGAGACCGTGCCTCACCCGGTCGCCGACACCGAAATTCACCGCCCCCCCCCGCCCGGCAACCTCCGCCGCCCCGGTCGCTTGTTTCACCGCTTCCACCACGCCTCCGGCGGCGAGGGTCTGCTCGACCTCGCGGTATTGGACCGGCGCGGTGCGCAGGACCGGGGCGTCGGCCGCCATCGCTGCCGGGGCGTGCGCGAGCGCAAGCGCCACGACCGCAGCGCGTAACAAAACTTCGTGTTGAGTCATCATCATGGCGGTCATTCTAGCGGCGGTCAGACGGAGCGTCTGTGACCTAGGTTACCCAATCGCGCTCCTGCAGCCATGATTTTCGTCAAACAGACGAAAGCAGCCAGGTTCCCGCGTACGCACGACGACCATTCAATACAGCGCGCCGGCCAGCAGTCTGCGATATTCGCCCACCAATTCGGGTTGGTTTTCGGCGAGCGTGAACACCTCGACCATCAGCTTGCGTGCACTGGTGCGCATGGCGCCGTTGTCCTTCTTTACCACTTGCAGCAGCGCCGCGAGCGCAGGTTGGTAGCGCTGCTCGATCACCAGGCGCTCGCCCAGTGCCAGGCGCGACGGCAGGTCATCCGGAGTCGCCGCGAGCCTGGCCTCCAGCACCTCGATCGAAGGCAACGCCTGGCCCTTCTTCCACAACTCGAGCTGGGAAAGGAGACGGTCGGCACGCTCGTCGCGTTCGCGCTCGGGTATCGGCGCGAACAGCCGCTCCGCGTCGGCGTGGCAGTTCTTCGCCAGCAGCAGTTCCACCAGATCCAGCCGCACTTGATGATTGTCCGATTCCTGTTCCAGCGCGCTGCGCAGGTTTCGCTCGGCCGCGTCGAGATCGCCCTGATTCACCAGAACCTGGGCCGCGCGACGCAGCTTCTCCCCCGGCGTCGGGATCAGGCGGTCGATGAACGCGCGCACGCCGCTCTCGGGCAAGGCGCCGATGAATTCGTCCTCCAGCTTGCCGTCGACGAACGCCTTCACATTGGGAATGCTGCGCACGCCGAAGCGCGCAGACAGCTGCGGATGCTCGTCGGAATTCACCTTGGCCAGCAGGAACCGGCCCTGGTATTCGCCTGCCAGCTTTTCCAGGGTTGGCGTAAGCGCGCGGCAGGGCGCACACCAGGGCGCCCAGAAATCGACCAGCACCGGCACTTTCGCCGACGCTTGTACCACATCGCGCTCAAACGTCCCGGTTCCGCTGTCAAACAAGTAGGCGTTCATGGTTGTCCGGGTAACAGCGGGCTCAGCTCCGCGGTCGCGTCCAGGTCTCCGACCACGCCAGACAGCAACTCGAGCCCGGCTTGCCGAAGCGGTCCTGCAGGAACACCTGCGCCGTTGCGGCGTTGCTGTTGACCGACAGCTGCGCGCTGCGCGCCGGAAGGAAGGTGCTGTAGACGCCGATCGGCCGGTCCAATGCGCCCGGCGGCATGGTGAGCACGAACGGTGCCATCAGGTCCCAGTAGGAGAGGATGATCTCGTCCTCGTCGGAGACGATGCGCTCCTCGACCGTGCTGAGCGAATTGCCGCTGCGCTCGAACTCGGCGTCGATCAGCGGCAGCGACTCGGAGGCGAAGTCCTTGTACAGCAGCACTTCGATGGTGCGCTGGAGGAAGCGCGCGACCGCCGCGTTGTCGGTATACACGCGCGGCCGCTTGCCGGTAAGCGGACTTTCGATAAACAGCGCATGCCCCTGGCCTGCCGGCGACCACAGCACGCGCCAGTGGCTGACGCGGTCCGCGATGCTCTTGCCGCCGTCGTTGGAAAGGCGAATGAACGAGTTTTCCCCGGTCATCACTACATCGTGCGGATCGACCATCTGAATGTCTGACATGGGGTACTCCTGATCTGCGAAGGATGGGCTGGGCCGAATTGCGGATGCCGACGAAACGGCCGCGAGTTCAAATGATAGCATCGTGCCAGGCTGCAATCTTGAGCGCCCGCCTTTCCCGACTGACTGTGGTGCCACGGCACTATCGTTCTGGACGCACGGCCAGCGCGTATGCTACAAAGCCTGACCGCGCCGCGGCGCGAAAACTAGACCTGAACGATCGCTTCACCGGAGGACATATCCATGGCGTCATTGGCAAGAAGTCTAGCTGCATTCATCCTGTTCGCGCTGGCGGCGCTGCCCGCCGGCGCGCAGTCCTACCCCAGCCGGCCGGTACGCATCATAGTGCCGTTCGCGGCCGGCGGCCCGGCCGACATTTACGCGCGCTTCATCGGGCAACGATTGCAAAAGGAGCTGGGACAGGCATTCGTGATCGAAGACCGTCCAGGCGGCGGCTCGGTGATCGGCACCGACGCCGTAGCCAAATCGGAGCCGGACGGCTACACGCTGTTGATGATGTCCAACACCCATACCGTCAACGAATCGCTGATTTCAATCAAACCATTCCAGCTGCTGCGCGATTTCGTGCCGGTGGCGCCGGTGAACTACTCCGACCTGGTGCTGGTGCTGCATCCATCGGTGCCGGCGAACACGCTCAAGGAATTTATCGCTCTGGTGAAATCCAAACCGCATGACCTCAATTACGCTTCCTCGGGCCCGGGGACGCCCTACCACATGGCCGGCGAATTGTTCAAAGCGATGGCGGGACTCGACATCGTGCACGTCCCCTACAAAGGCAGCTCGGGTGCACGCACCGATATCCTCGGCGGACAGGTGCAGATGATGTTCGACGCGATCACGACCATGGCGCCCAATGTGCGCGCGGGAAAGTTGAAAGCGCTGGGAACCACGGGCAAGACGCGCTCGCCGGTGCTGCCGGAGGTGCCAACGATCGCCGAAGCCGGCGTGCCCGGATACGAAGCCACGATCTGGCTCGGCATCATGGCGCCGACCGGCACACCCAAGACCATCGTCGAGCGTCTGAACACGGAGATCAGGAAAATCGTCAACAGCGCCGACGTCAAAGAAGCCTGGGACAAGCAGGGCGCGGCGCCGATGAACATGAGCACGGATGAATTCGGGCAGTATCTGCGCGAAGATATTGCGAAATGGGCGAAGGTCGTGAAAATCTCCGGCGCCAAGGTCGATTGAAACGATTCGTAAAACATGCACCATGCGTTGCCGCCGCGCATTGAGCGCTGACATAACGGACTTTCGATGCAGCTCAACATACTGAGCGGCGGCGCCGCGCAAAGCGTGGTGAACGCTCTTGCCGCGGAATTTCGCGCGGCGACGGGATACGAACTCGCCTGCACCTTCAGCGCCGTCGGCGCGATGAGGGAAAAATTACTTGCCGGCGCGCCGGCCGATCTGGTGATTCTGACACGCGCGGTAGTCGCCGAACTGGCCGCCGGCGGGCAAGTGCTGCCCGACAGCTGCGCCGACCTGGGATGCGTGCGGACCGGCGTTGCAGTGCGTTCAGGCGACAAACTACCCGACATCGCCGGCGCAGAAGCGCTGCGCAGCGCGCTGCTCAGCGCGGAGGGCATCTACTTTCCCGACCCGAAAAAGGCAACGGCAGGCATTCACTTCGTCGGCGTGCTGGACAAACTTGGCATCCGCGGCAAAGTGGAACCGCGCCTGAAGTCGTTTCCGAACGGCAACACGGCGATGCGCGAACTGGCGCTGGCGACGGGCGCGCGCCTGATCGGCTGCACCCAGGTCACGGAAATCAAGAGCACGCGCGGCGTTGTGCTGGCAGGATTGCTGCCGCGCGAATTCGAGCTGGCAACCGTCTATTCGGTTGCCGTATGCGCCGGCGCTGCCAGTCCCGAGGCCGCACGCCGCTTCGCCGGGCTGCTCACCGGTGCGTCCTCGCGCACGCTGCGGCAGAATGCCGGGTTCGAAATCGGGACGGAGTGAAGCACGAAGTGTGACGGCCCTGTTTCAGGTCTTCCGAATCCTGTTGTAGTTGCGGCAACCCGTACTATGATGGCGCATGGAAACCAGGCCCGTAATCCACGATGGAAACCGCCTGATCGAGGCGAAATACCGGATCACGTCCAGACTCTATGACATTCTCGATTATCCGTGGGAGCGGCAATACCGACACTGGCGACCGAAGCTGCTGAGCGACGTCAGAGGTTCGGTAATCGAATTGGGCGTCGGCACGGGACGCAACCTGCCCTACTACCATGGTGACGCAGAAGTCACCGGTGTCGACCTGAGCCGGGAAATGCTGAAACGTGCCACCGGGCGAAGCCAGTCTTCGGCCTGCACGTTTTATCCGGTTCACGAGGACGCCGCGGCCATGACCTCGGTTCCTACCAGTAAATTTGACTGGCTGGTGTCCACCTATCTGTGCTGTGTCATGCCTGATCAGCTGCAACCGGCAGCGATAGAGCAATTTTCGCGGGTGCTGAAACCCGGCGGTCGATTTCGCCTGGTCGAAATGGTTTATTCAAAGAATCCGGCACTGCGGCGCAGGCAGGAACTGTTTGCGCCGTTTGTCGAGACCGTCTATGGTGCGCGCTTTGACCGCGAGACCCTGGCACACGTCGAGCGATCTGCGCATCTGCAGATTACCGGCACGCATTACCTCAAAGCAGACGTTTATCTGGTAATCGACGGCATCTGTCGGAAGTGATGCGCAGACGCCGCCGCCGATCACACCGCACCCGGACCACGGCGGTGCGTAACCGCACCACGCATCAAGCTTCGCGCAGCGCCAGCATCGGCGGATGATTGAGCGCCGCGCGAGCGCCGAGCCAGGCATTGAGCGCGACGCAGGCCAGACCCGCGACCGGTCCGACGATCCAGATCGCGATATTGAACTGCCACGGAAACTGGAACACGCGCTCGGCCAGGACGTAACCGATCGCAGTGGCACCGGCCGAGGCGAGTATCCCCGCCACCAGTCCGAGCGCGAAAAACTCGGCGCGCTGCGCCCCCGCCACCTGCGCCCGCCGCGCGCCCAGCGCTCGCATCAGCGCCGCCTCCTGCACGCGCTCATCCTGTGTCGACAGCAACGCCGCATAGAGCACCAGCACACCCGCCACCAGCGCGAACAGAAACACAAACTCCACCGCGCGGATCACCTGGTCGAGCACGGTGTTGACCTGACGCATGACGGCGCTGACATCGATCACGGTGAGATTCGGAAACGCCTGCGTCAGGCGCGCGGTAAACAGCGCATCCGAGCCGGGCAGGCGAAACGTGCTCATATAGCTCGCCGGAAAGCGCGCCAGCGCGCCCGGCGTGGTGACGAAAAAGAAATTCGGCCGCATCGTATCCCAGTCGAGCTTGCGCACGCTGGACACCGGCACCGTGACAGTTGCGCCGCCGCCGGAAAAACTCAGACTGTCGCCAAGATTGATCCCCAGGCGCTCCGCAATCCACACCTCGATCGAAACCGAGCCTTGCGCGAAGTCTTCGCGCGTAAACCAATGTCCGCCAGTCACCTGATTCCCCGGGGGAGGCGACCGCATGAAACTCAGGTTGAACTCGCGGTCGATCTGGCGCTTGGCGCGCTCGTCGGTGTAGTCGGCGGCGCCCACCGGGCGGCCGTTGATCGCCGTCAGCCGCGCCCGCACCATGGGAAAGGTCGACGGCGCCGCAATGCCGTTTTGCGCCAGAAACCGCTCCAGCGGCCGCACCTGCTCCGGCTGGATGTTGACCACGAAACGGTTCGGCGCATCCTGCGGCAGCTTGGTGCGCCAGGCCTCGAGCAGATCGCCGCGGATGAAGGTCAGCAACAGCAGCACCGTCAGTCCCAGGGCAAGCGCGACGATCTGCACCGCATTGGCACGGCTGCGCCGGCGCAGATTGGCCAGGCCGTAACGCCAGGAGACGCTGCCCGCACGCCCCAGCGCCGCGAACAGGCGCAATGCCCCCAGACTCATCAGCCAGAACGCGATGAATGCAGCGGTAAAGCCGCCGAATACGGTGGCGCCGAGTCTGACCTCGCCTGCCTGCCACAACAGCAATGCCGCCAGCGCGGCAAGGCCGAGCGCGTAGCCGGCGAGCGCGCTTTGCTTCGGCGCGCCGACCTCGCGCCGGATGACGCGTATTGCCGGAACGTTTTTCAACTGCATCAGCGGCGGCAACGCAAAGCCGAGCAGCAACAGCAGTCCCGCGGCGAACCCCTGCAGCAGCGGATAGATACCGGGCGGCGGCAACGAAGACGCAACGAAGTCGGTAAGCCAGAGCGCGATCACGGCCTGACCGGCGAAGCCCAGCGCGCAGCCCAGGGCACTTGCCGCCAGGCCCAGCAGAACGAATTCCCAGCTGAACAGCGCGAACAGGCGGCCCTGCAGCGCGCCGAAGCAGCGCAGCACCGCATACCCGTCCAGGTGCCGCTGGGTGTAACGGCGCGTCGACAGGGCGATGGCGACGGCGGCGAGAATCACCGCAAGCATCGCCGATAAACCGAGGAACTGCTGCGCGCGATCCAGTCCGGCGCGCACTTCGGGGCGGGCGTTGCCCAGGCTTTCGATGCGCTGCCCCGGCCCGAGCTTCGGTTTCGCCCAGGCGGCATAGGCATCGGTGGCGCGGCGCTCGCCGGCGACGTAGAACTGATAGCTGGCGCGGCTTCCGGTCTGGATCAGACCGGTGGCGGGCAGATCGTCCGCGCGCATCAGCAGACGCGGCGCAATATTGAAAAAACTCACGCCCCGATCCGGCTCCAGCGTCAGCACCGCGCCGACGGTCATGCGCGCGTTGCCGAGTTCGATCTGCTCGCCCGGCGTCACGCCCAGCGCCGCGCTCAGACGTTCGTCCAGCCACACCGAGCCCGGCGGCGGGATGGTGTCGGTTTCGGCATCCGCGGCATTCAGGCGCGGCGCAATGCGCAGCTTGCCGCGCAGCGGGTAGCCCGCGCTCACCGCCTTGACTCCGGCAAGCTGGGTCGCCTCGCCGGCGCGCGCCATGCTGACGAAGCTCACGCCGTCGGCGTAGTGCAGACCGCGCCTGGCCGATTCGGCGCGCAATTCGGGCGCGAACGGATGATCGGACTGCAGCAGCACATCGGCGCCCAGCATCTGGTTCGCCTCGTGCGTCAGCGCCTGCCATACGCGATCGGCGAAGAAAGCGACGCTGGTGACGCTGGCGACCGCAATCACCAGTGCCAGCGTCAGCACGCGCAGTTCGCCTGCGCGCCAGTCGCGCAGCAGCATGGTCAGCGACAGGGACAAGTTAGCGGGCACGGATCAAATATTGAAACGATTGGCGAGGAATTGCGTTCGAACTGGCGCGGACGGCGACCCGTCCGCGCGGATCGTCGATTGCGCGCGGATCAAAAGCGCGTCCGCGCGCAATCGACGATCTTGTATAAAAGCAAGCCCGCGAAGCTGTTGCTTTTACCAATAACCGCAGATTTGGTACGGATACGCTCTTTATCCGTACCAAATCTACGGTTGGCGCGCGCCCCCCAAGAGGACTTGCTTCGCGGCGCAGCGCGCAAATTCGCTGATGACCCGCGACGCTGACCGCGTTTGGTACTCCATATCGAATCATGTGTTTCATCTGACGACGCGCCCGCCGACCAGGTGTATCTGGCGCTGGCACCGGCGCGCGATTGCATCGTCGTGCGTCACCAGAACCAGGGTGGTGCCGGCGGCCGCATTCAGTGAAAACATCAGATCGATAATGGCGGCGCCGGTCGCCGCGTCCAGGTTGCCGGTGGGTTCGTCGGCAAGCAACAGCTTGGGCTGCATGACGAAGGCGCGCGCCAGCGCCACGCGCTGCTGTTCGCCGCCGGAGAGATATTTTGGATAATGGCCGAGACGCTCGCCCAGGCCGACGCGTTCGAGCATGGCTGAGGCGCGCTGCGCGGCATCGCCGCTGCCGGCCAGTTCCAGCGGCAACATCACGTTCTCCTGCGCATTCAACGCCGGCAGCAGCTGGAACGACTGGAATACGAATCCGAGCAGCCGCGCGCGCAGCGCCGCGCGGCCGTCCTCGCCCAGCGCGAACAGATCGACGCCGTCCAGGTGCACGCTGCCGGCGCTGGGTGTATCCAGTCCCGCGAGCAGGCCCAACAGCGTGGATTTTCCGGAGCCCGAGGCGCCGACGATGGCCACCGCCTCGCCCGCCATGACCTCGAGTTCGATCTCATGCAGAATGACAAGCTCGCCGTCGCCGTTCGGCACTACTTTGGACAGGCCGGCGGCTGTTACCATGGATGCATTGATGGTTTGAATCATGCTGCGAAAATTATTCCTTAGCTGGTTGATGCTGCTGTCCTGCCTGCCGCTTGCGGCCCGCGCCGGCAACAGTATTTTGATTGTTGGCGACAGCCTGTCCGCCGCCTATGGCCTGAGCCAGGATGCGGGCTGGCCCAGTCTGCTGCAGGCGCGCTTGAAGCAGGAAGGGATGGATTATACCGTGGCCAACGTCAGTATCAGCGGTGAAACCAGCAGTGGCGGCGCGGCACGCATCGCCGAGGCGCTGCGGACACACAGGCCCGGCGTAGTCATCGTCGCACTCGGCGCAAACGATGGCTTGCGCGGATTGCCGCCACAGCAGATGCGCGCCAACCTGGCGAAAATCATGCACGAAAGCCGGCGCGCCAAGGCGCGGGTGCTACTGGTCGGCATGCGCATGCCGCCCAACTACGGCGAAAGCTACACGAGGCAATTCGCGCAGGTCTACGCCGGACTTGCGCGCGAGTACAAGGTCGCGCTGGTTCCGGCGCTGCTCCAGGGCATCGAGCAGCGACGCGAGATGTTTCTGTCGGACAACATTCATCCGACCGCCGAGGCGCAGCCGATATTGCTGGATAACCTGTGGAAAGCGCTTGTGCCGCTATTAAAGTAATGCGACGACGGCAATCCGGCGCGAAATCCCGGCGTGTCGTGGGACAATCAGCGATCGCCGCTCAACGAGGGCCTGCACCGTGATTAAATTCGGCTTCAAGATCAAGACCCGCGGCGGCACCGTCGTGGACAACCTGATGATCGCGGCACGCGACCGCGACGACGCCGAGCGCAAAGTCACGCAGATTTACCATCATTGTGAAATCCTTGACTGCCACGAAGTGCAGCCGCAGGTGAACGAAGAAACGCTGGACCTGGAACGGGCGATCAACCTGATCAACCGGGAATCCGACCAGGGGCCGCCGGCAAAGGATTAGCAAATTTAGCTGACGAATCCCGCCGCTTCAAGTTCCTCCAACAGCGAGACGTAATCGCGCGCGCCACGGCTCTCGGGCGCATGAGTGAATACATCGCAATTCTTCGCCGGACTCTCGGCCAGACTGACACTTTCGGATATTCGCGTCTCGCACATTTCCGCGCCGAAGCGCTCGCGCAGCTTCCGGTCTATGTCCCAGGACATGCGGCGGCGCGAATCGAAGCGGGTGATCACGAAACGGCGCATCGGCGGCTTTTCCAGAACGCGCTCTAGCGCACGCAGTGTGCGGTCGATCTGCAACGCGCCATTCACCGCCAGGTAGTCCGCGGAAATCGGGATCAGTACCCGGTCGCAGGCGAATATGCCGTTCAGGGACAACACACCCAGCTGCGGGCAGGCGTCCATCAGGATGGGCCGGTTGGTGTTGAGGTTCTCGCGGACAATGCCGGCGTTGAGCCGCTGCAGCGCGCGTGGCCCCTTGCCGAACTGGGTGTCGACCTTGGATAAATCGAGATGCGAAGGAATAATGGACCAGCCGCAATCACTGGTGCGGATCAGCTGCGCCAGTTGTTTCGCCTCCTGATAGAACGCGTACAGGCTGTCGCGGCCGTCGCCGGCGGCGGCGCCGCTGATCGCCGACAAATGCGCCTGCGGGTCAAGGTCGATCAACAGCGGTTCGTCGCCGCGACGCGCGAGCAGCGCAGCCAGATTCAGTGTGGTCGTGGTCTTGCCCACGCCACCTTTCTGGTTGAACACAACGATTTTCGTCATCGGTCCCTCCTCGATCGCCCAGCAGCAACAGCCGGAACTCGGCTACGGCGGATCAGCGGAAAGACAATAGTCTCTCAAAAACAATGCCTTGACAATGTTTATTTACATATCTTCTGCGTTATGCGCGAAACCCCATAACTGCATTGAGAAATACAGATGGATAACCGCGCTGTCCATATTGCAGCTTTTTCGAACTAGCGAATTGTCACGCCCTGCCCTGCGACCATATGGCCGATGCGGCGGGCGAAGGCGAATCCATGCATGCTGAATTCGGCCAGCACCTGCGCTTCGCTGTCGGCGGCGCAGGCCACGAGCAGCCCGCCGCTGGTCTGCGGATCGGTGAGCAGCGCACGCTGCCACTCGGGCGTACTGCTGGCCAGGCGAATCTCGCCGCCGTAGCCACTCCAATTGCGCGCGCTCGCTCCGGTCACCGTGCCCTGCCGTCCCCAGTACAGCGCCTCGTCGATAATCGGCAGATCGTCGAAGCGCAGGTTGGCGCCCAAACCGGAACCGCGGCAGATTTCGAGCAGGTGCCCGGCCAGGCCGAAGCCGGTCACGTCGGTCATCGCATGCACCCCCGGCAATTCGCCCAAGGCGATCCCAGGCGTATTGAGTTGGGTCGTGACCGCGATCATCTGCGCGTAGCCTTCGGCCGAAAGCACCCCTTTCTTTAGCGCAGCCGAGAGCATGCCTACGCCCAGCGGCTTGCCCAGGATCAGTACGTCGCCCGCTTGCGCGCGGTCGTTGCGCTTGACCCGGTCCGGGTGCACCAGACCCAGGCCGACCAGACCGTATATCGGTTCGAGCACGTCGATCGAGTGTCCGCCGGCGATGGGTATACCGGCCGCGGCACACACCGATTCGCCGCCGGCAAGAATCGTGCGGATTACTTCCAGCGGAAGTTTGTCGAGCGGCATGCCGACCACCGCCAGCGCCATGAACGGGCGAGCGCCCATGGCGTAAATATCCGACAGCGCATTGGTCGCCGCGATGCGCCCGAAGTCATAGGGATCGTCGACGACGGGCGTGAAAAAATCGGTGGTCGCGACCAGCGCCTGGGTATCGTTCAACCGGTATACCGCGGCGTCGTCGCTGGATTCCGTACCAACCAGCAGGTCCTGGGGCAGGATTCGTATCGGCGTGGCGGCAAGCATCTCGCGCAGCACCCCAGGCGCGATTTTGCAGCCGCAGCCGCCGCCGTGTGAAAACTGGGTAAGGCGAAAAGCAGCATTGGCAGCAGCGCGCATGGCAGTCGGACTCCGTTGTAAAGCAATGTTTGCGTGTAAACTCGGGGTCAATTCTAAAGCAGTGGAACCGCAGCGGGAGCCGGTGCGTTCCAGTCGGAATATCCGTGAAATTTCCCAATATTGTCACCGTAGCGCACCTGACCGAGTTCGACACGGTCATCGACGTGCGCTCGCCCGCTGAATTCGCCGAGGACCACGTCCCCGGGGCGATCAACTGCCCGGTGCTCGACGACGCCGAGCGCGCCGCGATCGGCACCCTGTACAAACAGGTGTCGCCGTTCGACGCGAAAAAACGCGGTGCGGCGCTGGTGGCAAAAAACATCGCGCGCCATATCGAAGACCAATTCGTTTCTCACGGCAGAAGCTGGCGCCCGCTGGTGTATTGCTGGCGCGGCGGCAAGCGCAGCGGCGCCATGGCGCATATCCTGTCCGAAATCGGCTGGCACGCGGCGCAGCTCGAAGGCGGCTACCGCGCCTACCGGCGCGAGATCCTGGCGCAACTGGCCGACTTGCCGAATCACTACCGCTACCGTGTGGTGTGCGGCGCGACCGGCAGTGCCAAGAGCCGCCTGCTGCAGGCGCTCGCTGCGGCCGGCGCGCAGGTGCTGGATCTGGAGGCGCTGGCCAGCCACCGCGGCTCGGTGCTCGGCAATCTCCCGCAAGCGGCACAACCGGCGCAGAAAATGTTCGACAGCCTGGTGTGGAGCGCGTTGCGCAGGTTCGACCCGGATAAAATCGTCTATGTGGAAGCCGAAAGCAAGAAAATCGGCCAGTTGCAGGTGCCAGACGAGCTACTGGTACGCATGCGCGCCAGTCCGTGCGTGCTGATCGAGGCGCCGCTGGCCGAACGCGTTGCGTTCCTGGTCGGCGAATACGACCATTTTCTGGGCGACCCGCTGGATCTGCGGGCGAAGCTCGACTGCCTCGCCGGACTGCACAGCAAGGACACGCTCGCGCGCTGGATGCAGCAGGTCGAAGAGCGGCGCTGGGAGGAACTGGTCGCCGACCTGCTTGCCAACCACTACGATCCGGCCTACCACCGCGCCACGCTGAAGAATTTTGAACACCTTGGCCAGGCGCGGGTACTGCGGCCGGCGAAGTTGGATGCCGCATCGCTCGCGCGCATGGCGGCGCAACTGCTGGCGGAGGCGCAAGCATGAAAAATTCAGAATTGAAATCGCAACTGCTGAAGCTATTCCCGGTTTTCCAGAAACTGCCCGCCGAAGCGGTGGAGGAAATCGCAGTCGGCGCTTCTACCAGGCAGGCGCCGGCGGGCACCGTCCTGT
>QYQC01000226.1 GCA_007280315.1 Betaproteobacteria bacterium | reverse complement strand
GTCGCGTTACGCGTGGCGATACCTGGGAACCTGTTCGCCAGCCTCGAAAAGGGCGTGCCGACGGGAATCTTTCTGGAAACCGTGGACGCGCTGCTGAAAAAATCCGGTGTCGCCCCGACCTATCTCAATATGCCCACCGGCGAAGCGATACAAAGCCTCAACGCGGGCGCGGTGGCCATGGCAACGGTCGTGGTTCCCGTACCGCGGATCAAGGATGCCGCGTATTTTTCCGATCCGATCGTCATCGAGCACAACATTGCGGTGACGCTCAAGGATAAGGGATTCGATCTTGGAAAAGTCGCCGATCTTCGCGGCCGGCGGATAGGCGCGCGAACCGGATACCAGTACCCGTTGCTGCAGAAGGACCCTGGCATTGTGCTGCAGCGCTTTCAGACCGACGGTGAAATGTTGCGCGCCCTGCTCTTTGGCGCCGTGGACGTGGTGATCATTTCCGCCATTTCCGATATCTACGCCTTCCGCAGCGAAGGCATCATGACGCGCATGGAAATCCTCAAGACTTCAGTCGGGACAGTTCCGCTGGTAGCCGCGTTCTCCAAGAAGCAATTCACCAAAGAGAGCGTGGATGCGTTCAACCGCGCCCTCGAGGAATTCAAGAACAGTCCCGAGTGGCAGGATATCCTCGAGAGGAACGGCGTGGCCGATCTGGTGAGGGACTGGCCGATGGTCACCGAGTAACGCGATCGTTTCCTGATCTTTCCGATCTTTCCGATCTTTCCTCTGCGTCATCCCGAGGGATGGACGCGCCGCGGTTTCATCAACCTTGAGTTTGGAGTGGTTTAAACATGCGTGTAATCCTGGTATCGACTGGTGTGCTTCTCTCGTTGGCCGGGTTACCAGCGGCGGCACAAATAGCCAAAGTGTGTGAACCCTTGAAGGCCGTAGCAGGCGCTTGTGCCGGCGACGTATTCGATTACTGCTCGCTGTTTGCGATGCGTGCATCCCAATCGACTCCGGATGACCGGATATTAAAACCCCTCAACCAGTCCTACGACACAAAGACCAACGAGTGGAAGATCCGCGCAAAACAGAACAGGGCGATCGACTGCAATGCCGATCTTTCGCAGATAGCCGAGGACTGGAAGAAGCTGCCCGAAAACAAGCGCCCGCCCTCGTTCAAGACGCTCCTCGGAAAGGTGGAAGAACAGCAGCGGATTCAGCAGCTTCAGAAGACTCTGCCACGCCAGAGCCAACTGACTCCACAACAGCAACCGGCCAATACGCCGCCGGCCCCGGTTGCAAGGCCGCAGATGCCCACTACCCAGCCGGCTGCCAATGCCCCGTTCGCCGCGGCGCAACTGCAGCAATGTATCGGCACGATCAACGAGAAGCTTGCATGGATGAACAACGCCTACAATTGGAAAAAAACGACCAAGGGCCTGAAGGATCGGGATTCGAGATTTGAAGTTATGAAGCAGAATATTGCCTATGGAGTATCACAGCTTCAAAGAACACCTTCACTGGCGAACTGCGCCGCCGCCATGGCGCAGGCCAATCGCGGTGTCTCCGAAGTGCAGGGATGGTAGGCAGTTAGAGCAAGATCCCACTCGGCGTGTATCGCACCGAGCGTTCCAGGTCCGTTTTTCAGAACAACGCCCCGCAGCGGTGATCACGCAAGTTCGGACGCATTTCGTCCACTGAGAAACGGGCGACGAACCGCGGCTTGAATCCTGAGTCGGCTTCTATGCAGCGGCACATCGCGCCGCCGCGTAGAAGGCCACCAGGGCCGGGCGGACCGCCGCAATGTTAGTCGTCAACGATCGTTCGTCTTGGCAGCATGCCGTTCCGTCCTCAGCCGCCCTTGGCCTCCGCAGGCATGACGCCGGTGCCCTCCGCCGGTACCAGCGCGATGCCGTGTTCCACAAATTTGTTCCTGACATAGGTCCAGATTTCTTCGCGCGCCCTCGATTTTTTCGGCAGGATGGCGACGCGATAGCCGGCGGCAAAATGTCCTACCCAGTGGCCATTGATGTTGACTACGCCCTTGTAGCGGACCATGGGTTCGTACAGGGGATCGTCCTTGGCGACGACGTATTTCGCTCTGGCCAATGCTTCGTTGATGATGGGCAGGACCTGCGCCGGATCGGCTTCCGGCCGCGTATAGAAGTTCGTTTCCGCGGTGAGTCCATGCGGGATCTCGCTGAAATTCTCCATCAACGCCTCGGAGACCTTGGAGTTGGCCAAGCTGACGTTCTGACCGTCGTTGGACTCGATGCGGGTAGTCCTCCAGGTGATGTCAAGAACCTTGCCGAGGATATTGTTGATCTTTACGTAATCTCCGACCTTGAACGGCCGCTCGATGTTGAGAATGATGCCGGAGAAGACGTTGGCGATGTTCGCCTGGATGGCCAGGCCGACGACCATGGCGAGCACGCCCGATGTCGCAAGCAGGCTGGTAAGCGTCTGGTTGAAGACGAACGCGGTAATGCCGGCGACGCTGAGCGCCAATACGAGAAAACTGCTGAACAGCTTCATCACGTTGGGGACGCGACGCTGGGTGCTTTCTTCCAATGACTCCCAGATGAAACGGCGCACCGCCTTGTCGAAAAGCCAGGCGCCGATCAGCCACCACAGACTCTCGTAGATCAAGACCAGGTTGCGCGTGGTCGAATGCGCCGTATTGTTGAACGCCCAGTCGAGCGTTATGTTCCCGATGGACAGCAACAACAGCGGCCAGAAGATCACGCGCAGCAACCACGACTGCACCACCCAGTGCCTGCCGCGCAGATTTGCGTCGATGAGAATCGCGGCGATCGCGCCGATCAGGCCGAAGATGGCAATGTAGATAAAGAACTCCGGCGAAACAACGTCGCGCGCGCTGGTGGCGATCGGAGACAGCAATGCGCCGTAGGTAATGTTGGAGAACATCGGCTGCTCGCCGGTCATACCGACGTACTGCGGCGCGCCTTCGCCGCGCTCGCGCGCCAGATTCTGCGAAACCCAGGCGTTGCCGATCTCCCAGCCGGTATTGGGTTTGACCACCATCCGCTGTTGCAAGTCCTCGATCAGCGCGTTGCCGCTGGGCATGCCGAGTACGTCGACCACATAGGTCAGGTTGTTTCGGTTCAGTTCGCGGTGGCGGAAAGTGATGCCGGCCACGACCTGGGTGTAAGCGCGCGCTGCCCCGGTAAAGTTGAGACGGAACTTCTGTTTGATGCGAAAGCGGCGATACTGGACCTCGTCGCTCTCCTTGCTTTCCTCGAGATTGTCGAATTTCACCGGTTCGATCGCATTGCCCACCAGTACGTCCTGCGGCTTGAAGCTGCCGCGATAGCGGAACCAGATCGACAGATCCAGCGTGGCGGTCTCCTTCTGCAGGTCGAGCTCGCTGATGTCATGCATGCTCACACCGACGTAGACGACGTTGGTCTTGTACATGAAACGATCGTTGACGTAGAGCACGCGCCCCTGGCGCAACGCCTCGATATAGTTGAAGCCCGCCCCTTTGGCGATGGGCAGCAGCTGCACCGGCGCGGAAATCATGCGGTCGCCGTTGTAGACGCCCATCTGGATCGGCAGCTGCGCCTGTCGCTCGACGAAGCGCAGCGCTCCGCTCAGACCCGTCACCTCGTCAACGCCGGGTTTTGCGCTGAGGGCCACGCCGACCGCATCGTTGCCGATGACAGCCACCCAATCAGGAGACGCTTTGAACTTCTTCTGGTAGCGGGTCTGAAAATTCTGCGCCTCTTCGTTGGCTGTATCGAACAGCACCGGCGTGGCCGCGACGATACCGTGGCTTTGAACGGCGGCGTCCCTGGGCGCAAGACCCTTGAGACTCTGCAGGAATGCACCCGTGGCGAGTTGCTCCGGTCCGAACAATTCGAGCGCGTTGCCCGTGGCGTGAATGCCTTGCACCACGCGCGCGGCGAGTTCGGGGCGGGCCGCGATATACACGGCGCCGATGTCGATATCCTTGATCGCCTTCAGCGCGTCTTTCAGATCGGCCTCCTGCTCTGTGCCGCCCCTCAACCGCCATACCTTGCGTACCGGCGTCTCGAAACGCTCGTAGACTTCCAGGAACGGGGCGACCAGCGGATCGAACTCCGCGCCGTCCTCGCGCACCACGTACATCAGGCGCTGCTGCACCACGTTGCGCGCATAGTTGGCAACGAATCGCGCTTGTTCGCGCGTATCGATGCCGAGCGACGTGACCCCGGGCACCGCTTCAGACAGGAACAACGGTGTCACTACCGGCACCTTGCGCTTCTCGTAGACCGCTGCGGCCGCTTTCAGCCGTGCCCCGTCGAAATGGCCGACGACTGCGATGACGCGGGAGTCGGCGGCGATTTTTGTGGCCGCGTCATCGGTTTCGTCATAGGCCACTGCTTCGATCGGACGGCCCTTGTAACCACCCAGGCGGTTGATCGACTCGATGTGCGCATCCGCACCCTGCTTCAGCGAAATGCCAAGCGCAGCCAGCGATCCGGTCATGGGCCCGACGACGGCGACGCGCGGGCGCGTCGCCGGATCATCGCTGATCAGAGTGAATTTTGTTACCAGCGAAATGATTGCGCTAATGACCAGAATACTGAACAGTATCAGGCCGAATACTTTCCATTTCTTTTCGCTGCGCAGAAGTTCAGAAAATGTTTTCATGGATGGTCACTCAATCGAACGATGGATGATAAACGGGAAGCATGCTGTCTAATTCCCCCCGCCCTGCTCGGAAACGACTACGGTGGATTCCTTCCCGCCCGCGGTTATGACTACCTTCAACGGCAATGCACCCGGCGGGACGTTGTGGGCGACAAAGTTTCGTGTCTTGGGATCGAATTTCAACCAGGCCGGCAGAGGCACGCCGCCCTCGGCCGTCATTTTGACCGGCCCTGAGGCGGCAGATGACACCACCGCGCGAGGCAGAGCGAAGCGGAACGCATTGCCCTCTTCGGCCCGGCGCGCGATCGCCATGGCTTTCTCGATACCTATGCCATTGGCAAGAGATTTGTTAAGCACCCGTTTGAAAATCCGGCTGTCTCCCTCGGATTTGAGAAGCGCATCGACGTTCTTTCCGGAGGCAATCGCCCTTGTCGGGCTTTGCACTTCGGGTGGAACGCTTGCCGCCGCACGTTCCGCGCTTGCGATTGCCACGGATGGTTTTTCGCCGCGTGCGATCGCGTTGGCAACTGCACGGTCGAAGTCCGGGCTTCCCTTGGGGATATGCGCGGCACCATTGGAAAAGCCGGCCAGAGGACTCTTGGCGTCGGCCTCGATGGCGCGCTGCTCGAGGGCATTGGTTTCGGCCGCGCGCGCGATCGCCTCGCCGACCGGGACCCCCTTTGCCATCGCGACCGCCAGCACCTTGTCGAATCCGCCGGCTGCAGGCTGCTCCTTGAGCGCGCTGGCGTCGCCCCGCGCCAATCCGACGGCTGGATTCGCGGCATCGGCGCGTGCGGCGGCGGCGCTGTTGATCTCCGCCTGCTCTGCGCGCTTCATCGCCTCGCCCGGCAGCACACCGTTGGCCAACATCGTAGCGACTGACCGCTGAATTTGCGGCGAGGCATTGGCGAGCGGCGTCGCGGCTGCTCCGCGGGCGCTGTTCGTGTTGGCAAGCGCGCTTTGCGGCGAAGCGTCGGCCTTGGCAAAGGACTCGGCCGTCTTGACGGCCAGCTGCGCGGTCTTGACCGCATCGGCCATGCTGGCGCCTTTGTTCAATGCACCTGCGACAACTTTTTCGAACGTCTTTGATCCGCCAGGAGTCTTCGCTCCCGAGACCGCTTGCAGTTTGGCAGTGACCTGCTCACCACCTGCCATTACATTTTTTGTCGCCGTTACCTGCGGCGCCTTGGACACCGGGAAAGCACTCTCGGCAGCGAGCACCCTCTTCGCCGCTTCCACGGCTTTGGCAGGCGTGGCGCCGCTGGCAAGTTGCTTCACCAGCACGGTGTTGAAGGATTTCGTGGCTGCCCCTACCCGGTCCGCCGGCATGCCATTCTTAACCGCGCGGGAGACCTCGGCGTTGGCGAGCGAATTCAGGTTGGCTGAAGGATTGCGCCCCCCGGCGATCGAGTTCTGCACCGAGCGGATCGTACCCGGAGCCGCGGCGGGCGCGGCAGGCTGCGCCGCCGGCGCCGAGGTGGAGGCCGCGGGCGATGCTGCAGCGGCGCGTGGCGTCGTGGACGGCGCAGGCTTGGCCGTGTCGGCCGGCGTCGCGATGCGCGCGAGCGAGGATGCCAGGTTGCTCGATGCCGGAGCCGCTGCGGGCGAAATCGCGGCGATCTGCGTGCGTCCTGCCGGCGTGCCGGCAGCGGGCGGCGCGGGCGGCGCTCCGCGTGGTGTGCCTGAGGTCGCGGAACTCGGGGAAGCGGAAGCAGCGGACGTTCCTGAAGTCGACCCTGACGCAGTCGATGTGGTCGATGTCGAACCGGAGGCGGCGGTTGTTTTCGAATCCTTCTCGGACGCCGCCGACGTTCCCGATGCGGAATTGCTCGCGGTCGATGTGCCGGTTGCGGAATCGGATCCTGCAGAGGTGCCCGATGCGGACGTTGATGCGCTCGATGCGCTTTGATCGGCGGCAGTCGAAGAGGATACCGGCCCCGACGTGCCGCCCGTCGCCGTAGCATCGCCTGCGCCGGTCACCGGAGCGCTCGCAGTCGTCGAAGGTATGGAAAGTGCAAGCGGCGGCGATATTGGCGCAAGCGTGCCTGACACGGCTGTCGGCAAAACGAAACTCGGTTGCACCGGCGGTACCACGAACGTGGGCGCCACAGCTGTTGGCGGCGTGGCCGGCGTGATCGTGGCTGCAACGCTCGCGCTCAGTGCGGCGAGAACGTAGTCCGAACCGAGCGAACCGACGCTGCTGGTGATGCCGCCAATCGCAAGCCCGGATACGGTCAGGCTGCTCGCGCTGAGGAAGTCCGCGCTGTTGTACGCCGCCCCGGTGCTGGTGAGCGCGGCCGTGTCCGTGCCCACCAGGCCGCTGAAG
>QYQC01000105.1 GCA_007280315.1 Betaproteobacteria bacterium | reverse complement strand
GGGGTGGACGACGACATGGGCTGACATCACGCGCAGCATATCATCCTTCAGCGCGAGCGCGTTCGGCGCGTCGGATTCGCCCAGCACCGCTTGCAGCTCCCTGTCGAGGAACGCGCCCAGGTCCTGCGCCGCAGCAGCCGGCGCCCGCGGCGCTGTGCGCAATTCCTCTTCGCGCAGGCGCTCGCGCAACTGCACCACCATGGCGTGATAGCGCTGCAGGTGCGCGCGCAGATCGGCCAGTTCGCGGCTTTGCTCGAACAGGCGTTGCGACAGGATTTCCTTGCTCGGCAGCAAACGCTCGCGTAGTCGCCTGCCGAAGGCCTCCTCCTTGATCCTGACGACGCGCTCGAAGCCGATGTCGCTCTCCAGGCTGGCTGCAGGAAATACGCGCATCAGGTCGCCCATGGACACCGTGCCGTCGAACGAGGCAAGCTCGCCGCCCTGGATCTTTTGTTGCAGCGTGCCGCGCGTTACGCCCACCAGCCGTGCCGCCCGCGACAGGCTAAGCCGTTGCTGCATGTCCTGCTCCTGAAACACCGATGACGCCGGGAGGGCTTCGCCGGTAGGAGCCAGCCTCGGCTCCGGTATACGGTTCTCTCGGTCGCACCGAAGCTACCTGACCTCCTATCGTACTACGGCGACTTCAGGCGAGGCTAACCAACGACGCGCACCCGGCGTCCCAGGGCGCTGGCTTAAAGCACGCCCAGGGACGCAGGCTCAAACCATTTTAGCTGCTCGCGCAGCCTGACCACCTCGCCGACAATGATCAGGGTCGGCGCCTTGACCTTGGCTTGGTGAACTATCTGCGGCAGCGTCGCGAGATCGCCGGTCAGCACGCGTTGCTGCGGCGTGGTGCCCTGCTGTATCAGAGCGGCCGGCATTTTGGCCGGTAGGCCGTGCGCAACAAGCTCCCGGCACAGGATGTCGATGCCGACCAGGCCCATGTAGAACACGATGGTCTGGCGCGGCTGGGCGAGCGCCGGCCAGTTCAGATTCATGCTGCCGTCTTTCAGGTGACCGGTGACGAAAACCACGGACTGTGAGTAATCGCGGTGGGTAAGCGGAATCCCGGCGTACGACGCGCAGCCGGAAGCGGCGGTGATGCCTGGTACCACCTGAAAGGGAATGCCCTCGTCCATCAGCGTTTCGATCTCTTCGCCGCCGCGCCCGAAGATAAATGGATCGCCGCCCTTCAGCCGCAGCACGCGTTTGCCTTCCTTGGCGAGGCGTACCAGCAGATGATTGATGTCCTCCTGCGGCAGCGCATGCGAAGCGCGTTCCTTGCCGGCGTAGATACGTTCGGCATCGCGCCGAACCAGGTCGAGCACGGATGACGAAACCAGGCGGTCGTACACCACCACGTCGGCCTGCTGCATCAAGCGCAGAGCGCGAAACGTAAGCAAATCCGGATCGCCGGGGCCGCCGCCGACCAGGTAGACCTCGCCGCCATGCACAGTCAGACGCGGGTCGTCGATCGCCTGCTGCAACGCCTTTCGCGCGTCCTGGTCGCGCCCGCTGAATGAGAGTTCGGCAATCGGGCCTTGCAGCACGCGCTCCCAGAAACGGCGCCGTTCGGCCGGCTTGAAGCGCGCCTTGACCTGATCGCGAAACGATCCGACCAGCGCCGCGAGGCCGCCGTAGCCCGCCGGGATCAGGGTTTCCAATCGCGCACGCAGCAGGCGCGCGAGCACCGGCGACGCACCACCGCTCGATACCGCCACGATCAGCGGTGAGCGGTCGATAATCGACGGCAGGATAAACGAACACAGTGCCGGCTGATCGACGACGTTGACCGGAATGCGCAGCGCTTTGGCGGCGGCAGCAACCTCGCGGTTGACTGTCTCATCGTCGGTTGCTGCGATTACGACTGCATATCTGGTCACGTCTTCCGCGCGAAAACGCGCGGCACGATGCGCCACTTTGCCGTTGGCCAGATATTCATCGAAGGCCGGAACCAGCAGCGGTGACAACACCGTCACCTGAGCGCCGGCGCGCAGCAGCAGCGCGGTCTTGCGCGCCGCAACGTCACCTCCGCCGATCACCAGGCAGGGCTGTGCCCGTATATCGAGGAAGACAGGGAGAAAATCCATCGGGTCTCTAGGGTTTCATGACATCCAGAACCGCAGCGCCCGCGGCCGAACGAATACTAAAGCAAAACGGTTATCTTGATTTAAACGCCCGGAACTAGTGGCGTCGAACCGACGCGCTTGCTGAACGCTTCCACCAAATCGGCGGCGCCCTTGCGGTCCGACGAAAACGCCTTCAGCGCTTCCTCGTGCAGCGCTTCCAGCGCCACCTGTTTGATCTCCAGGAATTGTTTCGATGTGAGAACCTCAATCCTTCGCGGCCGGGGAAGATTGATTTCCAGCACCTTCTTCACCCGCGTCGGCGGGATGGTCAGGATGATCAGACGGTCGGCCAGAAAGATCGCCTCTTCCAGATCCGACGTGACGAAAAGATTGGTGCGGCCGCTTTCCTCGAACAACTTCAAATAGTATTCCTGCATCAGCTCCCGCGTCATGGCGTCCAGACCGCGGAACGGCTCGTCCATCAGCATGACTTTCGGCTGATTGATCATCGCCCGCGCGAGCTCGGCGCGCCGCTGCATCCCGCCGGAGAGCTGGAACGGATACTTGTGTGCGAATTCTCCGAGGCCCACGTTGTCAAGCAGACGCATCGCCTCGAGCCGCACCGCCTTGCGCCCCATGCTTTCGCGCACGCGCGGGCCGAAGGTTACGTTCCCCAGTACTGTCATCCACGGGAACAGCGCGGATTCCTGAAACACCACCAGGCGGCTCCAGTCGGGAGCGCCGGCAACTTTTCCGTCCAACAGGACCGAACCCGATGTCGGCGACTCGTAGCCGGCCAGAAGATTCACTATCGTCGTCTTGCCGCACCCCGAAGGGCCGACCAGAACATTGAGCTTTCCCCGCGTTACGGTGAAAGAGCAGTCCTCAAGAACCAACTTGCGGCCGGCCTCGGTGCCGAACGCCTTGCTGACAGCGCGGACTTCGATCTCGCCGAACCGGTCATTCCCCATGACAGCCATGCATCTCCAGCTCGATCAGCGATCAACCGGCAGGTACGCGTAGCCCTGCAGTTCGTAGTCGATGATGGAAACAAAGCTGTTCTGGACGATCTTCACCGACGACAGCAGATCCTCCTGGCGTACCTTCTGACGGGTGAGCGCAATGCCGCACTGCTCGACCATCAGCCCCCGCGCAACCAGTTTCTCGAGGAGCGGAGCAATGCGTCCTGCTGCCTGTTGCAGTTCTGGGGTGGCCTGCGCGGGCGGGTCGCGCGTGACCAGCTTGGAGGCAGGACCCCTTACCACCATGGCAAAGCGGGTCTTGAGCCCGCGTCCCTCGAAAGCATCCATTGTCGCGCGGATGTCCTCGAGGCGTACCGCGAACTTGTCCGCTTCACCGAGGGTGCAGTCCCACAGCACCCTCGCCTCCTTGATTTCTGTTTTATGTTCGCTTTGCGCTTGCGTCATGACATGGACCCTCTTCTTGTGAGATTGCTCAGTCTTTATACGGATTGGAAGCCAGCGCCTTGATCGTCAACAACGGCGGCGTGATTTTCATCTCCCGCATCACCTCGTTGATCAGCTCGTCGTAGAGCGTGCCCTCGGGCAGCGTATCAACATTGACGATCTTGCGCTCGTGAAGAAACTTGACACCGTCCGCCATCAATTTCTTGACCTCGTCGTCAATGGCCATCTTGGCGATGAAATTCACGTCCGTGGCCCCCGCCGCTGCGGGCATGCGTCCGTAGAGGGCGTTCCAAAGCTCGCGCTTGGTAAATCCGGGCAGTTCCTCGGAAACTATCTTGATCGTTTCCTCCGGTTGCGCAGCCATGAAGCGCAGGGCCTCGATCTCGGCCTTGAGGAAGCCCTTCGCTGCCGCGCGCTGGCTGTCGATGAATCCTTTGCGCATGACGATGAAGGCGACATCGGCGAAACCCCACGGCGTCCCAGTGACGGCCACGCGGGCAATTCCGCGGGTGGTGATCTGGGCGACGTGCGCCTGGAACAGGAGTCCGGCGTCGACCTTCTTCGCGCGAAGGTTGGTGGCGATCACCTCGGGTGACTGGTAGACAATTTCGGCTTTGACGCCCTCTTTCTCCTCGAGAAACGACCAGAAACGATCCATGCACGTTCCTTTGGTCAACGCCACGGTCTTGCCGTTGAGCCAGTTGAGGGCTTCTTTGGTCGATCCGAACTCCGGGGCGTCGCTCCTCACCAGAATAATGCGGCAGAGTTGTCCCGCCGACCAGGAATTGGTCGCGACTACCCGGATGTCCTGGATATTGCGCTTGGTTGAAGCGACGATCGCCGGGAAATCGGCAAAGTATCCGATGTCAGTCTTGCCCGCGAGCATGTTGTTCACAATGGGCGGGCCCACCACCTGAAGATCATAATTCACCGTGGTGCCGGGAGGCAGGTGTTTGGTGTAGAGCCCGGTCTTTTTGGCAATGATTACGGGCCAGGCGCCGACCCACGACGGGAAGTAGCCCACGGTGAAACTGTTCGCCTGCGCCATTGCCGTCGGCACCATGGTCAGCCAGCTCGCCAAGGCGACGCCGAGCGCCGCCACCAGCGCCTGGGGTCGAGTCCAACGACTTCTATTTGATTTGTTCACCATCACTCCTCCTGTAATAGAAACTACTCGATCACCGCACTTCGCTACGACTTCCTTTGCCACGGAGTTGCCCGCTGACCCAGCACCCAGATCAGGCCGCAGGACAAGAATCCCCCGATGCCAATGCTGACCATCGCCACCAGAATCGAAACCAGCGAGCCGTTGACGAATCCTTCCCAGGCGAGATAGCCGAGCCCCGCTTTCCCGGCGATCATCTCGGCCGCGATCACGATTTCCCATGTCAGCCCCATTCCCAGCGCCATTCCGGTGACGATCGCCGGAATCGTAGCCGGCAGCACGATCATCCAGAATATATGCCGCGGACGTGCGCCCATGGAACGGGCCGCGCGCAGCAGCGACGGATCGACCGCGTCCACCCCGCCAAGAACGTTCAGCGCCACGGAGAAAAAGGCCCCGAGGAAAATTACGAAAATAATCGACAGCTCCAGCGTCGGCCAGAACAGAATCGACAGCGGCACCCAGGCGAGCGGCGGTACCGGTCTGAGTGTTTCCATTACCGGAAATACAATCCCGCGCAGGGTCCGGTTCATGCCGAGCGCGAGCGCGACCGGAACTCCAATCAGCGTGCCCGCCAGAAAACCGATAGCGACCCGCTCGCCGCTGATCGCCCAGCTCGACCAATAGCGGCTGGTTTGGGTTGCGTCGACGAGCGCCCTGGCGACGTCCACCGGTGTTGGAATGTCCCCGATCCCGCCGACACGCAACGCGCCGGCAGCCTGCCATAGCCCGAACAACACGAAGACAGAGAACATCCCCTGCCACACTGCTGGATTTTCCAGGTTTCGAAGCCAGCGTAGCACGGTTCTCATTCCGCACCGCCGCCGAGTTGGCGTTCGCGCCAAATCATCATGCGGCGCCCGAGCATTCTGACCCCCGCACTCGATGCGTAACCGAGGAGCCCGAGCGTACCCATGCCGATGATGATATTGCGGTACTGGGCGAGCGAATAGCCTTCGAAAATCATGAATCCAAGTCCATACCGGCCCGCGATCATTTCCCCGGCGACCAGAGCAAACCAGGACAATCCCATCGCGAGTTGGAGGCCGGTGAATACAAAAGGCAGCGCTCCCGGAACTACCACATGGATAAACACATCCCAGGGACGAAATCCCAGGCACTGTGCTGCCCTGAAGTAAACGGGATCGATGGAGCGCGCGCCCAACAGCGAGTTGAGAACCATGGCGAAGAATGCGGCGATAAAGGTCACGAATATTACAGCCCACTCTGTGCCGGGAAGAAGCAGGATCGCAAACGGGACCCAGGCCAGGGGCGGAATGGGGCGGATCAGCTCAACCAGGGGGAAAGTGAACCGGCGGAAAAGCGGACTCCATCCCATGAACAGTCCCAGCGGCACGCCAAGGGCGACCGCCAGAACGAACGCCGTAAACGCCCTGTAGATACTGTAGCCGATGTGCTTGTAATAGTCAGGCGTGAAAATTGAAAGGCCGTAGATCGGGTTCCAGCTTAACCACTCGATCAGGACGCCGAGCGGATCGGGAATTTTTTCAAACCGGGGAAGCTTCAGCACTGCCGAGGTCAAATACCAGATCCCGACAAACAACCCGAAGCCCAGCGCCATCTGCCAGGTCTGCGGTGCGGCCAGGATCACTGACCATCGTCCTTTGCGGGTAGGCGGACGCGCTGGTGTCGTTGGCATGGCTACGCGAACTCCCTCTCACCAGCCTCGAACGCCTTCTTCGCCTCATCGTAAATCGCGTCGACGGCCTCGCGCTTGAGCTGGCCGAATCGCTCGGACGAGACAATCCGGTAGTCCCGCGGCCGCGGAAGATCGACTTTGATCATTTTCTTTATCCGCCCCGGACGCGCAGTCATCGCTACCACGCGGTCGGCCAGAAAGATCGCCTCTTCCAAATCATGGGTGACGAAAAAAACAGTCTTGCGCGTCAAATCGTAGAGTTCCAGCAGGCATTCGTGCATCACGCTTTTCGTCAGCGCATCTAACGCACGGAACGGCTCATCCAGCAGCAGGATCTTCGGTTCGATCAACAACGCGCGCACGATTTCCACCCGACGCAGCATGCCCGCCGAGAGTTCCCCCGGATACTGGTGCTCAATTCCCTCGAGACCGACGCGGGCCAGCATTGCGCGCGCGTCGGCCTCTGCCCGATCCGGCGACAGACGGCCCTGAAGTACCGGGCCGCAAGTCACGTTCCATAGCACCGTCTTCCAGGGAAACAGCGCGCCCTGCTGAAACACCACCATCCGGTCCGCCCCCGGCGCCAGCCGTTTCCCTGCGCCCGCCAGGATTTCGTCGTCCATGACGATCTCCCCGGAAGTCGGGCTCTCGAAACCGGCGAGCATGTTGAGGAGGGTCGTCTTGCCGCAGCCCGACGGCCCGACGACCGCGCAGAACTGGCCTGACGGGATTTCCAGTGAGAACTGCTCAAGGGCCACAACATGATCGCCCCCGGGATCGTAGACCTTGCCTACGCTCCTAATGCTCAATGCTCCGCCCGTCTCGGATCGCGGACTCCCCTGCAACATTTCGCTCGCCGTCGCTTTGGATTGATCTCCGGCGATCAATTCTTGAAAGCCGAGCGCGGCTGACCGCGAATCTCGCCCAGCGGCGCCTTGACCCCCATCTCCTGCATCGCTTTTTTCAGCGGCCCGTCGTTGATGGCGGTCTTGGGCATGGTCGCAGACTCGATCACCTTCAGATCGTGAAGGAACTTGTAGCCGTCATTCATCAGCGCACGCACGTCATCGTCGAACCCGAGCTTGGCCACATAGTTGACCGGATCGCCGCCGGTACTGGCCGGAAGCGCCTCGTACAGGGCCGACCACACGGTCTGTTCGTCGTAACCGGTCAGTTCCTTGTTGATGATTTGCGCCGATTCGCGCGGGTTGCTGATCAGAAACTGAATCGCTTCGATCTCAGCCTTCATCCAGCCCACCGCCGCCTCGGGATTCTTGTCGATGAAGTCCTGGCGCATCGAAGTGAAGTTGGCGTCATACTCGTTCCACGGCCCGGCAGTTGCGGCGTACTTGGCGTAGCCTTTTTCCACCATGCGACGCGCATGCGGCTCCCACATGGCGGCAGCAGAAAGTTTCCCTGCCTCGAAGTTGCTCGCAATCACCTCGATCGGCATGACCAGAATTTCCGAAGGCTTGAACGCGCCCTTCGAGATAAGCGCTTCCACGCCGCGGTTGGCGCAGGTCCCTTTGTGATAGGCAAACGGCTTGCCGGTCATCCAGGTCATTGCGGCTTTGTAGTCCTTGAACTCGGGAGCACTCTTGCTCACCAGAACCTTGGTGCAGTTCATGCTCTTGCTGTACATCGGGACCGAAACCAGGCGTAGATCCGCGATGGCGCCTTTGGTCGTCAGCACCAGCGACGGCATGTCGCCCATGGTGCCTATCTGCATCTTGTTTGCGAGCATGGCATTGATCATGGGCGGGCCGGTCAGATGCGGCTCGAACTTGACCGTGCTGCCTGGAGGCAGGTATTTCTTCCACAATTCCTTGGATTTGAGGATCACGCCGTACCAGGCCCCGGTCCAATAGGGGTGATAACCATAGGTGATATGCACCGGCTCCGCCGCTACGGCCGGCTGCCCGGACAACATGCCGGTCAACAGCGCGGCGCCGAGAATCACAGCGCCGAGAGCCGACTTCCTGATTTTTCCCGTTCTCAAGTTTTCCATGTTTCCTCCTTCTGGGTCTGACAACAAAAAAAGTCCAAAACAAACGTCATTCCAAACATCATTCATATGCCCGTGGCACGGGCCGATCTTATTGCGCCAGTAATTCCGCCTCCTGGTCCTGGTACAGTAGTCGCATAATTTCCTCCTTTATTTCCAGATAGCGCTCGCTGGTCAGCACCTCCCAGGTCCTCGGGTGCGGCAGGTCGACTTCAATCGCCTTGACAATCCGGCTCGGCGAGCCGCCCATGATCAGCAGCCGGTCGGCAAGAAAAATAGCCTCCTCAAGTTCCGCGGTAATGAACAGCGTGGTAAGCCGGGTTTCTTCGAAAAGCCCAACGTAGTATTCCTGCATCAGTTCGCGCGTCATCACGTCCAGTCCGCGAAACGGCTCATCCAGGATCATAATTTTTGGGCTGTTGATGAGTGCCTGCGCCAGTTCGGCCCGTCTTTTCATTCCTCCGGAAAGCTGTCCCGGATACTTGTCGCGAAATTCGATAAGACCGAATTTAGTCAATAGGGCGTTGGCCTTGCTGCGCGCTTCCGCGTCAGACATGGAACCGAGCGCCCTCGGACCGAAGATCACGTTCTCGATCACCGTCATCCACGGCCACAGTGCGGTCTCCTGGAACACCATAATGCGATCCGGCCCGGGACCGACGATCGAAATGTCGTCGATGGTCATGCTTCCTTTGTCGGGGCTGAGGTAGCCGGCAATCATATACGCCAGAGTCGATTTGCCGCAGCCCGAAGCACCCATGAGCACGGTAAGCTTTGCCGGCTCGATTTCAAACGAGCAGTTATCGAGCACCTGAACCGGCGGCTGCTTTGGGCGCTGGTACAATTTTCCCACGCCCTTGACCGCGATCCGACCAATTGAGCGGGCGTCAGCCACGTTGCGCCTGCGGCAGAATTTTCAGGCTTTTCGCCATGGCATCATCTTTTTTTCCGCATAGTCGACCAGTTTGGTCGACAAATACCCCGCCAGCCCGATACTGATCATGCCCAATATCACTACCGCCGGCGTGTTGCTTACGTAGCCTTCCCAGGTGAGCCGCCCCAGGCCGGTGTCGCTCGCAATCATTTCCGCGGCGATTACCACGTTCCAGGTCACCGCGATCCCGAGCGTCATGCCTACTGCGATCGAAGGTATTACCGAAGGTATGATAATGCGCTGAAAAATGCGCCACGGCGACGCGCCCAGTGACCGGGCCAGCCAAAGATGTTCTTTCTTGATGCTCCTGACGCCGTCATGCACATTGATTACGATAATAAAGAAGGCCCCGATAAAGGTGATGAAGACGATACTCATCTCATTGGTCGGCCAGAACAGGATCGAAATCGGAACCCATGCCAGCGGCGGGATCGGGCGCAGGATCTCGATCACAGAGAACATGACGTCGTGAAACATCTGCCGCGTACCCAGGAGCAAACCTATCGGTATTCCCAGAACCTGCGATATCACGAAACCGTAACCCACGCGCTCGAAACTCACCGCCCACGCCTTCCAGTACTTTGCGCTCAACATGTACTTGGTCCAGAAGGTGCTGAAAACATCCGACAGCGTCGGAATCGTCTCGAATCCAGGCACTTTGAATCTGACCAGCAATTGCCACAGCAAAATAAAACTGGCTACCGCGACGGCGCCGCGCCAATTGAGGCCTTTCCTCCAGCGCACAAAAGCGCTGCTGCTACGCATGTTCGCGTTCACCACGTTCGAAGGCCTTCTTCGCCTCTTCGTGTACGCCTTCCGCGACCTGACGTTTGATTTCCAGGTACTCGTGGGAGGACATCATTTGCGGCAACCGCGGCCGGGGCAGGCTGATTTTCAGCACTTTCTTGACCGTTCCCGGCCGCGTCGTCATCACGATGACGGTGTCGGCGAGGTAAATGGCTTCCTCCAGGTCATGGGTAATGAACACAATGGTCTTGCGACACAGGCTGTACATTTCGAGCAGGTGGCGGTGCATGGTCGCCTTCGACACCGAATCCATGGCGCGGAACGGTTCGTCGAGCAACAGTACTTTGGGCTCGTTCATGAGCGCGCGGATGATCTCGACGCGACGCTGCATTCCGGATGAGAGCTGGGCCGGATAGGAGCTTGCGACGGTGTCAAGCCCGCCACAGCGTCGGAGCAGGTCCAGCGCCTTCTCCTCCGCCGCCGCATTGGTCATGGTTTTTTGCCGCAACGGCCCATACATTATGTTTTCCAGAACCGTCTTCCACGGGAACAGGGCGCCGTGCTGGAATACGACGACGCGGTCCGGTCCCGGCTGCGGCGGGCGCGAGACGCTCGCCAGCGGATTGCCGTCCAGCAGGATTTCTCCCGCCGTCAGTGTGTCGAACCCGGCAAGAACATTCAGCAGAGTGCTCTTGCCGCAGCCAGACGGTCCGACAATGGCGACAAACTCCCCCGGGGCGATTTCGACGCTGCAGTCTTGAACGGCAACGACGCCGGCCCCGTCCGGATCGTAGACCTTGGAAACGCGACGGATGGAAAGCGCGCCGTCGATCGCAGCCGATGTGGCCGCGTCGCGCGGCGTGACCTCTATTTTGTCAAACAACGCCATTGCCTTAGCCCTTCACTCCCATTGCTTCCTCGCGCCACCGCATCAGCTTGCCGCCGACATACCGGATAAACATGCTGCTGAAGTAGCCGAGCAGGCCCAGGGTGGCCATACCGATCACTATCGTGGGCACCTGCACCAGGTTGTAGGATTCCATTATCAGAAAACCAAGCCCGTACTGCGCAGCGATCATTTCTCCCGCCGCAAGGGAAAACCACGCCGCACCCATGGCGATCTGCAGGCCGGTGAAAATATTCGGCAGGGCGCCCGGTATGATCACGTCGAACAGCACGTCCTTGCGGCTCGCGCCGAGGCAGGCGGCGGCGCGGAAATAGTCCGGGTCGATCGATTTCACGCCGACGTAAGTATTCAAAGCAGTGGCAAAAAACGCCACCAGGAAGCAGACGAAGATCACTGCCGCCTCACCGGGAAGGATCAGGATGGCGAGCGGAACCCAGGCGAGAGGCGGAACTGGCTGCAACAGTCCAAGAAGCGCCGAGGCGAATTCGCGAACCTTTTTGTTCCAGCCCATGAGGATGCCAAGCGGCACACCCAGCGACACGGCAAGAAAGAAGGACACCAGGGCGCGGTAGGTACTGTACAGAATGTGAAAGTAATAGGTCTTGACGAAAATTGAGATGCCGAAGACCGGATTGGGATTGAACCACTCGGTCATCACCCTTACCGGGTCTGGCATCCGCCGGAACGATTCCAGCGGAATCCATTTGACGCTGCCATACCACAGGGCGAATAGCCCCAGGTTCCCCGCGCACATCATCCAGAATTTGCGGTTCCGCAGCATTCGCATCAGCGCCCTCCAACGCCTCGACCGGCATGGACGACGCCTTCGCCGGCGGAAAAACATCGCCGCGTCGAACGCGTTCGCCGGATCAGAACAGGGGGCATGGCGCAGCTGCCCCCGTTCGAATCCGCAGTTCTCGCGCTAGACGAGTTCAGTGGTCACCTTCAACGGCTTGGTCAGAATGCAGCCGACCGGCGAGGTCTTCAGGACCTGCGCGTGCATGGCCTGAATCGCCTCAGGACTGCCGTCCGAGTCGAGATGAACTTTCGCGCGCACCCCCGAGAAACCAGCAGGAACGGTCTCGGCGAGGCCGAGGAAGCCGGCCAGGTCCAGATCGCCTTCCAATTCGACTTTGAGGTCCTTGATAGTAATGCCGCGCAGGGCAGCGTTCAGCGTATAACCCACAACCAGGCAGGAGCCGTAGGCGGCGAGCACGTTTTCAACCATGTTCGGCGCCGTGTCGGTGCCGCCAAGCGCTGTCGGTTCGTTCATATGCACCGTGTGATTGCGGATCTTCGACTCGCATACCAGACCGCCTTTCCAGGTCGTCACCGCATTCCATTTTGTCTGGCCGTTGGCCGGATCGCTCTTCACGGCATTGACCAATCCTTCCACTGCCGCCATCGGAACTCCATTCATCATCTTTGCACCCATGATTTGTATCCTCCTGTCTACGCTGGCATTGACTTCGGGAACTACGTGTTCCACTGCGAACCCGACACCCGACTGCGGCTCTCGCGATTCGCGCTGGAATTGATGGACGGCCGGCGCGCGGATCACCCTGCCGCGCTCGCCGTCTTAAGCCGTCATTTCGCCTTCGACTTCGACTTCGCCTTGGTCGCCCCGGCGGCCTTGCGCAACGCCTGGTCGAGATCGCCGATAATATCCTCGACCGATTCGATGCCGATGGAAAGGCGGATGACATCGGGCCCGGCGCCGGCGGCAACAAGTTGTTCCGGGGTCAACTGCCGGTGGGTGGTCGAAGCCGGATGGATGATGAGCGAGCGCGTGTCGCCGATATTGGCGAGGTGGCTGAACAGCTCGACCGCCTCGACCACCTTGACGCCGGCCGCATAGCCTCCCTTGACGCCGAAGGTGAACACGGCGCCGCCCCCCTTGGGCATGTATTTTTTCATCAGCTTGTTGAACGGGCTCGAAGCCAGTCCGGCATAGGACACCCAGGCGACCGCAGGGTGCTTTTCCAGCCACTGCGCAACGCGCAGTGAATTCGAACAATGGCGTTCCATCCGCAGCGCCAGCGTTTCCACGCCCTGCAGCGTGATCCAGGCATTCATCGGCGATTGGCACGGACCGAGATCGCGCAATCCTACGGCGTGGCCATAAACGGTGTAGCCGAGCGGACCGAAAGTTTCGGCAAAGGTCAGGCCGTGATATTCGGGCGCCGGGCTGGCAAGACTCGGATACTTCGACTTGTACTTGAGCCAGTCGAATTTACCGGAATCGATCACTGCCCCGCCGATCGACGAACCGTTGCCGGAGATGAACTTGGTGGTCGAGTGAACCACGATATCCGCGCCCCAATCGAGCGGCCGGCAAAGATAGGGCGTCGCCATCGTATTGTCGACAATCAGCGGCACGCCAGCGCGCTTGGCGATTTTCGCCACCGCTTCCAGATCGACCACGATGCCGCCGGGGTTGGCCAGGTTTTCGAGGAAAATCGCACGCGTCTTGTCGGTGATCGCTTTGCTGAAATTTTCGGGTTTCACCGGATCGACGAAGTTCGCGTTCCAGCCGAATTTCTTGTAGCTGTGGCGCATCTGATTGATCGAGCCGCCATAGAGCTTGTTCGCCACCACCACCTCCATGCCGGGCGACATCAGCGGAAACAGTGCCACGATCTGCGCCGCGTGGCCCGAACTCGTCGCCGTGGCGCCGATGCCGTTCTCTAGTGACGCAAGGCGTTCTTCCAGTACCGCCACCGTCGGATTGGCGAGGCGGGAATAGATGAAACCGGGTCGCTGCAGATTGAACAGCGATGCCGCATGATCGGCGTCATCGAACACGAACGACGTCGTTTGATAGATCGGCGTGCTTCGCGCGCCGGTGGCCGGATCCGGCGCCGCACCCGCATGAATGGACCGCGTCTCGAAACCCATCTTATTTTCAGCCATAACCTAGTCCTTTCTGTTGTCGTTGATGATCATTCATGAATCAGAGTTTTCTGCGCTTGCTGCTGATGACGCCGGAGTTGAAACCACCCCAGCTGAGTTCGCCGTAAAGCCGGGAATGCTCGATTTTCGGACAGCGGTTCATGACCACGGTGAGGCCTGCGGCTTCGGCGCGTTCTGCGGCGGCGTCGTTTCGCACCCCGATCTGCATCCACACCAGCTTCGCACCTTTGGCAATGGCTTCGTCGGTAATCGGGCCGGCATCCTGTGAATTGCGGAAAATGTCGACCATATCGACTGCATGCGGTATTTCCGATACCGAGGCGTAGACCTTCTCGCCGAGAATCTCGGACCCCGCTTCCTTCGGATTGACCGGGATCATGCGGTAGCCCTTGGCCTGAAGATATTTAATGACAAAGAAACTCGGCCGGTTCCAATTGGCGCTGGCGCCGACGACCGCGATGACACGCACGCTTGCCAATGCTTGCTTGACGAACGCGTCGCTATAGTCGTCGTGATTGGCGCTCGGGGAGGCGGGCGACGGCCGCGGCGTAACCGCGGATGACAATGCTGCTTTCTTCTTCGCCATATTCGGAACCGCCTCCCTTCGATTCGATAATCGGTCGCGAACCAGTGCGTCGCGCCAATTCTGTTTTTCTGCTATTGGGCCTATGTCGGCCCAGCGTGTCAACCTATTTTCATCCCAAAGCCGATCATGGGCACGCACGTTGGGACAGCGCCCATCGGTGGGACGTGCGGTGACGCAGTCCGCATTGTGCCGGATATGGGCAGCCGTGGGGAACCCACGATCGCGAATTCCCTGTTTTCCGCTGCGCATGCATCACACGGCCGCCTGTTCGATATCGAACTCAAGCTGTTTGTGGGCACGGCGCAATGCTGTTTCCACCTCCGCCGGCGCGTTCGCCCTGGCAAAGATAAATCCCAGATAGCGGTCGCCCTCGGGCAAGGGCACCAGTGCGTCGCCGATTGCGACACTGATGACGACGTCGTCTATTGCATCGATAGCGCGCGCCGCATCGAACCCGGTTAAGCCGCGCAATCGCCCAGCGCGCGGAATCGGGATCATCATCACCCCCGCGGCGCCCCCCTGCCGGGTTAGGTGGCCGGTCGGCAGCGCCAGTGCATGGCGCAGCACAAATTCTTCCAGCGTCACGCCTGGAGCGAAGCGCAGCATTCTCGAGCACAGTCCGCCTATGGTTCGTGCGGCCATCTCGACCATCCACACCCCGGCGTCGTTGACCCGCAACTCCGCGTGAACCGGCCCCTCGCGCAGCCCCAGTGCGCGGGCGGCCCGGTCGACTTCCGCCTCGATCTCTCGTTGTTGCGACTGTGGCAGGCGTGACGGGGTGACGTAAATTGTCTCTTCGAAAAACGGGCCGTCGAGCGGATCGGGTTTGTCGAACAATGCGATCGGTCGGAGCCTGCCGCGCTCGAGCAAGCCATCGAGCGCGACCTCCCGCCCCGGAATGAATCCTTCGACCAGGATCGAGTCTCCCCGGCTGTGGTGATCCGGTCCCTTCGCGCGGCGCAGAATGCGCCGGATACGCCGGGCCGCAGCGCTAAAGCCGGGGGCGTCGTCAACCCGTATGACGCCGCGACTCGCCGAAAGATCGAGCGGCTTGAGTACGCAGGGATAGCTCACCGAGAGCGCCGCCGCTTCAACATCCTCGCCGGGCGCTATTCGGCGGAACCAGGGCGAGCGCAGGCCAGCCCGTTCCATCGTCTGGCGTAAGCGGTGTTTGTCGCGCGTGATCGCCACCGCGCCGGGATCGTTGTGCGGCAGGCGCAACAGCCTGGATGCCGCGGCCGCGAGCAGCGCGGTATCGTCGTCCGTGCCGATGACCGCGCACAGTGGATATCGACGCGAGTACTCCAGTATTTGCGCGACACCTTCACCGATCGGGCTGAACTCCAGGGCCAGGGTGCGCCCGTCCGAAAATGCCTCCAGCGCCTGGCGCTGATCCGAGCCGACAACTATTTCGATGCCGAGGCGCCGCGCCGCGTTCAGGTAGTCTTGCGCCCGGTACGATGTCGACGGAATCAGCAGCAGTGCGCGTAGCACGGCTCAGACACTCCGGTGCTGTCCCCGCCGCGCCGGCTGCGCCACGCTCAAGACGGTCCTTTCTTCGTCTTGAAGTACGGATTCACGCCACTTGCATGGTCGGTAAGGTCCACGACGGCGACGATCTCCGCGACCTGCTCCTTGATCATGACCTCGACCCCTTGCCGCAGCGTGACGTCGGCCATGGCACAGCCCTGGCAGCCGCCCTCGAAGCTGATGCTGGCGGTTCCGTCCTCGATGCTCCTCAGCATTATGACGCCACCATGGGCACGGACCGCGGGATTGATTTGCACGTCGAGGATGCGCTGCACGCGATCGAGCGTCGAGCCTGCCGGTTCCGCGGGCGTCCTGTCGCCGGATTCCACTGCGGCGGCCGTCAATCTGACATCGACGACTTCGGGCAGGTAGTGAATTATGGTGTTGCGGATCGCGTCCCTGATAGGAAACGCGGCACCCGGTGATCCGGTGAATTCAAGCTCGACAACGCCGTTGGCATAGCCGCGGAACAACAGATCGCCGCCGCGTTCGATCACCATGGTGCGGATCTGGCGTTCGATGAGCCTGCGCAGGCGGTTCGTCGTCGAGTCCCCGGTTTCGTCCACGGGTGCGTCGCTGTACGCGAACGATCCTGCGCCGCCGACGGACACCGATGCGGCAGTCACCGAACGCTCCAGCGCGCGCTCCAGATCCGCGATCAGGTCATCGGGATGCTCGAGCCCGATTGACAGGCGCAGCAAATCCAGCGGCACCGGCGTCGATGGGCCTTCGACGCTCGCCCGATGCTCGATCAGGCTTTCGACGCCACCAAGCGAAGTCGCGCGCTTGAATACCTCGACCTGCGCCGCTGTCGCAATCGCCGCCGCCTCGCCACCCGCATGTCGGATCGAAAGCATCCCGCCGTATCCTCCCGTCATCTGTCGCGACGCAATGCCATGGCCGGCGTGGCTTTCCAGTCCCGGATACAGAACTTTGGAAATCCGCGGATGGCCCTCGAAATGCCGTGCAATCCTGAGCGCAGTTTCGCAGCTGCGCGGGACCCGTACGAACAAGGTGCGCATGCCGCGCAGCAACAGCCATGCCTCGAACGGCCCGAGCACCGCGCCCGCGTCCCGGCGCCACGCGCGTATCCGCTGCCAGAACGCATCCTCGCGCGCACATACGATCGCGCCGGCCAGCACGTCGCTGTGTCCGTTCAGGTATTTGCTTGCCGAATGCACCACCAGATCGGCGCCGAACTCGATCGGACGCGTCAGTACCGGCGTCGCTACCGTGCTGTCCACCACCAGGCGAGCGCGCGCGCGATGCGCGATTTCCGCGGCAACGGCAATGTCGGTAACGCCCCAGGTCGGATTGGCGGGCGTTTCGATCCAAACGAGCCGCGTCTTGCCCGGACGCATCGCCGCCGCCAGCGCATCGGCATCGCTGGTGTCGATGAAATCCATTTCCAGGCCCCAGGGCATTGCGAATTCGACCAGCCATTTGCGCAGAGCCCAGTACATGACGCGCGGTGCGACCACGTGATCGCCGGGGAGCAACGCCTGAAACACAGCCGTGCATGCGGCCATGCCCGAGGCGAGCAGCAGGCAGCCACTGCCGCCTTCGAGTTGTTGCAGCAGTTCCTCCGGCTCGTCGTAGGTGGGGTTGTGCGGACGCGTATAGCCGCGACCCGAGCGGTAGCAGCCATCCGCGTCGCGCTCGTAGGTCGTTGACAGGTGGATCGGGGGTACCAGCGCCCGCGTGGTCAAATCGATTCGCCCGAGCGCCTGTGCTGCTGCAGTCTCGGGGGCGAAACGGCGCGCATCGTTTCGCTTGTGCTCGCTATCGCTCATGTCAAAGAACTCCTCGGTTCACGGTGAATATGTGACGCACTTGCTTTGCGCGCGCTCATCCGGCTGGTCGACACCGCGCCGGGGACCGCCATTGTACGAGCGGCGGAAGCAGCCGCGTGCCTGAGCAGATGACAGGCTGCCTTCGACGGCAGTCATGGGGCCGGTCCCATTTCCCACTCCTCAGCACACTCGTTCCTCGCATTTTTGAATTTCATCTTTTATATCTATATGATAATTATATATTTATATATTTCCCACAGCGTTGCCCAAGTTAATTGTGGGATTATTTATATTGACATCGCGCAGTGAATCGATTCAAATAATCCTCGAAACTACCGGAACTCGGGGAGGAGATCCATGGAATCCGACAAACTGATCGGCGAGATCACCGACTACTGCAGAAAGGCCGGCGTCGCCGAATCGACCTTCGGGCGCATCGTGGTCAACGACGGAAAATTCGTCAACCGCTTGCGCGACGGTGGCCGCATCACCACGACGACCTATGATCGCGTGCGCGCGTTTCTGTCCGCGGATATGCCCGTCAAGGGTCGCGCCGCGCGCGGTTTGCTGGTCGAGCGCGCACCCAACCCGATACCCGTACCTGCACTGATGGACCAGGTCAGTTACCAGACGCGCCCGGCGCGGGATTTTCGCTTCTTCGACAACCGACAAAAGTACCTTCTGTTCGTCAACACCTGTTCGGAAAAGGTCGTCGTCGCGCGGCGCGTGGCGATGGAGCTTGCGAACATTCACCCGCGCCCGCCTGCGGTACGCCTGTTCGACGCCGGCGTCGGCGACGGCACGGTGCTGGCGCGCGTCATGCGCGCCCTGCACAACCGCTTCTCGACCATGCCGTTCTACATCGTCGGCAAGGAAATCAGCGTCGAGGACGTGCGCCTGGCACTCGACAAAACGCCTGACCGGTTCTTCGAACATCCCGCGACCGTGCTGATCATCACCAACCTCAACTATCTCGAGGCGCCAAGGCTGACGCCGAAGTCGATGGCGGCAGCGTCGAGCACGGTGTGGCACGAAGTGGCACTCACCGGCACGACGTCGCACGAATTCGATGAGCAAATCACGGCGCTCGAACCTTTCCTCGCCGAAAACTGGCGGGTGAACGTGAACACCGCGACCGGCAATCCAACCTACGAACGGCCGGCGGTGCTGGTGATCTACCGCGAAGATCACCGCTTTCTGCTCGAACCCGTCATCCCGCGGCGCGGCAGCACCACTGCGGATTTCGATCTCGTTATCGCCTCGCAGCCCTACCGGGCGCGGGCACCGATCGAATTCAAGGCCGCGCGCGTCATCGCGCCGCTGGCGAAGAGCCTGGGACCGGGCGGGCGGCTGCTCGCCATTCATTCGCATGGTGACGACGCGGGCCTGGAGATCCTGCAAGGAATATGGCCGGACGAAAAGCCGTTTCATCACGACCGCCACCAGATGCTGAAAGCGACCAAGGAGGCGCTCGGCAGTGCCGCGCGCGACCTCAACTTCAATGCCTATTCGGACGCGCGATCGCTGTTCCGCTACGACATGCATGCGCTCCCCTCGGAACTCTTCGCATCGATCGGCACGTCGACGCTGTTCGCGGCTTGGAACGCCGCCATCTATGTGGGCCAGGTCGAGGACGCGCGACTCGAGAAAGCGATCGGCGACCGGCGCTATCTCGACGTCACCCGCGACGTTCTGCGCAAGCACGGCGGATTGTGGTTTTGGGACGAGTCGTTCATCGTATCCCGGCATCGCGACTGAACGCGGCGCCTGCGGCGTTGCGCTCCTTGCAGTTATCCGCATAGACGGGTGACACACAGCGGGCGACGAACCGGGACAGGCTTTGAAACATGCCCTAGAACAGCCCCACCACTTTGCCATCGACCAGGTCGATCTTGTTGGCCGAGGGCACCTTGGGC
>QYQC01000167.1 GCA_007280315.1 Betaproteobacteria bacterium | reverse complement strand
CGCCCGGCCTCGCGCTCGATCCGGCGCTTGAACCACAGGTGACGATCACCAGACGCGGCGAGGACAGGGTGGAGGAATACCGCGTCAACGGCAAACTCTACGCAATGAAGATCACGCCGCCGCATGGCGTACCCTATTTTCTCGTGGATGAAGCCGGCAACGGCGTCATGAACCGGCGCGATGCGCTCGATTCCGGCCTGCGCGTACCGCAGTGGGTGATCCATTCATTCTGAACCAGGCGGTGGGTCCGGGGTAACGCGCCAGGGGTAATCCCCGACCGCGTCGTTTCTTCCGGCCCATTGCCCCCTTGCCTCGATGTCTGTATTCACTCCGGTCACTCCCGATCAGCTATCTGTCTGGCTCGCGCACTACCGCCTGGGGACTCTGGTACGGATGCAGGGCATCGCTGCCGGCATTGAGAACACCAACTATTTCGTGACCACCACCGGGGGAAACTTCGTACTGACGTTGTTCGAAAAACTCACCCCGGCCGAACTGCCGTTCTATCTCGGACTGATGGCGCACCTGGCGCAGCACGGGATTCCCTGCCCGAAGCCGGCAGCCGACACCGATGACCGGATGTTTTCCGAGCTGAACGGCAAGCCGGCGGCACTGATGTCGCGGCTACCAGGGAGCGCCGTCGCCGCACCGGCGCCGGCGCACTGCGGCGAAGTCGGCAGCGTACTGGCAGAACTGCATCTCGCCGGCCAGTCCTATGCCGGCACGCTGGAGAACCCGCGCGGACCACGCTGGTGGCGCGAGGCCGCGCGACAGGTGAACCCATTCCTCGATGCGGAACGCGCCGCGTCGCTGCGCGCGGAACTCGAGTTCCAGGCGCTGCACCGGCGCGACCATCTGCCGCGCGGCGCAATCCACGCGGATCTGTTTCGCGACAACGTGTTGTTTGCCGGCGAAAAGGTGGGCGGCGTGATCGATTTCTACTTCGCCGGCGTCGATTGCCTGTTGTTCGACGTGGCGGTAACGCTCAACGACTGGTGCGTGAATGCAGGCGGCGAAATCGACGCAGCGCGCGCGCACTCGCTGCTTGCCGCCTACCACGCGCGGCGGCCGTTTACTGCAACAGAGCGCGGCGCCTGGCCGGTGATCCTGCGCGCCGCGGCCCTGCGGTTTTGGCTGTCGCGGCTGTACGATTTTTATCTGCCGCGCCCTGGCAAACTGGTGCATGCGCACGACCCGGAGCATTTCCGCCGTATCCTCGAACTGCGCATAGCCCATGCCGGTGACGCGCCGTGGGTCTGATGTCAAACACACTGGAACCAAGAACGTGAATACTGTCCCCGCAATCAACGGCTGGCACTGGGTGCTAACCGGCTTCGCGCTGTTTCGCAAGAGTCCGGCTATGTGGGGATTTCTGGCGCTCTCCTATATCATGCTGATGCAGCTGCTGGGCATGATTCCCGTATTCGGCTGGTTCGCAGCAACCGTCCTGATCCCCGCTTTCTCCGCCAGTTTCATGATCGCCAGCAGGGCGCTCGACCAGGGCGGCAAGCTGCGTTTCGATCTGCTGCTCTCCGGCTTCAAATCCAATCTGCCGGCGCTGCTCGGGCAGGGCGGCCTCTACCTCGCAAGCGGACTGGCTATCCTCGGCCTGTCGGCTTTGGTCGACGGCGGACTGCTGCTGCAGCTGATGGTGTTGGGCGCGAAACCGCCCGCTGCTGCGTTCGAGGACGGCAGCCTGGCCGCGGCGGCGATGCTGGCTGCCACGCTCTACCTGCCGGTGCTGGCCGCATTCTGGTTTGCGCCCGCCCTGTCGTCGTGGCGCAATATGTCCGCATTGCAGGCACTGTTCTACAGTTTTTTTGCAGCCTTACGCAACTGGCGCGCGTTTTTTGCCTATGGTCTCGCGCTGGTGCTGTTGAGTCTGGCCTGTGGCTTCGCGCTGTTTGTGCTTGCTTTGTTGGTTCGCGGGATGTTCGGCAACAAATCGCAGGACGCGTTCGTGCTGGTGATGCTACCGGTCATGCTCACTTACGTTCCCACCCTGTTCGCAAGTTTCTATGCCAGCTACCGCGACGTGTTTCCAGACGCGGATAACGCGCCTGCGGGGGAAATCGCTGCAGACGCACAGTAGCGGGTGCGCGAGGTGGCGGCGTCGCGCGCCAGTCAAAGCGCTATTGCGAACCGGCGCTGAATGCAGAACGTGAACGGGCTCCTGGTTCTCGAAATCTGCTATTCTGGTTCTGCAGCAGGTCCGTGCGCATGCGTTGCCGGCGGACGTACCGGGATTCCCGTTCGCTCACGCGCCGGGGTAAATGGATTCACCTTCAACGCTCATTCCACTCTTTTCGTGAACAAATTGGCTGCCACCCCCTGTGAATTGTGTGATTCTGTCGGCGGAGAGATGCTGTGGCAGGACGAGCTGTGCCGCGTAGTCCTGGTCGACGATCGCGACTACCCCGGGTTCTGCCGCGTCATTCTCAACCGGCATGTGCGCGAAATGACTGATCTGGATGCGGCGTCAAGACGGGAACTGATGCGCGTGGTGTTCGCGGCCGAGCAGACTTTGCGCCAACTGCTGCAGCCGGCAAAGATCAACCTCGCAAGCCTGGGCAACGCCGTGGCGCATGTGCACTGGCATGTAATCGCGCGTTTTGCTGACGACAAGCACTTTCCCGGGTCCGTCTGGGGCGAGGTGCGGCGACCGGGCGCACCGCGCACGATCGACCGCGCTGCCCTCAAGCGGGCCTTGTGCGATTCATTGCAAGCGGTGGCAGAATGAGCACCATGTTCGAATTGAAACCGCCGGAAATTTCCGCCGATGCGCATCCGCAGTTTACCGATAGCGCATCCTGCGCCGCCTGGCTGGCCGAGTTGCCTCTGGTCAACGTGGCGCCGTCACAGATGCGGCTGCTGGAGCAGTTGCGCGAGCTCAATCACTACGGTCTCCCCGCTGACGAGCGTCTGACAATTCTGGAACTGCTGCGTGAACCGGTCTATTTCGTGCAGGAGCAGCAGCTACGAAAACTGGTCAACAAGCCGTTCCCGCTGACCCAGGTTGAGCGCGGTATTCTTGCGCACGTGGCCGATCTTTGGCAGGAACTGCTGATCGGCTACCTCCACTGTCTGGGCAGCGCGGGCAACGGCAGACACGACGGCCAGACCGCCCTCGTCTGCCAGCGCGGGCTGGACTGCCTGGCATCGAGCATGTTCGATCATTGCCGTGTCTATCATGTGTTCCCCGATGCCTACTGGAGGACGCTGCACCAGCTTTACCGCAGAGCTGACGAGTCGGGCAATACCGCGACGGCTGTCGCGGATCCGGTCAAGGACGCCAGCGTAAGCTGCGTCGAAGTGTATGTGGCTGCGTTGCTGTTCGTGCTGTCAAATCCGAATGAGCAGCCGCAAAAGCAGCTCGGGCAGATTCGGCGCTGGCTGGCGCACTGGGCGCAGCACGCGCCGGTGCGACGCGCGGCGCCCCAGGACAAGAGTCTGCCGCCGCTGCTGCTGGATTTTTCTGCGGCTGCGGGCGCCTACCGCGAGGCCGACGCCGACGGGCGCAGCGCCTCGGCCTGGCTTGACATCACCGATCTCGCACGCAGCCTCAAAAAGAACGTTGTGCTGCTGCGCAAAGGCGAGCCGCCCGCGAGCCTCGGGCTGGGTGACGATTGCGCCATGCCCGAAGTCGAACAGCTGCTGGTGCTGCTGTTCCGTCTCTGGTGCGAGGGCAAGAATGGCCGGGTTCAGGCGCGCCGCGGCGCCAGCGCAACGGCGCAGGCATGCAGCACCATCGTATCGATGCATTTCCATATCTCGGGTAAAACCTTCCGTCAACCCGGACTCGCGACCAAGTTGTCGCTGCACCAACGCGACGAGATCGCCGCCTTTGGTCATGTGAGCTCGCGCCAGGACGATGCCTATATCCAGGCCGGGGGCTACGCCATCGAAGAGTGGCAGCTGCGCGAGGAAAGCCTGTCCGGCCTGCGCATCGTGCGCCCGGCGGGCGCGAGCGGCGGACGCTACGCGCACTCACAGCTGGTAGCAGTGCGCCCGGCCGACGCCAAGAGTTTTCTGATCGGCGCGGTGCGCTGGCTTGTGACCGACGAGAACAGTGACCTGCATCTTGGCGTACGCATCATCCCCGGGGTACCGGTAGCCGTTGCCGTACGGCCGACAGGCATCAACGCACAGGCGGAGAAATTCGTCCCCGCGCTGTATTGTCCCGCGCTCGCCGCGCTGTCGACGCCGGCCTCGCTGATTCTGCCTCCCGGCTGGTACCGGCCCAAGCGCATTGTTGAGGTCTACAGCGACAGCGCCGAGTTGCTGCTGCTCAGCGGTGTGATCGAGCGCGGCAGCGATTTCGAGCGCGTCGCGATCGAGCCGGCGCGCTAGCGCAAACTGGAGAGCGCAATGAACGGCAAGACCCACTTTGGCTTCGAACAGGTGAACGAGACGGAGAAGGCGCGCAAGGTCGCCGACGTATTCGACTCCGTCGCGCCCAGCTACGACCTGATGAATGATCTGATGTCGGCCGGGATGCACCGCGCGTGGAAGGCGTTCACCGTCGCGCTCGCCGGCATCAGGGCCGGCGAGCGCGTACTCGATGTGGCGTCGGGAAGCGGCGACCTGGCGCGCGTGTTCGCGCGCCAGGTCGGCGCCGCGGGCGAAGTCTGGCTCACCGACATCAATCGCGCCATGCTGGCGCGTGGACGCGACCGACTGCTGGACGAGGGGCGCGCGCTGCCTCTGGCACAGTGCGACGCCGAGAATCTGCCGTTCCCCGCCGATTATTTCGACTGCGTCAGCGTCGCCTTCGGCCTGCGCAACATGACGCACAAGGAAAGAGCGCTGGCCGAGATGCGCCGCGTGATGAAGCCCGGCGCTCGCCTGCTGGTGCTCGAATTCTCGCGCGTATGGCAGCCGCTGACCCGCGTCTATGACTGGTATTCGTTTACGGTATTGCCCTGGTTGGGTTCCAGATTCGCCGGCGACGCCGACAGCTACCGCTATCTGGCCGAATCGATACGCGTGCACCCCGATCAGGCGCAATTGAAAACGCTGATGGAACAGGCGGGCTTCGAGCGAGTCGAATACTTCAATCTGAGCGCCGGCGTGGTGGCGCTGCATCGGGCTTACAAGATTTGAGCTTATAGGCGCATAATGCGCGGTTCACGCTCCAAGGAGAAAAAATGAAACAGCTTCTTTCGGCATTGATGGTCGCATTCGTTGCATTGACATTCGCCATCGAGGACGCCGAAGCCGCACGCCTGGGCGGCGGACGATCCGTTGGCACACAACGCAGCGTGGCGCCCACAAGGAGCGTGCAGCAGACCCCGCCGTCGCAGGCCGCACCCGCTGCCCCCGCCGCGGCACCCGCACCGGGTGCCGCGCCACAGCCTGCAGGCAACCGCTGGCTGGGACCGGTCGCCGGCCTCGCCGCCGGCCTGGGGCTGGGGTACCTGCTCGGCCACGGTGGACTGGGCGGACTGGGCGGCATGATGGGCACGCTGTTGATCATGGCGCTGGTCGGATTCGCCGTGGTCTTTGTAATACGCCGCTTCAGCAAGCCCAGGACCGAGGGCAATCTGCAATACGCCGGCATGGCTAACGAACCCGCCTCCGCGCCGCCTTCCGCGCTCGCATCCGGCATCGGCGCCGCGCCGGCTTTCGGCGGGCAGTCGCAACCGAACATCCCTGCCGGATTCGACACCGAAGGGTTTCTGCGCCAGGCCAAGCTCAATTTCGTCAAGCTGCAGGCGGTGCATGACAGCGGCAAACTGGGCGAACTGCGCGAGTTCACTACCGACGCCATGTTCGAGTCGATCAAACAGGATCTGCTGCAACACGGCGGCGTCGCGCAACAGACCGACGTGGTGACGCTCAACGCCGAATTGCTGGAAGCGCTCACCGAAGGCGACAGCCATTGGGCGAGCGTGCGCTTCTACGGCATGATCCGCGAGCAAATCAACGCCCAGCCCGAAGCGTTCGAAGAAGTCTGGAATCTGGCGAAGCCGGTATCCGGCGCCACCGGTTGGGTGCTGGCGGGCATACAGCAAATACAGTAGCAACCGCACGTCTTTCGCATACGGGCAAACCGTTCAATGCTGCCGCACCCGGGAATCTACGCGCTAAACCACCTGCTCGGCGCGGAAGCCTGGGCGCGCGACAAACTCAAGCCCTACGCCGGGCAGTGCGTCGAATTCCGCAACCCGCCGCTACCGGCGCTGCGGCTGGATATCCTTGACACCGGGATGGTGCGCAGCGCCGCGGCAGACACCATACCGAACCTGGTCGTCACCATCGGTCCGGCGGCACTGCCGGCGTTTGCGCGCGGCGAAGACGCGCTGATGCGCGAAATCGGCATCGAAGGCAACGCCGATCTGGCCGGCTCGGTGCAATACCTGTTCCGGCACCTGCGCTGGGACCTCGCGGAAGACCTGTCCAGGGTGTTCGGCGATGTGCTCGCGCAGCGCATGGTGAAAGAGGGCAAACGCTTCGCCGCATGGAACCGCGAGGCGGTGGAAAAGCTGGCGCAGAATTTTGCCGAATACTGGATCGAAGAACAGCCGTTGCTCGCCCGACCTGCCGAGGTGCGCCAATTTTTGACCGATGCTGATCAGCTGCGCGACGATCTCGCGCGGCTGGACAAGCGCATTGCCGCGCTGTCCAGATCCAGAGTATCCTAAAGCAAAGGACCGCCGGGAAACGGTTTAAGCTCTGCATCCGCGCCTTCTGCGGTTAAAATTCTGTTTCCGACATTCCGCAGGCAAATCCATTGCAGCGCCTCCTCCGCCTCGCCCGAATCATCATCGTCAGCATCCGCTTCGGCCTGGATGAGTTCGTGCTCGCCCACGCGCGTACGCGCCTGCTGCTGGTCGCGGTGCAGCGCGTGCTGTTCTGGCGCCGGCTCACCGAAGCGCGCGCAGTGCGCCTGCGCCTGGCGCTCGAGGCGCTGGGTCCGCTGTTCGTCAAATTCGGCCAGATGCTCTCCACCCGGCGCGACCTGCTGCCAGCGGATATCGCCGACGAACTGGCGCGACTGCAGGATCAGGTTCCGCCGTTTTCGACCGCCCTGGCCCACGCCCAGCTCGAACGCGCATTCGGCCGGCCGGTCGCGCAGGTATTCGAGCAGTTCGAGGCGCTGCCGGTGGCCAGCGCCTCCATTGCGCAGGTGCATTTCGCCGTGCTTCCCGGAGGGCGCGAATGCGCGGTCAAGATACTGCGCCCCAACATGCAGCAGGCGATCGAGAAAGACCTGGCCCTGCTCGACAGCGCGGCCGGCCTGATCGAGGCGCTGTGGATCGACGGCCGGCGCCTGAAGCCGCGCGAGGTGGTAACGGAATTCGCCAAGCATCTCAACGACGAGCTCGACCTGATGCGCGAAGCCGCGAACGCGAGCCAGCTGCGGCGCAATTTCGCCGGATCGCCACTGCTGATGATTCCGGAAATCTATTGGGATTATTGCTCGTCCACGGTG
>QYQC01000251.1 GCA_007280315.1 Betaproteobacteria bacterium | reverse complement strand
GTAGCAGCACCATGCGTTCCTTAACTTGATCACGAGGAAGACACAGAATGACCAGACTCGCCATTGCCTTGCTAATCTCCGCCCTGCCACTTGCCGCCACGGCCGCGCCGGAAACCTACATACTCGACCCATACCACACGTATCCCAATTTCACTGTCGACCACCTGGGTTTTTCCACGCTTCACGGGCGCTTCGACAGAACAAGCGGTAAATTCATCATCGACAGGACAGCCAGGACCGCAAGCGTCGAGATGACCGTGGAAACCGCTTCGATCAACGCCGCCGACAATGAAAAAGGCAGCCGCCAGCGTTCGCGCGACGATCATCTGCGCTCGCCGGATTTTTTCAACGTCGCCGAATATCCGCGCATGACTTTCAAATCTACAAACGTGAAGTTCAGCGGCGACCATCCCGCGACCATCGAAGGCAATCTGACGCTGCTCGGCGTCACCAGGCCAATGGTGCTGCAGGTGGAACGCTGGAAGTGCGGTCCGCACCCGTTTAACAAGAAGGAGATGTGCGGCGGCAATGCCAGCGGCATGCTCAAGCGCTCCGACTTCGGCATGAAATTCGGCCTGCCGTTGGCGGTGAGCGACGACGTGAGGCTGATGATAGGCTTCGAAGCGTACCGGGAGTAATCGCCGGGCGCGACCGTGACACAATTGTGGTTGTACTTGGCTGGAAGTCAGCGGACAGACTGCTGGTTCAATTGATTCACCCGTCCGTTAACATGATCTCGAGGAGACAAAGTAATGTTTAGACCTGCCATCGCATTGCTAGCAGTGACGCTACCGCTGGGCGCGCTCGCTGCGCCCGAAACCTACGCGATCGATCCGATACACTCCTACCCGCACTGGGAAGTGAACCATTTCGGCGTATCCAATTGGCGTGGCCGCTTCGAAAAGACTGCCGGAAAATTCACGCTCGATCGCGTAGCCAAGACCGCCTCGGTCGAGATCACGGTCCAGACTGCATCGGTGAGCAGCGGCGACAGCGACAAAGGATCACGGGCGCGTTCGCTCGACGAGCACCTGCGCACGCCGGATTTTTTCAACGTCGCGGAATATCCGACCATGGTCTACAAATCGACCAACGTAATTTTCAACGGCGACTACCCGGGCAGTATCGAGGGCAACCTCACCCTGCTCGGCGTGACCAAACCCATGGTTCTGCGCGTCGAGAACTGGAAATGCCAGCCGCATCCTTTTAACAAGAAGGAGATGTGCGGCGGAAACGCTAGCGGCTCGTTCAAGCGCTCGGACTTCGGCATGAAATTCGCGCTGCCTGCGGTCGGCGACGAAATCAAGCTGTGGATCCAGATCGAAGCTTACAAAACCTAAGCCCAAGCGGCAACCGGTAGTAATGAAATAGGGCCCCAAGAGGGCCTATTTCATTTGGCTGGTAGCAGTGCCGAAGCCAAGGCGAAGCACTCAAGCCTGAATGACGCCGCCTCCCAAACATACCTGTCCCTGGTACAGCACCGCCGATTGCCCCGGCGTGACCGCCCATTGCGGTTGTTCGAAACCGAGTTCGAGCAAGTCGCCCTCCATTCGAACAATACGGCAGGGTGAGTCGGACTGTCGATAACGCGTCTTCGCCGCAAGGGCGCAAGCCGTGTCTGGCGCACTGCCGCTCACCCAGGACAAGTCCGCGACGCGCAGGCTCATGCTCTGCAACAACGGGTGGTCGTGCCCGGATACCACGACGAGCTCGTTCTTTGCCATGTCCTTGCCCGCCACATACCAGGCCTCGCCCTCTGCACCTCCGCCCTTGACTCCGCCAATGCCGATTCCTTTCCTCTGCCCGATGGTATAGAACGCAAGTCCCACGTGCTCGCCGATCAGCCTTCCCTCGGGTGTGCGGATTGGGCCAGGTGTGTGCGGCAGATAGCGATTCAGAAATTCGCGGAACGGGCGCTCGCCGATGAAGCAGATGCCAGTGGAGTCTTTCTTGGCGTGCACCGGCAGGCCTGCTTCCCGGGCGATTCCGCGCACCTCCGTCTTCTGCATCTGCGCCAGGGGAAACATTGCGCGGCTGAGTTGCGACTGGCTTAGTCGATGCAGGAAATAACTTTGGTCCTTGCCCTTGTCTGCCGCCTTGAGCAGTTCGAAACGCCCGGCATCCGGCCCTTCGCGTACCTCGCGCACCCCCGCGTAGTGCCCGGTGGCGATGCGCGCCGCGCCGAGTGCGAGGGCGTGATCCAGAAACGCCTTGAACTTGATTTCGGCGTTGCACAGTACATCCGGGTTGGGCGTGCGCCCGGCCTGATACTCGGCTAGAAAGGCGCTGAAAACGCGCTCCTTGTACTCGGCGGCGAAATTGACCGCTTCGAGTTCGATACCGATCACATCGGCAACTGCGGCGCAGTCGATCAGGTCCTGGCGCGTCGAGCAATAGGCATCGTCGTCGTCGTCCTCCCAGTTTTTCATGAACAATCCGACGACCTCGTAGCCAGCGCGCTTCAACAGCAGTGCCGCCACCGCCGAGTCGACGCCACCGGACAGGCCAACGACGATCTTATTGGACATTGGGCGTCTTTCCGGCGAGCCAATCCTCCAGCGCCAACACCGCCGCCGGCTGACCGTTGTCGAAAAACCAGCTGTCAACGATAAATACCCTTTGCGTTTCCCGTTCGCGCAGGCTCGCCGCCCAGTGCTCGGCAAAGAAGAAGCGCCGGCGCATCAATGGTTCAAGTACCTCATGGAATTTCAGCCATCCGCGCGCCTGTATCAGCCTGAGGAATGTGCTGGTATTGGATGAATGGTCGATGCAGTCCATTCTCCCGTTGTCGTCGCCGTCGGCGTAGTTGCCGCCCTTGTCACGCCACACCGGCGTCTGCTCGCCCGCAACCGCATACATTCGGCCGATAACGAGTGCAACCGCCTGGCGCTCGGCAGCCGCGTCTTCCGCCGCTGCGAGTTGCTGCTGCAGGCGCTCAAGCTGCGCTTCGCTGAAGTCCACCGGCGCCCTGGCGTAGCAGCCGTAGTTGTAGCAAATCGTCACTTGCTCGGCGTGCGCGCCCGAACTCGCCGCAGCGGGCACGCACAACAGCGCAAACAGGACTGCCTTCGGGCTAGGCATGCTCGATCAGAATATCCAGTGGATGGCGTCTGCCGGCGAGATAATCCTCCACGCAGCGCAGCACCAGCGGGCTGCGATGGCGCTCGCGCGAAGCGCGAATCTCCCCGATATCGAGCCACACCGCGCGCACGATCCCGACATCGAGCGCGCGATCAGTCGCGTGCCCGCCCAGATCCCCGCAAAACGCAAAGCGCAGATAGGTCACACTGACAGCGGATGAAGAATCAGGCTTGCGCCAGCGATAGATCCCGACCAGTTCGCGCGGCTGAAAATGCCACGCAGATTCCTCCAGTACTTCGCGCCTGCAGCCCTGCACCAGCGACTCGTTTTGCTCCAGATGCCCGGCCGGCTGGTTGAAAAGAATTCGCCCATCATCCTCTTCCTCGACCATGAGAAACTGTCCGCCGCGCTCTATTACTGCAGCGACGGTGATGCGCGGGCGCGAATCCACGGTCAGCGGCTGTTGCCGCGAATGAAGGCGGCCATGCGCGCAACGCCTTCCTCTATCGCCTGGTTGGACGCCGCGTAGGAAAAGCGGATATGCTGGCCCTCGTCGGGCACGCGCGCACCAAAATGTATGTCGGCCAGCACCGCCACTCCGGCTTCGTTCAGCAGCCGCTTCCTCAACTCCTCCGAATCCCTGGCGCCCACCATGCGGCAGGCCTCGGTGACGTTGGGCCAGGCGTAGAACGCGCCGCCGGGAAGTTTGCAGCTCACGCCCGGCACCCGGTTCAGCAGACCGACGATCAGGTCGCGCCGGGAGAGAAAGCTCGCACGCATGTTTCGCGGCTCGTCCTGCGGCCCGGTGAGCGCCTCCACCGCCGCCCACTGGCTGATATGCGAGGCACAGGAGTCGGTGTTGGTGACCCAGCGCACGAACTGCGGCGCCAGGATGGGATTCGAGGCATAGCCGATGCGCCAGCCGGTCATGGCCCAGGTCTTGGACGCGCCGTCCGAAATGATGGTGCGCTCGTACATCTCCGGCAACGACGCGATTGAAGTGAATTCACCCTCGTACAGCAGGCGTGAGTAAATTTCATCGGCAAAAACCCAGACCTGCGGATGGCGGCGCAGCACCGCGGCAATGTCCGTCAGGTCTTTCCGCGTCAGGATTCCGCCGGTCGGATTGTGCGGAGAATTGAGGATCAGAAGCCTGGTCCTGGGCGTGATCCTCGACTCGAGTTCGGCAGGATCGAATGCGAAGTCGCGCGCCTCGCGCAGATACAGGGGCACCGGCACCGCGCCACAGGCGAGGATCTGCGACTCGTAGATGGGAAAGCCCGGATTGGGGTAGATGACCTCGTCGCCGACGCCATAATCGGTAGTACACAGAATGGTGTAAGCGATGAAGGGCTTCGCCCCCGCGCCGATTACCACGTGCACAGGATCGACCTCAAGACCGCGCAGGCGCCCCAGGTCCGCTGCGGCCGCAGCGCGCAACTCCGGGATCCCAGCCGAGGGTGTGTAGCCATGCCGTCCCTCGCGGATTGCCTTTATCGCGGCATCCTGAATGTTGACCGGCGTATGAAAATCGGGCTGCCCGATACAAAAGGAAATAATGCTTTTGCCCTGGCGTATGAGTTCGTTTACCTCCGCCAGCACGACAAAGGCGTTCTCGGTGCCAAGCTCGGCAGTACGGCGGCTGGTTGTCGGCATGTTTCGCGTTCACGGGATGACTGGATTGCGATTTTATCGCATGTAGCTTCCTCCCCACCCGCTGCTGTTATCATTCGCACAAAATTAGCGGAGAAAGTCATGCTGGTCAGCTGCGTTGCCTATCAGGACGGCAGGAAACTCGCCGACATCGAGAACAAGGACATCAGCGACTATGTGCGCCGTCCGGAATGCCTGGTGTGGGTCGCGCTTTACAATCCGGAACCGGCGGAACTGTCCGAAATGCAGCAGGAGTTCGGCCTGCACGAACTGGCGGTCGAGGATGCGCGCCACGGCCACCAGCGCCCCAAAATCGAGGAATACGGCGACTCGCTGTTCGCGGTGCTGCATACCGTCGAAGCGATCAACGGGGAGATCAACATCGGCGAGGTCGACGTTTTTGTCGGCCCGAACTATCTGCTGTCGGTGCGCAGCCATACCGAGCACGGGTTCGCCAACGTGCGCGCGCGCTGCGAGCGCGAACCGCACCTGTTGCGCCAGGGCTCCGGCTTTGTCTTTTACGCCTTGATGGACGCCATCGTCGACCGCTATTTTCCGGTGCTGGACGCAGTCGAAGACGAACTGGAACTGGTGGAAGAGCGGATTTTCTCGGGAAAGTCGGCCCGGTCCAACATCGAATCCCTGTATGAATTAAAGCAGAAACTGATGACGCTCAAGCACGCCGCCGGGCCGTTGCTTGACGCCTCCGGCAAACTGCACGGCGGAAGGGTGCCGCAGGTTTGCGCCGGAACCCAGGAATATTTTCGCGACGTTTACGACCACCTGATACGCATCAATCAGTCGATCGACAGCCTGCGCGATATGGTGACGACAGCGATCTCCGTCAACCTGTCCTTGATCACACTGCAGGAAAACGAGACCACTCGGCGTATCGCCGCATACGCTGCACTAGTGGCGGTACCAACCATGATTGCCGGTGTCTACGGCATGAATTTCAAAAATATGCCGGAACTGTCATGGGAGTTCGGCTACCCACTCGCGCTTAGCATTATGGCGGTTCTGGATTGCGTCCTGTTCTACCGCCTGCGCAAGGCCGGTTGGCTGTAGCGCGCCCCATCCCTGATTGTCCGTTTGTGATTCGGTGAGGCTAATCGACGGATTTGGAATTCTTTAATTTTCTGTAACTTAGCCAAATATATCATTGCAATATTAAATTTTGTTGTTGCACTATTTTTTGTTTATCATTGCGTAATTATAATTACGTACTATACTTGCCTTGTTTTCAACACATTAACCATTGCGAAAATATGGGTCGCACGAGGAAGTTTGACTATCAAGCCGCAATCCAGAACAACCTGATCGCCGCATCAGGCGCACTAACGTTGGATGAATTGCTGGAACGCTCCGGACTTGAAGTTGACCGGTCAACGCTGTTTCGCCACCTCACCTCGCTGATTCGGCAGGGGCGCGTGGAACGTTTGGGGAAAGCACGCGCGTCGCGTTATCGACCGCTCGGCGGTGTGGGCCCTGGTGAACTTCAGGCGCCGCCTGACACGCCACTCCCCGCTACTCAATCTGTGCCGGAAATACTGAATCCGTCCTTGCCCGGCGCACCCTACCTACTGGCGCCGGTTACGGACCAACAGTCAGACCAACAGGCTGGCGTCGAGTCGCCCTCGGAGGTTCCAGGCGCAGTTATTGTTGACGACCGCGACTCCCCAGTACTCGCAGCGGACGTACCGGAGTCAGTTGATGCGGCCCCTCCCAAGCGGAATTCCGAAGAGAGTGATGTGAGCCCGGCCGGGAACCACGGTCCCGCGCCAGCCGAAGCAGAAAACGTTCCGGTTCCCACTCCGGACTACGGCGTCGCAATCAGGAAAGCGGTGCGCGTTGTGGTGCGCGAATGGAAGCGGTGCGATCGCAGAAATCTGCAGATCTACCTGTCGCTGCTGGCCGAACCCGAGCATGTGGATGCGCTCAGCGTAACGGTAGAACAGGAACTGGCCGGACTGCATGAGGGCAATCTGGAGAAATTTGAACTTACTCCAGCCGAATTCGGCGAATTTGATCCTACGCCCCGCAGCGCGGCAACGGGCGATTAGCGAAGGTTGCCTGCGATTTGGCGTCATCCGCCCTGCGGCTAGCCGCGTCGAACTGCTGTGAATTTAGCCAGCCCGGGGTTCTGGATATAATCAATTGAATAATAAATGGTAAACCGTTTGAAGCTGCAGTCGGCTATCATTGCAATACTGAAAACTATCATTGCAATAAACATTAATATCATTGTACAACGATGCTTACAATAGCGTAACTGGTTATTTTTCAGCGAGTTAATAATTGCACAAAAATACCAGCAGCCAGAACGGGCTTACTTAGCTGCCTGGATCTCTCCCGGACAGATCGACCGTTCCTGGCAATTGCCCCGCACTAGCCCGCCCGCGCCATTACCGCCTGCAACAGCACATTGCAGCCCGCGGCGAGGTCTTCAGGCTTGGCATTTTCGATTTCGTTATGGCTGATGCCACCTTCGCAAGGCACGAAAATCATTCCAGTGGGCGCCACACCGGCAATGTGGACGGCGTCGTGGCCCGCGCCGCTGACGATATCCATGCGGGGGAAGCCCATGCCCTCGACGCCCGCGCGCACTGCCGAAACGCATTTCGGGTCAAAGTGGCAAGGCGGAAAGAAGATGGTCTGGCGAAGATCGATTTCCAGCCCTTGTTCCGCGGCGATCCGGCCGGCTGCCGCGCGCAAACCCTGTTCCATCCGGTCCAGGCCTGAAACCTCGGTGTCGCGGAAGTCCACGGAGAACACGGTTTTTCCAGGCACGACATTGCGCGAGTTGGGCCGGTTCACAATCATGCCTACCGTACCGCGGGAATGCTCGGTTGCCCTGGCCAGCCGGTTGACCTCCTGAATCAGAAAACTTGCGCCATGGAGCGCATCGCGCCGCAGGTGCATTGGGGTGGGGCCGGCGTGAGCGTCCATGCCGCTGACGGTCACTTCGAACCAGCGTTGGCCGAGTGCCCCGGTGACGACGCCTATGGTATTGCCGGTGTTCTCCAGCAGCGGGCCCTGTTCGATGTGCGCCTCGAAATAGGCTCCCAGGCGACGCCCGCCGACGGGCCGGACGCCGGCGTAGCCGATCGCGCGAAGTGCGTCGCCGAATGTAACGCCATCGACATCAGGTGCCGCCAGTATCTCCTCTACCGTGTGCACCCCCGCAAACGCGCCCGAACCGCCCATTACCGGCAGAAAGCGCGTGCCCTCTTCATTGGTCCACATCGCAACTTCGAACGGCGCTTCTGTCTGTAGATTTTGGTCGTTCAGGCTGCGCGCGACTTCCAGCGCGGCCATTACGCCGTAGCAGCCGTCGAAGCGCCCGCCCGAGGGCTGGGTGTCGAGATGGCTGCCTGCGACCACCGGCGGCAACGCGTCATTGCGTCCAGACCGTCGCGCGAACAGATTGCCAACGCCATCCACGCTTACGGCAAGTCCGGCTGCCTTGCACCAGGAAATGAAAAGATCGCGCCCCTGGCGGTCGGTTTCGGTCAGCGTCAGTCGTTTTACGCCGCCCTTGGGCGTGGCGCCGATTTTCGCCATCTGCATCAACGAATCCCACAGGCGATCGGCGTTGATGCGTGCGTCTGCCAGCTTGAAAGCGGTGTTCAGGACGGCGGCCTAGGTCAGCTCGCGCACCGCGTCTGCCACAACGCCGAACATCTCGTCCAGATGCTTCTTTTCGGCGATCAAGGGCGGGCAGAACGCTATGTTGTCGCCGATCGGGCGCACGAACACACCGCGATCCCAGCACTTGCCAAACACCTCCTGTGCACGCGCGCCGGGCGCGCCCGCGCGCGGGGCGAACTCGATCGCGCCGATCAGGCCGAGATTGCGGCAATCAATCACATGCGGCAGTCCCTTGAACGAATGTACACCGTTCTCGAAATCCGCGGCTAGCGTCTGCGCCCGCGACAGCAGGCCCTCTTCTGCATAGGTATCCAAGGTCCCCAAGGCTGCAGCGCTGGCGAGCGGGTGGCCGGAATAGGTATAACCGTGAAAGAAATCGATGCCGTTGCCCGACGCCTGCATGAAGGTATCGTAGATTTCGCCCTTTACGATCACCCCGCCCATGGGCACGGTTCCGCTGGTAATCCCCTTGGCAAAGGTAATGAGATCGGGCGTAACGCCGAAATACTCGCTTGCAAACGGCTTGCCGAGACGGCCGAAGCCAGTGATCACTTCGTCGAATATCAGCAGGATGCCGTGCTTGTCGCAAATCTGGCGCAAGCGCTGCAGATAGCCCTGCGGCGGTATCAGCACGCCGCCCGCGCCCGCTACCGGCTCCACGATGACCGCCGCAATATTGGACGCGTCGTGCAGGGGGATGATGCGCTGTTCCAGTTCGTCCGCGAACTCCGCGCCCGCGGCTGGCTGGCCGCGCGAGAATGCGCTGCGTGCGAGGTCCTGGGTATGGCGCAGGTGGTCCACGCCCGGGATCATCAGGCCGTAGGCCTTGCGATTGACGCTCACCCCGCCCACCGATATGCCGGCGATGTTCACGCCGTGGTAACCGCGCTCGCGGCCGATGAAGCGCGTGCGCGTGCCCTCGCCCTTCAAGCGATGATAGGCCAGTGAAATTTTCAGCGCGGTGTCCACGGCCTCGGAGCCGGAGTTGACGAAAAATACATGGTCCAGGCCTTCGGGTGTGAGCCCGGCAATGCGGCGTGCAACCTCGAACGGCAGCGGATGGCCGAGTGAGAACGAGGAGGAGAAATCAAGGATGCCCGCCTGCTTGCGGATCGCCTCGACGATTTTCGGCCGGCAATGTCCGGCGTTGACGCACCACAGCGTCGCCAGGCCGTCGAGCACTTTCTTGCCTTCCATGGTGGTGTAGTACATGCCTTCCGCCGAAGCGATCATTTTCGGCGAGCGCTTGAAGTTGCGGTTATTCGTATAGGGCATCCAGTAGTGCTCGAGATCGAGCGGCTGCGACGGCGCTGGCGTGGCGTTCATGATTTGCTCTCCTGCTACTGCGATGCGAAACTTTCCTGGGATCGGCGCACGGGTTGCCGTGCGCGTTCCGGACTTAGCCAAGCGTCGGCATGCTCAGGCCGGCTGCGGGCGTGTCTTCATGCGGCCAACGCGTGGTCACGACCTTGGTGCGAGTATAAAACTTGACCCCTTCGGCACCGTGCACATGCAGGTCGCCGAACAAGGAATTCTTCCAGCCGCCGAAAGAGTAAAACGCCATGGGCACCGGGATCGGAACGTTCACGCCCACCATGCCGACCTGAATCTCCTCCTCGAAGCGGCGCGCGGCTCCACCCGAGTTGGTAAAAATCGCCGTACCGTTTCCATAGGGATTGGCATTGACCAGCGCTATCGCCGCCTCCATCGTATCCGCGCGCAATACCACCAGCACCGGGCCGAAGATTTCGTCCTGGTAGATTTTCATTCCGGGCGTGACGCGATCGAACAGGGTGGTACCGATGAAAAACCCGTTTTCGTAGCCGGCGACTTTCCGGTTTCGCCCGTCGAGCACCAGCGTCGCGCCTTCGGCAACACCACTGTCAACGTAGCCGGCGACCTTGTCGCGATGCGCCTGCGTGACCAGCGGCCCCATTTCCACGCCCTCGCCATCGCCGGGCCCGACCTTGATTTTCGCCGCCTTTTCCTTGAGCAATTTCACCAGCGGATCGCCGCTGGCACCCACCGCCACCACTGCCGAAATCGCCATGCAGCGCTCGCCCGCCGATCCGTACGCCGCGCCGATCAGCGCATCGGCGGTGAATTCCAGATCTGCGTCGGGCAGCACCACGGCATGGTTCTTTGCCCCACCCAGCGCCTGCACCCGTTTGCCGTTCCTGGCGCAGGTCTCGTAGATGTATTTCGCGATCGGCGTTGATCCGACGAACGAAACGGCTTGGATGCCAGGATGGCCGAGAATCGCGTCCACCGCCTCCTTGTCGCCGTGAACCACGTTGAACACGCCGTCGGGCAGTCCGGCCTCGCTGAAAAGCTCGGCCATTCGCATGCTGGTCGAGGGCACTTTCTCGGAAGGCTTGAGTATGAACGTGTTGCCACAGGCGATTGCCACCGGAAACATCCACAGCGGAACCATGGCTGGAAAATTGAAAGGCGTGATGCCGGCGCATACGCCCACCGGCTGGCGCAGCGTGTGGCAGTCGACGCCGGTACCGGCGTTTTCGGTGTACTCGCCCTTCAGCAGGTGCGGGATGCCGCAGGCGAATTCGATCACTTCGATGCCGCGCTGCACACTCCCGAGCGCGTCGGGCAGCGTCTTGCCATGCTCTTCAGACACCAGCCGCGCCAGTTCCTTCTGATTGGCCTGCATCAGGGAAAGAAACTTCTGCATCACGCGCGCGCGGCGCAGCGGCGGTGCGCTGCCCCAGTCGGCCAGCGCGCGAGTCGCCGCCTTTACCGCTGCGTCGATGTCCTCCTCATTGGCGAAGGACACTTTCCGGATCACCTTGCCGCTGGCCGGATTGGTGACGGCGCCCGAGCGCGCGCTGCTGGATGTCGCCGCTGCCCCATTTATCCACAGAGGCACAACGGATTGGGTTACTGCCGTTTCATTTGGGATACTCATGCTCGCGATGTCCTTGGACTGGGGCGCTCCGGGCACGTAAAGTTGTGCCCCCGCGTCGCGCTTACTGCGGCTTGATGCCGGCCGCCTGGGTCACGCGCGCGTAGTCGTCGATTTCCCTGCGCACGAACTGGCTGAACTCTGCCGGCGTCATGTTCATCGTATCGTTGCCGAGCTTGGCCAGCCGTTCGCGCACGCCGGGGTCCGCGAGCGCGCGATTCACATCCTTCGATATCTTGTCGACGACGTCGGCGGGCATGCCCGCCGGTCCCCATACGCCGAACCAGAGCGTGAATTCGAAGCCGGGAACGCCGGACTCTGCAATCGTAGGCACATCGGGCAGCGAACTCGAGCGCTTGGCGCTGCTCACTGCGATCGCGCGCAGCTTGCCGTCGCGGATGTTCGAGAGCGCCGCCGATATCGGGGCGAAATAGTATTCAACCCGCCCGCCGAGCAGATCGGTGATCACCTCCTGCGTGCCCTTGTACGGAATGTGCGTGACATCTGCGCCCGTCACCAGTTTGAATTTCTCAAGGTTGAGGTGGGTTCCGCTGCCAACGCCGGCGGAGGCAAAGTTGATCTTTCCCGGGTTGGCTTTGGCCTCGGCGACGAGATCAGCCACCGTTCTGATTTTCGAAGTGGTGAGCGTCACCAGTACATTGGGTTGACCGGCGAGCGGTGCGATGTCGACGAAGTCCTTGAGCGTGTCGTAGGATAGCTTGGCGTAGATCGCCGGCGACACCGAATGCGCCGAAGAATCGATCAAGAGCGTATAGCCGTCGGGCGCCGCTTTGGCCACCACCCCCGCGCCTATGGTGCCGCCGGCGCCGCCGCGGTTTTCCGCGAGCACCGGCTGGTTCCAGTACTCCGACAGCTTTTGCGTCACCACGCGGCCGACGATGTCGGTGGAGCTGCCCGGCGGGAACGAAATGATCACGCGCACCGGCTTGGTCGGGTAAGTCTGCGCGCCGACTGCGCCGGCCAAGGCGAACATAAGCGCGCCGCACACCACGGCTGTGATTCTTCTGAGCATCTGCATCGCAATCTCCTCCTGTTGTCGTTTATTGAATTGGAATCTGTATCCGTACCCTCTAGGCGAGGCCATCGCCCACCGCCACGTTCTCCGGCTTGAGTTCAATGCCCGATGCGCGCGCCTGCTGCAACAACAGCGTGGCGAAGTCCTGCTCGGTCATGCCCCGACCCATCATGCTCTGGACCAGATCGCGCGTCATCGATGCCAGCGGCAAGGGCACTTCGAACTTGCGCGCCGCGTCCAGGCCCAGGTCGATGTCCTTGCGCAACAAATAGGGCGTGAACGTCACCTTGAAATCGAGGTTGACCAGCGCCGGCGTCTTGTAACGCGAGAATACCGATCCCATTACGCTCTGGTTGATGAATTCCAAAAAAGCGTGGCGCGGCACGCCCGCCTTTTGCGCCAGGATGGTGATCTCGCACAGCGACTGGATCACCACGCCGAGGAACACGTTGTGACAGATCTTGACGATGCGCGCGAGTTCCCCGTCGCCGACATAGCTCGCGGCAGGCGCGATCATCTTCAACAGCGGCAACACCTCGTCATACCCTTCTTTAGGCCCGGAGCAGACAATCGAGAGCTTGCCTGCCTTGATCACCTTGGCGTTGCCCGACACCGGTGCCGCCAACATTTGGGTGCCGTGTCCGGCGAGGATTTCGCGCAGCTCGGCCGAGCCCTCGAGCGATATCGACGAGCATTCGACGACGATGCGCGGCACCGCGCGCGTCCCCTTGGACTTCGCCCTGGCTTGCGCCAGCAGCCCGCCCTTGCCAGCGATCACTTCCTTCACGTCGGCGTAGGTCGAGACCATGCAGAACACCACGTCGCAGGCGGCGAGCTCGCTCACCTTGTCGGCGATCTTGGCTCCGTATTTCGACAGCGGTTCCGCCTTGGCACGGGTACGGTTGTACACGGTCAGGTCGCAGCCGGCCTTCGCCAGACGCTGCGCCATTTCGTAGCCCATGCGGCCGGCGCCGATCCAGCCTATCTTTGGTTTTTTCGTTGCCATGCTGCCCCGATCAATACGGATTGGAAATCGGCAGTTCCTCTGCCGGATAAAGTGAAATGATCTGCGGGCCCTTGGGCGTCAGAATCACTTCTTCCTCAATGCGCGCCGCCGACACGCCGTCGGTGGCGGGGCAGTAGGTCTCCACCGCGAACACCATGCCGACCTTGAGTTCGATCGGTTCCTTGAACGAAGTGAGGCGCGAGATCAGCGGCCGCTCGTGCAACCCGAGGCCGAGACCATGGCAAAAGTTCAAGCCGAAGGCGTCCATTTCGCTGGCAAAGCCGGCCTGCTCCGCCTTGGGCAGTGCCGCCGCGATGCGATCGCTGCTGATGCCTGGGCGCAGCAAATCGATCGCCTTGTCCATCCATTCGCGCGCCTTCTTGTAGGCGGTGCGCTGCGCCGAAGTCGCGCGCCCGACGTTGAAAGTGCGGTAATAGCAGGTGCGATAACCCATGAACGACTGAATGATGTCGAAGAACGCCTGGTCGCCGGGACGGATCAGGCGGTCGGTGAAGTTATGCGGATGCGGTGAGCAGCGCTCGCCCGCGATCGAATTGATCGCCTCGACGCAGTCCGAGCCCATTTCGTACAGCCGCTTGGTTGCAAGCGCAACGATGTCCGATTCGCGCACCCCCGGCTTCAGCGCTTCCGCAATGTCCTGGTACACACCGTCCACCATGGCCGAAGCCATATTGAGCAGTGTCAGTTCGTCGATGTTTTTCACCTCGCGCGCCGAGAGCATCGTCTGCTGCCCATCGCGCACTTCGATGCCGGCGCGCTGTAGCTCGAAAATCATCGGCAGCTCGACCATGTCCACGCCCAGCGGCATGTCGCCCACGCCCTCGGCGTCGAGGACGGATTTTATTTCCTGCGCGGCATTGCGAAACAGCGTGATGTCGGCGCCGGTCGCGCCACGCAGGCCGAGCATGCCGGCGCGGCAATGGTCGTGATGCAGCCAGGGCGCATGCAGCCTGTGATGCCGTGCAGCCGAGCCGAAATCCCAGATGTAGGGGTCGCCGTTGCCGGTCAGCAGCGAATAGCGCGTCAGCTTGTCGCGCGCCCATTCACCGATCACGGTGCTGGAAATGTAGCGAATATTGTAT
>QYQC01000205.1 GCA_007280315.1 Betaproteobacteria bacterium | reverse complement strand
TCCGAGCAGGGTGATTTCGCCGAGGAATTTGTTGATTCCGCCTTCGACCATCTTTTCCATAATATTGGCCGGCTTGCCTGATTCCTGCGCGCGCGCGACCAGCACGTCTCGTTCTCGCGCAATCACGGCAGGTGCGACCTGGTCGCGCGAGAGAAACTGCGGTTTGGCAAACGCGATGTGCATCGCGAGATCCTTGCCGACGTCGTCCTCGCCCTCGAATTCGATCAGCACGCCGATTTTGACGCCGTGAAGGTATTGGGCCAATTTGGCGCCCGTCTGCACTCGGTGAAAACGGCGAATGCTCAGATTCTCGCCGATTTTTTGCACCAGAGCCTGGCGTTTCGTTTCGACTGTGCCCGCCCCGAGGCTGAGCGCAGACAGCGCCGTCACGTCGGCGGGATTTTTTTCTGCAACCAGTTGCGCCAGCGTAGATGCGAATTCAAGAAAATCCGCGTTCTTGGCCACAAAATCTGTTTCGCAGTTTATTTCCACCAATGAGGCGGAGTTGCCATCCGCCGAAAGATAGGCGCCGATTACGCCTTCGGCGGCAATGCGTCCGGCCGCCTTGTTCGCCTTTGCACCGCTCTTGACGCGCAGCAGATCCTCGGCCGCTTTAAGTTCGCCGTCGCTCTCGACCAGGGCCTTCTTGCACTCCATCATGCCCAAGCCGGTAATTTCGCGCAGCTCCTTTACCATCGCTGCGGTAATTTCTGCCATTTAACTGCTCCTCGTAATTCAAAAAAAGGGGCTCGCGCCCCTTTTGCGTACTGCTGTGCTCCGGGGCTAGCCGGCCGAAACTTCCTGCGTTTCCAATTCCACGAATTCGTCCGCGCCGCCTGCCACGATCTCCTGCACCGACACATCGCGACCTTCTAGAATTGCGTCGGCGACGCCTCTGGCATACAGACGGATGGCACGACTGGAATCGTCGTTGCCTGGAATCACGTGGGTGATGCCTTCTGGAGAATGATTGGTATCGACGACGCCGATAATCGGTATGCCCAGCTTGTTCGCCTCGACCACCGCGCCCTTCTGGTAACCGACATCGATAATGAACAGCGCATCCGGCACACCGGTGAGATCCTTGATGCCGCCCAGACTGCGTTCGAACTTGACCAGTTCGCGCTGAATTCCCAGCGCTTCTTTCTTAGGCAGTTTTTCCAGACTGCCGTCGGCGAGCATCGCCTCCATTTCCTTCAGGCGCTTAATCGACTGCTTGACCGTCTTGAAGTTGGTCAGCATGCCGCCCAGCCAGCGATGATCGACGAACGGCGCGCTGCAGCGCATCGCCTCTTCCTTGATGATCTCGCGCGCCTGACGCTTGGTTCCCACGAACAGGATGGTGCCTTTGTTCGATGACAATTTCGTTACGAACTTCATCGCCTCCTGGTACATCACCAGTGTCTTTTCCAGATTGACGATGTGAATTTTATTGCGATGGCCGAATATGAAAGGGGCCATCTTGGGATTCCAGAATCGGGTCTGGTGGCCGAAGTGCACCCCCGCTTCCAGCATTTGACGCATGGTCGTAGACATTCAAACTTCTCCATTTAGGGTTGGTCAGTGCCGGCCGCCTCGTCATAACTCCGCAAGGAGCACCCTAATGAGGGCCGGATCAAATTTAGCCAGGAATTCTGACTAGCTAAATAGTATATCATACGGGCTGAGTTCAATTCAAGAAATGCGCGACTAAACAGCGGATTAAGCTCTACCGACCGATTACCGAGCCAACCCGGACGAGCCAGTTCCAGTATCGACCGAGCGCATGCCGGCGTATTTTTCGCTGCCGGCGCGCAGAATCGGGAGCGAATCCGGCAGCTTGGCTTTCCATGTCCGATGCGATCCATTATCATCCCCACCCTTTGAGCGCAGCCCGTCAATGACCGTACAAATCAAAACTCCGCAGGAAATCGAAAAAATGCAGGTCGCGGGGCGTCTCGCAGCGGAAGTGCTCGATTTCATCGGGCCGCAGGTCAGGCCGGGAGTCACTACGGGCGAACTCGACAGCCTGTGTCACGACTACATGGTCAAGGTACAGAAAACGGTGCCGGCCCCATTGCACTACGCCCCGCCAGGTTATCAACCCTACCCCAAGTCCATATGCACTTCGATCAATCATCAGGTTTGTCACGGCATTCCCGGCGACAAACAGTTGAAGCACGGCGACATTGTCAACATTGATATCACTGTCATCAAAGACGGCTACCACGGCGACACCAGCCGCATGTTCTATGTGGGCGAGCCCACTATTCAGGCGCGCCGTCTGTGCGAAACCACGTATGAGTGCATGTGGATGGGCATCCATGCGGTCAAACCGGGCGCGCATCTGGGCGACATCGGCGCCGCCATTCAGAAACACGCGGAAGGCCACGGCTATAGCGTCGTGCGCGAATTCTGCGGACACGGCATAGGCAGGAATTTCCACGAAGAGCCGCAGGTACTGCACTACGGCCGGGATGGCACCGGTATTGCGCTTCAACCGGGCATGATATTTACCGTCGAACCCATGATCAATGCAGGCAAACCGGCAATTCGCGAACTCTCCGACGGCTGGACCATTGTTACCAAGGACCACAGTCTGTCGGCGCAATGGGAGCATACGGTGCTGGTCACCCAGACAGGATATGAGGTGCTGACCGTGTCTGCCGGCACGCCGGAACGACCGGCCCGAAGGGCGCCCACGCGCTGATGCCTGACGAAAAAATGGCGACCGTCGCGCCGCATTACGCCGCGGGCATGCGCGGCCAGCTACAGGAAGAGCGGCGCAAACTGCGTGAGCGTTACGGTGCAGAGGGCAAGGCGCAGCGACTGCTGCGGCAGCACCGCCTGCTCATAGACCGTACGCTTCGGGGCCTGTGGAAGCAAGCTGGTCTCCCCGGCTCGCTTGCGCTCTCTGCGGTGGGCGGATACGGCCGCGGCGAATTGTTCCCGCATTCCGACGTGGATCTTCTGGTGCTCCTGCCGCACGAACCCGACGCCGCGCTGAAAGACAAGCTCGAGGCATTCATCGGCGGTCTTTGGGACGCGGGCCTGGAACCGGGTCACGGCGTGCGCACGATTGAACAATGCCTGGACGAATCGGCGAAGGACATTACCGTGCAGACCAGCCTGCTCGAAGCGCGATGGCTTGCAGGCAGCCGCGGCCTGTTTGCCGGTTTCACCTGCGCCATGCGCGAACAGCTCAAGCCGCAGCACTTCTTCCAATCCAAACGACTGGAGCAGGAGCAGCGTCACGGCAAGTTCCAGGAAAGCCCGTACAGCCTCGAGCCCAATTTAAAAGAGGCGCCGGGGGGGCTGCGCGACCTGCAGGCAATCCTTTGGATCAGCCGCTCGGCCGGACTGGGCGACACCTGGATGCGGCTGGCCGAACGCGAGCTGATCACCACTGTTGAAGCGCGCCGGCTCACCGGATACCAGAGTTTTCTGAATGAATTGCGCATTCGCCTTCACTATATTTCCGGTCGCCGCGAAGACCGGTTGCTGTTCGATTACCAGGCAGCACTCGCGGCGCAGTTCGGTCATGTCGATACGCCGAGCAAGCGCGCCAGCGAGCAGCTGATGCAACGCTATTACCGCACCGCCAAAGCGATCACTCAGCTCAACACGCTGCTGCTGCAGAATATCGCGCTGCAGCTGTTCGCGGACGAGGACAGCCCGCCGGAAATTTTTAACGAGCGCTTCCAGGCCGCGCATGAATTGCTCGAGGCGCGCGAGTCCGACCTGTTTGAGCGACAGCCGAGCGCGATTTTTGAAAGTATCCTGTTGTTGCAGCAGCACTCCGAGCTAAAGGGCATGAGCGCGCCGACGCTACGCGGCTTGTGGCGCGCCCGCGCCTGGATCGATGAGAGCTTTCGGCGCGACCCCTCCAACCGCGCGCTGTTCCTGAAGATACTGCAGCAGCCGCGAGGACTGGTACACGGGCTGCGACGCATGAACCAGTATTCCATACTCGGGCGCTATTTGCCTGCGTTCGGGAAGATAGTCGGGCAGATGCAATACGACCTGTTCCTGCGTATACCGTGGACCAGCACATCCTGAACGTGATCCGCAATCTGCGCCGGTTCACCATGGTCGAATTCGCCCACGAATACCCTCAGTGCAGCCGTTTGATGGCCGGATTCGAGCGCCACTGGCTGCTGTACGTCGCGGCATTGTTCCACGACATCGCCAAGGGCCGCGGTGGCGACCACTCCGCCCTTGGCATGCGCGACGCGCGCAGCTTCTGCCGTGCGCATGGGCTGACGCGCGAGGATACGGATCTGGTGGTGTTTCTGGTCGAGCATCATTTGACCATGTCGTCGGTGGCGCAGAAGCAAGACCTCTCCGACCCCGACGTGATTCAGGCGTTCGCCAATGTTGCGAAGACCGAGCGCCGGCTGACCGCGCTCTATCTGCTCACCGTCGCCGACGTACGCGGTACCAGCCCCAAGGTGTGGAATGCGTGGAAGGGAAAATTGCTCGAAGATCTTTTCCTGCTCGCGCGGCGGCTGCTGCGCGGCGACGGCATCGGCTTCGAGCAGGACATTCAGGCAAAGCAGGACGAGGCGCTTCGGTTATTGCGCTTATACGCGCTGTCGGACGAGGTCAAGGACAAGCTCTGGAACCAACTCGACGTGGCTTATTTTCTGCGACACGACGCGCAGGATATCGCCTGGCAGACGCGTACCCTGCATTACCGCGTAGACACCGACAGGCCGGTGGTGAAGGCGCGCCTGTCGCCTATCGGCGAAGGACTGCAGGTGATGATATACACGCGCGATCAGCACGACCTGTTCGCGCGCATCTGCGGCTATTTCGAACAAATCAATTTCAGCATTGCCGATGCGCGCATTCACACCACGCGCCACGGCTACGCGTTGGATACCTTCCTGCTGCTCGGTCCGGGCAACAATCCGCATTACCGCGACATGATCAATCTGATCGAGACCAATCTGGCCGACCGGTTGCTGCACCAGACGCCGCTGTCTGCACCATCCCGAGGCCGCGTGTCGCGCCAGCTGCGGCATTTTCCGATCACGCCGGAGGTCAACATCCGGCCCGACGAAAAAGGGGCAAGCCATGCGCTGTCCATCATCGCCGGCGACCGCCCGGGTCTGCTCTACGCCATCGCGCTGGTGCTGGGAAAATACAAAATCAATCTGATCACCGCCAAGATTGTGACCCTGGGCGAGCGCGCCGAGGACGTGTTTCTGATCTCCGGCGCCGCACTTGGCAATCCGAGGACGGTGTTGAATCTGGAGGAGGAACTCCTGGACGCTCTGCAGTCCGGGTAGATTTCAATCGGCGATCAGACGCACTAAGCGTCTATAACAAAACGCCGGGAAATCCCCCCCTCATACGCCACTAGGTCAGGGGCCATTTCGATAGCTAAATTAGCTTTTGTTACCGGTTCTTACTCGTCGAGGATATCTTCGCCCGGAAACAGCGCCTGAATGAAGCCGAATTGGCTCATATCGCGCATGCGCATCGGGTACAGGATGCCCAGCAAATGATCGCATTCGTGCTGCACCACGCGCGCGTGAAAGTCGCTTACGCTGCGGTCGATGCGGTTGCCTATTTCGTCGTAACCCTGATAACGCAGGCGCGCATGGCGCGGCACCATGCCGCGCAGTCCGGGTACCGACAGGCAGCCTTCCCAGTCTTCTTCCAGTTCGTCCGATAGCGGCGTCAGCAGTGGGTTGATGAGCACGGTATCTGGAATTTCCTCGGCTTGCGGGTAACGCGGGTTCTGTCCGACGCCGAAAATGACGACCTGCAAACCGACACCGATCTGCGGCGCTGCGAGACCGGCGCCCGAGAGATGCGCCATGGTGTCGCGCATATCGGTGAGCAAGTCGTGCAACTCGGGCGTGTCGAACTGTTCCAGCGGCCTTGCCTGCTGCAGCAGGCGCGGATCGCCCATCCTGAGCACCTCGCGGATCATGCGCGCGCCACCAGTTGCTCGATGATCCGGCGCACGCGCGCAAGCGCATCACGCAGCACCTGCTCGATGTCATCGAGGCGTACGCCGTGCAGGCTGTCGCCGCGGCCGGCCGCGAAATTCGCGACTACTGCGATAGCAGCGTATTCGACGCCGGCCTCACGCGCCAGGGCCGCTTCAGGCATACCGGTCATGCCGACGATATCGGCGCCATCGCGCTCCAGGCGATTGATCTCGGCAGCGGTCTCCAGTCGCGGGCCCTGGCTGGTGGCATAGACCCCGTCCTCCACCACCGCTTCGCCACAGCCGCCGGCCGCCTGCAGAATTCGGCGGCGCAGCGGCGCCGAATACGGCTCGGTAAAGTCGATATGGGTCACGGAATGCTCACCGCCTTCGAAAAAGGTGTTTTTCCTTCCCCAGGTATAGTCAATGATCTGATGCGGCACTGCGATTGCGCCTGGCCGCATGTCGGCGCGAATCCCGCCCACCGAGGCGATGGAAACCACGCCTTCGACGCTTTGTTCCCGCAGTGCCCATATGTTGGCGCGGTAGTTCACCTGATGCGGCGCGATGGTGTGGCCATAACCGTGTCGCGCGAGAAACACGACATCTACTCCGGCGATACGCCCGAACGTGAGCGCGCCCGACGGTTCTCCATAGGGGGTTCGAACCGCAAGGCGGCGGGTGACGTCGAGATTTGACAATTGCGTGAGGCCGCTACCGCCGATGATGGCTAACATTCGATAGCTCGGATAAGAAACGCAAGGGACATCTTCGTCAACGGGACGGCGGCGATATTATCATGGCGGACCGGCGCGGAACGCGGTGCATCCTGTGGCATCGATTCATGCCGTCGGGTTCTGCCGCAGCGCATAAATCGCCGGCAGATTGCGCCAGGCGCCGAACGCGTCCATGCCGCATCCGAACACGTAGCGGTCAGGCAGCGCGAGGCCGACGAAATCAGCGTTGATGGGCTTGGCGATGTTCTTCTTCTTGTCGGTAAGCACGGCGCTGTAAAACGCGCGGGCTCCCAGCCCCAGAATGCGCTCGCGTATCGCCAGCATGGTGTCGCCGATGTCGAGGATATCGTCGAGCACGAGCACCACTCTGCCGGAAACGTTGCCTTTGGGTTCAGCGATCCACTCGACCGGACCACCGCCGGTCGTTGCGCCGTAGCGAGATGCGTGGATATAGTCGAAGTCGAGCGGAAAATTCAGCAGTGGCAGCAGGCGCCCCGTAAATACCACGGCACCGCCCATAACCGACAGCACCAGCGGATACTGATCTCTGAGTACGGCTGTGATTTCCGCCGCGACGCGCGCAATCGCCGTGTCCACGGCGGCCGCGCTGTGAATCAGTTCCGCCGACTCGAGAATCTGCCAGGCGCGCACCGTTCGGTCCATGCGGCGGGTCCGGACTAAATCGACTTCAGATACGCGGTGAATGCGGCGCCTACCTCCGGATGCTTCTTTCCGTAGGCAACCATGGCCTGCAGATAACCCAGCTTGGAGCCGCAATCGTAGCGCGTTCCTGCGAAACGGTATGCCAGCACCTTGTCCTCGCGCATCAGGGCCGCGATGCCGTCGGTCAGCTGAATCTCACCCCCCGCCCCCGCCTGAACGCCGGTCAGATGCTGAAATATTCGCGGGCTGAGGATATAACGGCCGACCACGGCAAGATTGGAGGGCGCGTCCTTCGGCAGCGGCTTCTCGACGATGGCGCTGATCACGCCGGGTTGCGATCCGTCGGTCTTTACGATGCCATATTGACGCGTGTGCTCGCGCGGCACTTCATCCACACCGAGAACCGAACATTGGTGCTGCTCGTACACCTGCGTCATTTGCTTTAACACCGGCGGATCGGCATCGATCAGGTCGTCGGCCAGGATGACGGCGAAGGGCTCGTCGTTGACCACCGGCTCGGCGCATAGAACCGCGTGTCCCAGACCCAGCGCCTCGGGCTGGCGAATATAGATGCAATTGACATTTGCTGGAACAATGCGCTGCACCAGTTCCAGCAGATCCAGTTTGCCGCGCGCCGCGAGCTCGGCCTCCACCTCGTAGGCCTTGTCGAAATGGTCCTCGATGGTGCGCTTATTGCGGCCGGTGATGAAAATCATGTCGGTGATGCCGGCTGCCACCGCCTCCTCCACCGCGTATTGAATCAGCGGCTTGTCGACGATCGGCATCATCTCCTTCGGGCTCGCTTTGGTTGCGGGCAGGAAACGGCTGCCCATGCCGGCCACTGGAAACACACATTTGCGCACGCGCTTCATCGGTGTCCTTTCAACAATTGCTGCAATCCTGCCTCATCCAGCACGGTTATGCCAAGCTCTTCCGCCCTGGCGAGTTTGCTGCCAGCCTCCGATCCTGCCACTACATAATCGGTTTTGCTCGATACCGACCCGGCGACCTTGCCTCCCTGGGCCTCTATCAGCGCCTTTGCCTGATCCCGGCTCAAACCCCGCAGCGCGCCGGTAAGCACGAAGGTTTTGTCGTGAAGCTTGCCCGCGGTCTTTGACGGCGGCTCGATTTGCCGATCAATTAGCGCGCCGCTGGCCCGCAACTGCTCGATCACCTCGCGGTTGTGTGGCTGGCTCAGGAAGCTGGCGACGCTTTGGATGATTTCCGGGCCGACGCCGGGCAGGATCGCATCGAGCAAGGCTTCGTCCTTGTTGCGGCGGCGGGTGTTTTCCTTCTGCACGCGGTCCTTCTCCGCGCTCAGCGCAGCCCAGTCGGCATCCAGCAGACATTGCAGCGTACCGAAATGGCGCGCGAGAACCTTGGCGATCTCTTCGCCAACGTGATAAATGCCGAGCGCGAAAAAAAATCGTGCAAGCGAACTCTTCTTGCTTTTCTCAATTGCCGCTATTACGTTGGCTGCCGATTTTTCCGCCATGCGCTCGAGCCCGGCCAGATTGCCGGCACCAAGAAGGTAGAGGTCGGCCGGTGTGCGCACGATTCCGCCCTCTACCAGTTGGTCGACCAGCTTTTCGCCCAGCCCTTCGATATCCATGGCGCGGCGCGACGCAAAATGCAGCAGTGCCTGTTTGCGCTGCGCCGGACAAAACAGGCCGCCGGTGCAGCGATAGACGGCTTCGCTCTTCAGGCGCTCGACTTTCGACCCGCATTCCGGGCACTTAGCCGGCATGCTGAATTCCGGCGCGCCTGGCGCTCGCCTTTCCAGCAGTACGCGCGCGACTTCCGGAATCACGTCGCCGGCGCGACGCACAATGACACTATCGCCGGCGCGAACGTCCTTGGCGCGCACCTGATCCAGGTTGTGCAGCGTGGCGTTGGTGACCGTTACGCCACCGACAAATACCGGTTTCAGCCTCGCCACAGGTGTCAGCGCGCCGGTACGTCCCACTTGCACCTCGATTGCCTGCACCTCGGTGGCGGCCTCTTCGGCCGGATATTTGTGCGCAACGGCGAAGCGCGGCGCGCGTGCCACATAGCCCAGCTGCTCCTGCGCCGCGAGGCTGTTGACCTTGTACACCACACCGTCTATTGCATAGGGCAGTTCGGCGCGGCGCGCGCCAACGTCGCCATAGAACTGCATCAGTCCCTGCACGCCACTCACGACGCGGCGCTCCGCGCATACCGGCAGGCCCAGGCTCTGCAGCCAGTTTTCCAACTCGGCGTGCGTTTCCGGCAACGCGGCACCTTCGATCACGCCGATCGCGTAGGCGAAAAAGCGCAGCGGCCGTTGCGCGGTGATGCGCGAATCGAGCTGGCGCAGACTGCCCGCGGCGGCGTTGCGCGGATTGACGAATTCCTTCTCGCCCCTGGCGCGCTGGCGCAGATTCATCTGCTCGAAATCGCGCCGGTACATCAGCACCTCGCCGCGAACTTCGAGCAACTCAGGAACCGCGCGGCCCTTCAGTCGAAGCGGAATGTTCTTGATCGTGCGCAAATTGGGCGTAACGTCTTCGCCGGTGTAGCCGTCGCCGCGGGTCGCGCCTTGCGTAAACAGGCCGCGCGCATAGGTCAAGCTGATCGCCAGCCCGTCGAACTTGGGTTCCGCCAGGTACGCAACACCATCCGTGCCCAGAGCATCGCGCACGCGTCGGTCGAACGCGGTCACCTCCTCTTCCGAAAAAGCGTTGCCCAGCGAAAGCATGGGAACGCGGTGCGTCACCTGTTCGAACTGCGGCAACGGCGCCGCCCCTACGCGTTGCGTCGGTGAATCGGGACCCGCGAGTTCCGGATAGTCGCGTTCGAGCTGCTGTAGTTCGCGGAACAGCAGATCGTACTCGGCGTCGCTCACCAGTGGCGCGTCGCGTACATAGTACTGATCATTGTGGCGCTCGATTTCCGTGCGCAGCTTGCGCGCACGCGCCTGGGTGGGCTGTGAGGCCGCCATTACGAGAACAGGCGTAGCGCCAGCGGGCTGCCCGCCGCTATCCCCTGTTGCTCCATACTTGCGTAAAGCGCCTGCAACTGCGCGCGTATTTTGCCGAGCCCGGCGACATCCAGAGGCTGGCGGTTATCATCGACGATCGCCGCAGACAGCGCCTCGGCCAAGGCGCGGGTGAATTCTACAAAGCGATCGAACGCGGCGATGCCGCCCGGCGCCCGGGCGACGTCGAAGAGCAAAGTCAATCCATTGGCCGCCAGCGTCTTAATGCTCTCTGCCGAGAACGGCGGTGGCTCCATCGTGCAAAGAGCGTAGAGCTCAAGACCAGCTTCGTCGCGACGGCAAAATCTGCCGTCATGCTCCAGTACCAGCCCGTGTGCCTCGGCGAATGCACGGATCCGGGTGCCGGGGAATGCGCCGTTACGCGCAATCAGGTTGAGTCCGATCTGTACATCGATATCGGCGCACAAGGTGTCGAGCTGTTGCGCGCGCTGCAACGCCGCCTCTGGCTCGGCCAAGGCGCAGCTGGCGCCTGTGGCTTCGGCCACGGCGTGCACCATCGACTTGAAATAAGCCAGGTCCAGCGGACTCGCCGCGCCTTTGCGGTCGGCCAATTGCAGCCCGGCGCGCAGTTGCTGATATTCACCGGCTGCGGCCAACGGTTCCCAGCGCGCGGTCTGCCGGTTGTATCCTTCCCAGCCGACCGCCTTGGCCGGAACGTCCTGGCAATCGACGATGGCCGTGGAAACGGCTTCCCCGGTAGCAGCAGATTGCGCTTCCAGAGTCGCGATCAGATCAATGCCGCGATCAAGTGCGCCGCCGGCCGCCGAGATTTCGCCCGGCGCCCCGGACAGGGTCGGTTCGATGCGATCGGTCGAGCCGGGCGGCCGCCCGGGTGTTGCAGTCGCACCCAGCAGCACGTCTTCGTGGCGCGAACCAAACAGTTCCTCGGATTTGCGTTTCAGCCGCATTTCCTGCAGCTTATTGAATACGAGCACGCCGACCACCACCAGGGCGCCTATTCCCAGCAGCGCGAGTTGCAGCTCGCTCATGCAGCCAACTCCTCCTTCATACGCAGGGCTTCTTCGATGTCCACTGCGACCACGCGCGACACGCCGGACTCCTGCATGGTCACGCCTATCAGCTGGGCTGCCATTTCCATGGTGATCTTGTTATGGCTGATGTAGAGGAACTGGGTGTCGGCCGACATGCGTTTTACCAGGTCGCAAAAACGCTCGGTATTCGGGTCGTCCAGCGGCGCGTCGACCTCATCCAGCAAGCAGAATGGCGCCGGATTGAGCTGGAACATGGAAAACACCAACGCCAGCGCCGTGAGCGCCTTTTCGCCGCCGGAAAGCAAATGGATAGTGGATGTCTTCTTGCCCGGAGGTTGCGCCACGACCTGCACACCGGCATCCAGAATTTCATCGCCGGTCATGACCAGGCGCGCTTCGCCGCCGCCGAACAGGCTGGGGAAAAGCTGTCCAAAATGCCCGTTAACCGCGTCGAAGGTCTGCTGCAGCATCTCGCGTGTCTCGCGGTCGATGCGGCGGATCGCAGCATCCAGCGTCTCCAGTGCCAGATTGAGGTCGGCCGCCTGGGTGTCGAGGAAGCTTTTGCGCTCGCGGCTGGTCTGCAGTTCCTCCAGTGCCGCCATGTTCACCGCACCCAGATCGTTTATGGCCTGGGCGAGGCGGTTGATTTCAATCTGCAGTGCACTGGGCCGCATGCCTTTTTCCAGCATCGCCGCAAGCGCTTGTTCATCTGCACCGGCTTCGAACAGCTGATTCGCGTACTGTTCCTTGTTGAGGCGCGCCGCCTGTTCTTTCAGCCGCAACTCATTTATGCGGTTTCTAAGCGGCTCCAGCTTCCGCTCGCAGGCGAGCCGTTCCTCTTCCGCTCCACGCAGGCCTTGAGCCAGCTCTTCCTGATGGGTACGGGCGGCGCTTAGCGCGTGTTCGCGCAGAACCCGCTGTTCGAGCTGCGCCTGAAGGCGCTGGCGCAGATCGCCGTCCTGCTGTGCCGCCAGATCCGATTTCAGTCGATCCAGCTGCAACCCAGCCGCGCTGGATTGCTCGTGTATCAAATTAAGTGAAGACTGTATTTCATTGATTTTAGAGGAACATTCTTTCTCATAAAATACCGATTCCTGCTCTTCGTGCGCGGCTTGCTGCAATGCCAGCCGTTGCACATTCAGCGCTTCCTCGGCGCCCTGGTGGGCCTGCTCCGCGACCTGTACCTGCGCCGTTGCCGCTTGCAGAAGCTGCTGATGGCTGGCCTGGTTGGCCTCGGCCGCAACCAGACTGGCGCGCTCAGCCTCCTGCTGACGGGAAATTTCGTCCAGTTCCAGCTGGATCTGCCGGCTGCGTTCCTGGAATCGCTCCAGACCCTGGGACAACTTCAGGCTTTCCAGCTGCTGCTCATGAACCCGCTGCTTCAGCGCAGTTGCTTCCTGCCGCAGCGTTGCCAAGCGCTGGTTATGCCCGCCCAAGGCTGCTTCGACCACGTGCTGCTCGGTGCGCGCCTGGCGCAGCGTCTGTTCGCATTGGATCAGCTGGGCGCTCAGATCCTCGATTTCGCGCTGCCTGGCAAGAATCCCGGTATCGCCTGGATCCGGCGCATGGAAGCTGACCGCGCTGCGTGAAAACTGATGCCCCTGGCGGCTGACCAGGATGGTACCGGGCGGCAGTTTCAATCGATCCGCTGCGTGCGGCGCGGTCTCTACCGCGTACACGCCGTGCAGCCAATCCTGCATCACGCCGCGCACGGCGTCATCGTGGATCCCGAGCAGAGACGCCAGAGGCCGCAACCCCTCCAACGCAGGATCGTGCGCCGCCGCAGTCGACGTGTACACGCTCAGCTTGGCCGGCGGTTCGTCTTCCAGCATGCGCTGCAACAGCTCGGGTTGGGCCAATTCCAGTGCGTGCAGCTTTTCGCGCAGCACTGCCTCGAACGCGGTCTCCCAGCCAGCCTCCACCCGCAGCTGCTGCCACAGGCGCGGCAGCGAATCGAGCTGGTGCTTGATCAGCCACTCGTGGATTTGGGCGTTGCTTTCCACCTGATCCTGGACCTGCTTCAACGTTGCCAGGCGTGATTCGAGTCCGGCTTGTTCCCGCTGCTGGGTGTCGAGCTTTTCCTGCGCCATCCGGCGTGCATTGTCCAGGCCTGGCAGCTGTTCCAGTTGAGTCGCTAGTTGGCCATCCTTATGCGCCAGTTCCTGCGCTAGAAGCGCGTCCCGGCGTTGCTGCTCCTCGATTGCGCTGGCATCCGGTCTGGCCAGACCCGCGTGCTCTGCGGCCAGACGCTCCTGCCGCAGCGCCAGGCCCTGCAAAGTCCTTTCGGCGTGACTGATATGGGCTTGCTCGACTTTAAGCGCCTGCTCAGTCTGTGCCAGCGCCATGCGCTTATCGGCGAGCCCGGTCTGGGCCGCGCGGAATACCTGTTCGGCCTGGGGCAGCTTGGCCGATTCTGCTGCCAGCTGGTCGCGTGCCCGCAACAAGCGTTCTTCGGCGCCACCCTGCCGTCCCTGCCACATCGCAAATGCGTCGCTCAACTCGCCTGCCTGCTGCCG
>QYQC01000058.1 GCA_007280315.1 Betaproteobacteria bacterium | reverse complement strand
CCGAGCTGCCTTCCCTCTTCGGCGGTTCGGGCGACGGCTCGCCGCGGAAGGCGGCGCCAAGCTTGTCGATGTCGCGCAACCGCAGCTCCGGCACCGGCTTGGGATCGATGATCTTCTCTTCGATCAGCCGGGCGAGCAAAGTGCGGTTAAGGCCGTTGGCGACGGTCAGGCGGTCTTCCAGGTTGGAGACGAAGACGAACAGCTCGAAGTCGAGGCCCGACGTGCCGACGCGCACGAAGCGCACGATCGGCGCTGGCACGCGCAGCACCCGCGGATTGCCGAGTGCCGCCTCGCGCATGTCCATCATGTGTTCCATGCGTTCAGCGCCTGTGCCACCACGGCGGCGTCCGAAAACGGCGTGCGCCGTCCGGCGCTCTCCTGGTACTGCTCGTGCCCCTTGCCGGCGACCAGCACGACGTCGCCCGCCGCCGCCGCGGCGATCGCCGCGTTTATGGCCTGGCGGCGGTCGGCGATCACCAGCGGTACCTGGCCGGTCTTTGCCTCGGACATGACGCCTTCCAGGATGTCGGTGATGATTGCCATCGGGTCTTCGCCGCGCGGGTTATCGCTGGTCAGCGCAATCTGGTCGGCGCCACGCGCCGCGATCGCCCCCATCAGGGATCGCTTGCCGCGGTCGCGCTCCCCGCCGCAGCCGAAGACGCAGCTGAGCCGGCCTCGGGCGGCCTCTGCCAGCGGGCGCAAGCTGCCGAGCACCGCTTCCAGCGCATCCGGGCTGTGGGCGTAATCGATCACGACCATTGGTTTTCCGTCACCGCCCAGACACTGCATGCGCCCGGCGGGCGAGCTGAGTACCGCAACTGCCGCCACCGCCTGCTCCAGCGTTACCCCGGCGCCGAGCAGCACGCCCAGAACGCCGAGCAGGTTGGACACATTGAACCGGCCGAGCAACCCGCTTTTCACTTCAGCCCGCCCCCAGGAACTCACCAGGCCAAAGGCGAGGCCGTCGCGACCTACGCGGATGTTTTCAGCCTCGAGAAAGAGTTCCAGCCCGGCCGCGCTTGCAACACCCGCGTGGACGCTATAGCCGGCGCACGCAATTCTGCCGCCGGAGATCTTCTGCGCAATGCGCACGCCGAGCACATCGTCCATGTTGAGCACTGCGCCAGTGAGTCCCGGCACATCGAACAGCTGTGCCTTCGCCGCGGCGTAGCGTTCCATGTCGCCGTGGTAGTCCAGATGGTCGCGGGAAAAATTCGTGAACAGCGCGACATCGAAGCACGCGCCGTTGATCCGGCCCTGGTCCAATCCGACGGAGGATGCTTCCATCGCCACGCCCTGCGCGCCGGCCCGTAGCAATTCGGCCAGGCGGCGATGCAGCTCGGTCGCGTCCGGCGTCGTATTGAGCATGGGTGCCAGTGCAGCCGCCGGCTCGCTCGCCGGCGATACGGGGAAGCCGCTCCCGAGCGTGCCGATCACCGCTGTGCTGCGACCAAGCGCACTGAGCGCCTGCGCGATCCATTGACTGCAGGAAGTCTTGCCGTTGGTTCCGGTAACGGCCGCCAGCCACAGCTTTTCCGAAGGCCGGCCATAGACTTCGTGCGCGAGATGCCCGGCGAGGCCACGCAAACCGTCAAGCGCAATGTTGGGCACGCTCCAGCCGTCGTTCCAGGAAAAACCGTCGCGCTCCCACAGTACCGCTGCGGCGCCGCGTGCAAGGGCATCGCCAATGTAACGCCTGCCGTCGGCGCTCGCGCCCGGATAGGCGACGAAAACGTCGCCCGGGCGCAGTCCCCGGCTGTCGGCGCTCAGCCCACCGACGGTCACTTTCCGTTGGCGCAACTGGTTCAGGATGTCGATGGCGGTCTGATTGCTCATTGCAATTTGAGGGGTTACGCCCCTTCACGCCCCCTTGCTTCGTTGCTGCTGCGCCCATCCGGTGCCCATCGCGCTCAAACTGTTTCCTTTATTTCGGAGCCATCAGACGGCAGTTCCAGCGGTTTGAGCGGTGCATCCGGCGGCACACCCAGCATGCGCAATGCCCCGCCCATCACTGCGGAAAACACTGGCGCCGCCACTGCGCCGCCGTAGTACTGACCGGCCGAGGGTTCGTCCAGCATTACCGCGATAACCAATCTGGGAGCGGAGGCCGGCGCGAGCCCGACGAAGGAGGACACGTACTTGTGTTTGGCGTAGCCGCCGTTCTCCTCTTTGTGCGCGGTGCCGGTCTTGCCTGCGACGCGATAGCCCATCACGCGCGCCGCGGGCGCGGTGCCGCCGGGCTGCACCGCAAGTTCGAGCATGTCGCGCAGCTTGTGCGCAGTCGCCGGGGAAATCACCTGGCGGCCGGGAAGCGGCGTTTCGACGCGCAGCAGCGACAAAGGAATCAGTTCGCCGTCGCTCGCAAAAATGGTGTAAGCGTGCGCGAGTTGCAGCAGCGACACCGAGATGCCATGGCCGTAGGACATGGTCGCCTGTTCGATCGGACGCCAGTTCTTGAACGCGCGCAATTTGCCGCTGGCTTCGCCCGGAAATCCCAGGCGCGGCGCGCTGCCGAAACCGACTTTGTCGAACATGCCCCACATCGCCTCGGTCGGCAGGCTGAGCGCGATCCTGGCCGCGCCGACATTGCTCGAGCGCTGAATCACTTGTGCCGCGGTCATGTCGCCGAAGTGGTGCGCGTCATGAATGGTCGCTTTGCCGATGGCGAGGCTGCCGCTCGCGGTTGCGATCATTGTTTCCGGTGTGATCCTTCCCAGATCCACCGCCAGCGCCACGGTAAAGGGCTTTAGCGTAGAGCCCGGCTCGAACGTATCGGTGATCACGCGGTTGCGCAGTTGCGCGCCCGAAAGGCGGCTGCGGTTGTTCGGGTTGTAGGTCGGAAGATTGGCAAGCGCCAGCACCTCGCCGGTCCTGGCATCGAGCACGACGATGGCGCCCGCCCTGGCTTTGTGCTTTTCCAGCGCAAGCTTCAGCTGCGAAAAAGCGAGATTCTGCAGCTTCGCGTCCAGCGACAGCGCCAGGTCGCGGCCGTTCTGTGCTTCGCGGATCGATTCCGTGTCCTCGACGATCTGCCCCAGGCGATCCTTGATCACCCGCCGGCTGCCGGACTTGCCGGCCAGCGTCGACTGAAACGCGAGTTCGATGCCGTCCTGCCCTGCATCGTCGGCGCCGGTGAAACCAAGCACCTGCGCCATCACTTCACCGCCGGGGTAATAGCGGCGGTATTCCCGGTTCTGAAACAGACCCGCTATGCGCAGCTCACTCACGCGCTCGGCCACATCCGGCGAAATCTGACGCTTGAGGTAGACGAAACCGGTCGCATCGTTCAGTCGTTTGTCGATTTCGCGCGGCGGCATTTCCAGCAACGCCGCGAGCTTGGCGCGCTGCTGCGAGGAAAACTGCACCTCCTCCGGTATCGCCCACACTGATTTGACCGGGGTGCTGATGGCGAGCGCCTCGCCGCGGCGGTCGGTGATCTTGCCGCGATTGGCGCTGATCTCAAGCACGCGGCTATAGCGCGACTGGCCTTTCTGCTGCAGGAAATCGTTGTTCAGGCCCTGCAGGTACACGGCGCGCCCGGCGAGCACCAGAAAACCGCCGGCGATCAGCACCAGCAGCAGGCGCGAGCGCCACAGCGGCAGGTGCGGTGCGAGCACCGGACTGGCGGCGTAATTCATCGCTCCGCCTCCGTCGCGGCGGGCAGCACCACCTGGGTACGCTTCGCATCGGGCACGCTCATATGCAGGCGGTCGCGCGCAATTTTCTCGATCCGCGCATGCATCGCCCAGGTGCTCTGCTCGAGTTGCAGCTGCCCCCATTCCACATCGAGCTTTTTGGCCTGTTCCTGCTCGCGCTCGAGCTCGGCAAAAAGCTTTCGCGCCTGGTGCTGCGAGGTCACCAGGCCAAGGGCGCAGGCGGTGAGCAGGGCCAGCAGAATGAGATTGAGCCGCGCCAAATCAGACCTCGGTGCGTTCGGCGACGCGCAGGGTCGCGCTGCGCGCGCGCGGATTGGCCGCCACCTCCCCGACCGATGCGCGCAGCGCCTTGCCGATCAGACGCAGTCTGGGCTGCGGCAGCTCGCGCTCGCGTAACGGCAGTCGGATCGGCACATTGGCGTAGGCCGCGTCGCGCATGAATCGCTTGACGATGCGATCCTCGAGCGAATGAAAGCTGATTACCGCCAGACGTGCGCCCGGATTCAACAGCTCGAGGATTTGCGGCAGTGCTAACGACAAGTGCGCAAGCTCCTGATTGATGTAAATCCGTATAGCCTGGAAGGTGCGCGTCGCCGGGTCCTTATTTTGTTCCCGCGTGCGGACGGCCGCACCCACGACAGCGGCAAGTTGCCCTGTGGAGACGACAGGGTCTCTTTGCCGAGCAGCAACAATCGCCTTTGCAATCTGTTTAGCAAACCGTTCTTCACCATAATCGCGGATCACCTCCCTGATCTCGGCTTCACTGGCCGATTCCAACCACTGTGCGGCGGTTTGCCCCCGGCTCGTGTCCATGCGCATATCGAGCGGGCCGTCGCGGCGAAAACTGAAACCGCGTGCGGCGTCGTCGAGCTGCGGCGAGGACACACCCAGGTCGAGCAGCACTCCATCCACACCCTCCAAGCCGAGGCGCTCGAGCACGCCGGCCAGTTCGTCGAAGCTCGCATGGACCACGCAAAAGCGAGCGTCGCTTATTCTTGTTGCGGCCGCGACCGCCTGGGCATCGCAGTCGAGCGCGATCAGGCGCCCGCGCGCACCCAGCCGCTCGAGGATCCGCCGGCTGTGTCCGCCGCGGCCGAAGGTCGCATCAACGTAGCAACCTTGCGCACGCTTCGAATCCGCGTGTATTGCCAAAGCATCGACCGCCTCCTGCAGCAACACCGTCTTGTGCGCGTCCTGCGCCACCAGATCGCGCGCATTGTTAGCCGCTATGCCGGTCACAGAGCAAAATCTTCCATCCCCGGCGGCAGCTGGGTCTGTGCCGTCAACTGCTGCAATTGTTTTTCCCAGGTGTCCTGATTCCAGATCTCGAAATGACTGCCCTGGCCAACCAGCATCACCGCTTTTTCAAGACTGGCGAAGCGGCGCAGTTCGGGCGAAATGAGTACGCGCCAGGCCGCGTCGATTTCGACTTCTCCGGCGAAACCGACGAGCAGGCGCTTCCACACGGAGAAACGTGCGTCGAGCGAGGGGAACGCCATGACGCGCTCGCGTACCGGCCCCCAGTCGTTTGCCGGATAGAGCAGCAGGCAACCGTCGGGGTGCGCGGTGAGTACCAGATTGGAAGACGCGGAATTTTTCTGCAGTGCGTCGCGATGGCGCGACGGAACGGTCAGGCGTCCTTTGGCATCCAGGCTTAAGGCCGCCGCACCCTGAAACATGTTCTCCCTTTATCGTGTGTGAGTAATCTCGGTGAGAAATCCCATAATTTCCCACTAAAAACTACTATTTCCCACTTTAGAGAGGTTGTTTGGCCAAGTCAAGGGCTAAATTAAAGATTTATCCAATTGAGACAAAGGCTTAATAGCGATTGTCGTGAGTATTTCTAGAAAGATAAAGTCTTTTTAAACAATTAGATAAAATACATATCGAAAGTAACATCTTAATATAACCGCGGCAAATCGCCTGCGCTACTCCCACCTTGGGGGTCGCACGCGCCGCTGCCAGGCGACGGTCGCCTATAATCGGCTTTCCCCTAGAAACTGGACAACGACGATGAAATTGAGTGCTGAAGGCATGGATCTGATTTTTCGCAACGCCCGCTCGAACAACGGCTGGCGGGCGGAGCCGGTCAGCGACGCGCAGCTGCGTGAACTGTACGAGTTGATGCAATGGGCGCCGACGACGATGAACACCAACCCGGCGCGCATCCTGTTCCTGCGCAGCGCCGAAGCGAAGGCGCGGCTGCAGCCCGCTCTGAGTCCAGGCAATCTGGACAAGACCATGGCGGCACCGGTGACAGCCATCATCGGTTATGACACGCAGTTCTACGAGCTGCTGCCGAAACTGTTTCCGCATAATCAAAATGCACGCGGCCTGTTCGCCGGCGAAGAGAAGAAAGCGCACGCCGAGACCGCCGCATTTCGCAACGGCTCGATGCAGGGCGGCTATTTCATTCTTGCCGCGCGCTCCATTGGTCTTGATTGCGGCCCGATGTCCGGATTCAACAATGCCAAAGTGGATGCCGAGTTTTTCGCCGGCACCGGCATCAAGTCGAATTTTCTGTGCAACCTCGGTTACGGCGATCCGGCAAAAGTGATGCCGCGCAACCCGCGGCCCGCATTCGACGAGGTGTGCAAGCTGCTGTAGCGCTCAGCCAGCGGATTGCGTGTCGCCCGCCGCGCTTGAGCGGCGCATGCTGCCGCCGCCTTCGGGTTCACCGCGACCATGGGATATAGGCTCGGCCAGCGCCGCCGGCACCGGCAGATCGATCAGGCGATAAAGGTGGGCGAGCTTCATCCGGAATAACTGATCGAAGCTCGCCACCGACGCGCCGGGGTTGTAGTCGCCGAACCACCAGAACCAGTCCGAACTTTCGCAATCGGCCAGCTGCCGCACTGCCTCTGCGCTGCGCCCGGCATCGAGACGGCCGCTTGCGCTGACCAGATCGAAGCTCTGTTTGGCTGCGCACAACAGATCCCAGGCGCGGTTCTTGTCGCCCGATCCGATCCAGGTGGCGAAGTTGCCATGGACCCAGCTTCCGGCGACCAGACGCTCAAGTTCATGCGTGGCAGCGTAGGACACCGCAGCTGCGGCGCCGCCTTTCGCAGTCTCCTGCAGAAACGCGGCATAGGTAGTCGGTCGAATCGACGGGTGCGACTGCAGCGCCTGATACAGTGCTTCCAGAAAGTAAAAACCGTTGTACGGGTAATGCTCCCAGGCGTTTTCACCGTCGAGAATCACGCTCACCAGCGGTCGCTCGTGCGGCGGCGCCTGTGCCGCGATGCGCTCCAGCTCGCCGACAAAATTTGCGGCAGCGTCGCTGCCGTACCACTTCTGGTATTCGAAACCGATCTGATCCGATAGCCGGTCATCACGGAAGAACACGCTCAATTCCGGCGCCGCTCCGACGCGGTAGGGGCGATACAGATAGCCTGACCGGTCCTCAGCCGGACGCCCCGCCGCACGCAGGCTGTTGGCTAGCACCTGTTCGCCGCTTGCCACCCAGCCCAGGCCGCTGCCGCCAAGCACGCGCAGCAGCGAATCGGACACCGAACCCTCGGCCGGCCACAGACCGCGCGGGTTCGCGCCGAAACGCAGTGCATGGCTGTCGAGCGCCGCGCGCAACTGCGCCAATACGCGTGCGCGGCCTCCCGGATACTCTTCTGACTCGGGCAGCGGCGCGTTCGGCTGTGCCTCGCGTGCCGAGGAAAAATCAAGCAGCAGCGGCGCCAGCGGATGGGTGTGCGGGGTGGTCGAAAGTTCGATCCGTCCAGCGGCGGCGAGACGCGCGTAGCGACCGACCACGCCGCACAGCAGATCACCGATAAGGCGAAACAGTTCGCCGCGGTGCTGTGGCGTGAAGTGTTCGCCGATGGCCATCAGCCGCGTCACCAGCTCGGACTCGCGCCTTACCGTCTCGCCGGTCCAGGCAAGGTGATACCAGATCAGCGCATCGTAGAACACCTGGTCCGACAGGTAGGCAAGCGCTGCCTGGCCCCGCGCTTCGAATAGGCGCAGCAGATCGTACAGGTGCTTGTATCGTGGATAGTGCCGGATGATCGCCAGGTAGTCCACGCTCAGGCAGCGATCTGAAATTAGCGCGCGCTCGGGCGCACTCAGGGCGTGCGCGGCGTCGTGCGCCAGCAGCCGCAGCAGCGGATCGCGCGGCTTTCCGCTGGTAATCTGGTCGGCGTAGTCGTCCAGCTGATCGACCAGCACCGGCACCAGGTTGACCACCGCGCGCATGCCCGGGTGATGCTCCAGGTGCCACGCCATGTCGGTGTAATCCTTGATCGCGTGCAGATACACCCAGGGCAGCACGAATTCGCCGCTGGCGTGGTCGCGATAATCCGGCTGGTGCAGGTGCCATACCAGTACCAGATCGAGGGGACGGGGGGATGTCATCTGAGGTGATGCACTTGCTGGCCCAGGCTCTCCGGAACTATTACCGTCACGCCGCCCTCGGTGACATGAAACCGCTTGCGGTCGGCCTCCGCATCGACACCGACGGTCAGCCCGTCGGGCAGCCGGCACCGCTTGTCCACGACCGCCCGCCGCAGGGTCACATTATTGCCGATTTCGACGTTGGGCAGGATCACGCTGTCCTCGATGTCGCAGAAATCCTTCACGTGCACGTTGGAGAACAACACCGAGCGCCGCACCTTGGAGCCGCTGACAATGCAACCGCCGGATACCAGCGAGTCGATCGCCATGCCGCGCCGGCCGTCGTTGTCGAACACGAACTTTGCCGGCGGCAGCTGCTCCTGATAGCTCCAGATCGGCCAGTCGATATCGTACATGTTGAGGTCCGGCACCACGCGTGTCAGTTCCATGTTCGCCTCCCAATAGGCATCGAGCGTGCCGACGTCGCGCCAGTAGGGCATGCCGTTACTCATGTTGACGCAGCTGTCACGGAAGCGATGCGCGTGAAGCGGCAGACCCGATGAGATCAGCCAGGGAATGATGTCCTTGCCGAAGTCGTGACTGGAGCCGCAGTCTTCTGCGTCGCGGATCAACTGCTCGTAGAGGAAGGCCTCGTCAAACACATAGATGCCCATGCTGGCGAGCACGCGATCGGAGCTGCCCGTCATCGGCGCCGGCTGCGCCGGCTTCTCGTCGAACGCCGTAATACGCATGTTCGCGTCCGCCGTCATTACGCCGAACTGGTTCGCGCCGGCGAGCGGAACCTCGGCACAGGCGACAGTCATGGGAGCGCGGCTCGCCACATGATCGGCGAGCACGCGGGCGTAATTCATTTTGTAGATATGATCCCCGGCGAGAATCAGCACATATTTTCGCCGCTGCCGGCGCAGAATGTCTATGTTCTGGTACACCGCATCGGCCGTGCCGCGATACCAGTCGGCGGTTACGCGTTGCTGCGCCGGCAGCAATTCGACGAACTCCTCAAAGCGCCCTTCAAGAAAACTCCAGCCGCGCTGCACGTGACGGATCAGGCTCTGCGCCTTGTATTGGGTGCAGATGCCGATGCGCCGGATGCCGGAATTGACGCAGTTGGACAGCGCAAAATCGATGATGCGGAACTTGCCGCCAAAGGGCACCGCCGGCTTGGCGCGCCAGTCGGTAAGCACACCCAGACGCGCGCCGCGACCGCCGGCGAGGATGATGGCGAGTGTGTCATGCGCAAGATCCCTTAGCTCGAAGCGCTGCTGCGCAGCGTTGCCGGGACGATCGACCGCCTGACCCGCCTCATCGAAGCCATCCATATGTGCTCTGATGCCAAATTCGACCGAATTCATCGCCCGCGGGCTCCTGAAGATCGAATTGAAGAATAGATCGCCGCGGCGCGATCGGCATCGCGCCGCGCGACGCTAGGCGCTGCCGATCAGCCGCAGCACTTCGGCCTCGGCCTCGACCCAGTCCTGCAGTTCGAAGCCCCGGGCGAAGCCGCGTTTTTCGGCGCGGAAATACGCCGCGCGCTCTACCAGTCGCTGGCGTTCCTCGGCACTGATCGCCGGAGCGTCAACCTTGCTGCTGCCGGTCACCGGCGCGCTCTTGCGTGGGCGCTCCGTCGGAACCACGTTGGCTGACTTCGATATCGCCTTGCTTTTCAGGGTAGTTTGTTTTGCGGCTGGCATAGCGCACCTCCCTTTTTGCATTGGCATGCATGAATTGAGAATAGCCGGGGCAGTCACATCCGAATTGACATTTGTCAAACACCCCGCGGCCCTCAGCGCTGGAGCGCGATCAGCGCGGCACCGAGCAAACCCTGGCGCCCGGTCATTAGCCCTTGGACCGGGACCCTGCGCGTAGGTTCCGCCTGCGTCCTCCTCGCGTTGAACGCCGTCATTAAGCCGCCGGCACCGGTCCGCCTGGCGATTTTCTGCGCGATGCCGCCGGCGAGGTTCATTGGTGCGCGCGCCCTGCAACACCTGGCGCCGCAACACGAAGCCCTGCTAACATTGACCGCGTGATCTGCACACTTCTGCTGCGCCGCGCCCCCAATCCGTGACCCGATTCTCTTCCGCACGAGCCGCGAAACGCGATCAACTGCGTGTGCTGTTCGCCACCTCGGAGTGCGCCCCGATGATCAAGACCGGTGGCCTGGCCGATGTCAGTGCCGCCCTGCCCGCGGCGCTGAAGGCGCTGGGACTGGACATCAGGATCTTGCTGCCCGGCTACCGCCAGGTGCTGGCGCAGCTGCCCGCCTGCAGCGAAATCGCGCGCATCGCTCCGCTTGCAGATCTTCCGCCTGCGCGCCTGCTCGAAAGCAAGACGGCGGCGAGCGTACCGCTGCTCGTGCTCGACTGCCCCGCGCTGTACGACCGTCCGGGCGGCCCGTATCAGGATGAGGCCGGGCGGGACTGGAACGACAATGCGCTGCGCTTCGGCCTGCTGTCGCGCGTCGCCGCGCTGCTTGGCGGCGCCGACACGCCGCTTGACTGGCTACCCCAGGTGCTTCACTGCAACGAATGGCAGACCGGCCTTGCCCCCGCCTACCTGCGCTACGCCGCCGGCGCGCGCGCCACGACGCTTCTGACCGTACACAATCTTGCGTTTCAGGGAATCTTCGAACCCGGCCTGGTCGCGGCGCTCGGCCTGCCGCCGGATTGCTTCAATCCGGACGGGGTCGAGTACTACGGCAAGCTTTCGTATCTCAAGGCAGGCCTGCAGCTTGCGGATGCGATCACCACGGTCAGCCCGGGCTACGCGCGCGAGATTCAGGGCGAGGCCCTGGGCTTCGGCCTGCACGGACTGCTTGCCGCGCGCAAGGACAGCCTCCACGGCATACTCAACGGCATCGATACCACGCTGTGGAACCCGGCAACCGATCCCCTGATTCCCTGCCGTTTCAGTGCAAAGACGCTGGCAAACAAGGCCGGCAACAAACAAGCGTTGCAGCGGCGCCTCGGGCTCGCTGACACGCCCGCGGTGCCGCTGTTCGCGGTGGTAAGCCGGCTCACCGAGCAAAAAGGCCTGGACTGGCTGCTCGCGATCGCGCCGCAGCTGCTGGCGCTGCCGGCGCAACTGGCGCTGCTCGGCGGCGGTGAGCCGCAGCTCGAGCGCGGTTTCGCCGCACTGGCGCAGCGCTATCCGCGTGAGGTGAGCGCGACCATTGGCTTTGACGAGACGCTGGCGCATCAGATCGAAGCCGGCGCCGACGCCTTTCTCATGCCCTCGCGTTTCGAGCCCTGCGGCATGAATCCTGTCCCTTATACACGTCTGACGCCTCCGACCAATAAATAGGG
>QYQC01000237.1 GCA_007280315.1 Betaproteobacteria bacterium | reverse complement strand
TGCGGAGATCAGCTTGTTCATGAACGTTCCTCTCAGAAGATATGGTTTGGTGACATGCAGTATAGCGCTGTCAGCCTCAGTAACGCTTGCCAGGGCACCTCGGTTGACAGCTTACATTCATGTCTCGGGCAGGTCCGCCTCGCGCCATTGACCCGGGGCAAGCCCGTCCAGAGTCCACGGACCCACCGCCCATCGAATCAGGCGCAACGTTGGGTGCCCGACCTTGGCGGTCATGCGCCTTACCTGACGGTTCTTGCCTTCCTCCAATTTCAGCTCGAGCCACGCCGTCGGAATGCGCTGTCGTACCCGAATCGGCGGGTTGCGCGGCCACAGACCCGCAGGCTGGTCGATATGTCGCACGACGCTCGGCAGGGTAACAAAATCGCCCAAGTCCAGCCCGCCGCCCAGCGCCCTCAGCGCTTCCGCGGTGGGCAAACCCTCGACCTGCGCCCAGTAGGTCTTGGCCAGTTTGCGCGTGGGCTCCGCAATGCGCGCCTGCAGCGCACCGTCGCCGGTGAGAACCAACAGACCCTCGCTGTCCGTATCCAGCCGCCCCGCAGGATAAACGTCCCGGACCGGCACGTAGTCCTTGAGGCAGGGACGCCTTGCCGCCGAGGTGAACTGGCACAGCACGCCGAAGGGCTTGTTGAAAAGTATTACGGTTGCCATGGCCGTGCGCGCACCGGACAGTTATTGAATCATTATGCGCGTTTCGCGCTGACCATGAAAAACGCCGCAGCATACCGCGCTGCGGCGTGACCCGGCATCCAGCCGAACTCAGGCGGCCTTTATTTTTTTCGGTGCGTCGAAGAACTGTTCGTCTTCGGTCGATCCGTGCAACGCCGTGGTCGACGACTTGCCCCCTTGTACCACTTGCGTCAAATCGTCGAAATAGCTGGTGCCGACTTCGCGCTGGTGCTTGACCGCGGTGAAGCCCTTTTCGGCCGCAGCGAATTCCTTTTGCTGCAGTTCGACGAAGGCGGTCATGTTGTTGCGCGCGTAACCGTAAGCAAGCTCGAACATGGAGTAGTTGAGCGCATGGAATCCGGCCAGGGTGATGAACTGGAACTTGTAGCCCATGGCGCCCAGTTCGCGCTGAAACTTGGCGATGGTGGCGTCATCCAGATTGCGTTTCCAGTTGAACGAAGGCGAGCAGTTGTAGGCGAGCATCTTGCCCGGATGTTTCTTCTGCACGCCTTCAGCAAATCTCCTGGCGAAATCCAGATCCGGTGTGCCGGTCTCGCACCACACCATGTCGGCATACTCGGCGTAGGCGATGCCGCGCGAGAGCGCTTGTTCGAAACCGTTCTTGACACGGTAAAAACCTTCGGCCGTACGTTCGCCAGTGAGGAACGGTTTGTCGTTCTCGTCCACGTCCGAGGTGACCAGATTTGCGGCCTCGGCATCGGTGCGCGCCAGAATGAGCGTCGGCACACCCATGGTGTCGGCTGCGAGCCGCGCGGCGACCAGTTTTTGCACCGCCTCCTGCGTCGGCACCAGCACCTTGCCGCCCATGTGGCCGCATTTTTTCACCGAAGCGAGCTGATCCTCGAAGTGCACGCCGGCGGCGCCAGCTTCGATCATGGCACGCATCAGCTCGTGTGCATTGAGCACACCGCCGAAGCCCGCTTCGGCGTCGGCCACGATGGGTGCGAAGAAGTCGATATCGCCCTTGCCTTCCATATGCTGAATCTGATCCGCGCGCGAAAGGGCATTGTTGATCCGCTTTACCACCGTCGGCACGCTGGTTACGGCATACAGCGACTGGTCCGGATACATCGACAGGCTGTCGTTGGCATCCGCTGCGACCTGCCAGCCCGACAGATAAATCGCAGGAACTCCGGCCTTTACCTGCTGCATCGCCTGATTGCCGGTGACCGCGCCGAGCGAGTTGACGAACGGCATTTCCTGGGTCATTTTCCACAGCTTTTCCGCGCCGCGCTTGGCCAGCGTATGCTCGACCTGTACCGACCCGCGCAGTCGATAGACATCTTCCGCCGTGTAGCCCCGCTTGACGCCCTTCCAGCGCGGATTCTCGGCCCAATCCTTCTTGATCTTGGCAATTTCCTGGTCTCGATGGTTCATGATTTCCTCTCGAAAAATTTAACGGACAGTGCGCACTATGCGCCTGCCTTGTGTCGGCGATCGAAGAGCCCCCGCCGGGTGAGAGACTCCCGCCTTCCCGCCATGCACAACCCTGTTTGGGTGCGCCACCTCTGACGGCCCGGTATCGTTGCCGGCCATCCGCCGGGTGCCGATGCGGTCAGCATCGGCCCGGTTTGTACAGCACGGGAACAGCCTTCCCGTGGATTCATTCGTTCAACCAATCCGACAGCAATAGTGCCGCGCCACTGCTGACCGCCTTCGTTCAAGTCCGGACCTGCCGCATCGAATCGAGTGCCGAACCGGAGTAAAATACGAACCTGTCCGAATACAGATAGTGTATCATATATAAGATATAAGACTTGTCAACCCCTCCCTAACGATTTCTTCCATAACCAGGAGTTCTCATGGCCAGCTACAAGCACATCAAGATCCCAGGCGCAGGCGAAAAAATCAGCGTCCGGCAGGATCATTCCCTGGACGTACCGAACCAGCCGATCATTCCCTACATTGAGGGCGATGGCATCGGGGTCGACATTACGCCGGTGATGATCAAGGTGGTGGACGCTGCAGTAGCCAAGGCTTATGCCGGCAAACGCAAGATTTCCTGGATGGAGATGTACGCGGGCGAGAAATCGTGCAAGGTCTACGGCGAGAACGTGTGGCTGCCTGATGAAACCCTTGAGGCTGCCAAGGAGTACGTGATATCGATCAAGGGACCGCTCACCACACCCATCGGCGGCGGCATCCGTTCGATCAATGTGGCGCTACGCCAGCAGCTCGATCTGTATGTATGCCTGCGCCCGATACACTATTTCCCCGGCGTACCCAGCCCGCTGAAAGAGCCGGAGAAGACCGATATGGTGATTTTCCGCGAAAACGCGGAAGACATCTACGCCGGCATCGAGTGGGCCGCCGGTACGCCGGAAGTTAAGAAAATGATCGATTTCCTTATCAAGGAGATGAAGGTCACGAAGATTCGCTTTCCGGCAACCTCGGCGATAGGTATCAAGCCGGTCTCGAGCGAAGGCAGCGAACGGCTGATCAGGAAGGCTTTCCAGTATGCGATCGACAACAATCGCAGGTCGGTCACCCTGGTACACAAGGGCAATATCCAGAAATTTACCGAAGGTGCATTCCGCGACTGGGGTTACGCGCTGGCGCAACGCGAGTTCGGCGCCAAGCTGCTCGACGGCGGCCCCTGGTCCAGCTTCAAGAACCCGAAGACCGGCCAGGAGATCGTAGTAAAGGACGTCATCACCGACGCGATGCTGCAGCAGATTTTGTTGCGTCCGGCGGAATACGACGTGATCGCGACGCTTAACCTGACTGGCGACCTGATTTCAGACGCCCTCGCTGCGCAGGTGGGCGGCATCGGCATTGCGCCCGGCGCAAACATGTCCGACACCATTGCGATGTTCGAAGCCACGCACGGCACTGCGCCGAAATATGCCGGCAAGGACTACGTCAACCCCGGTTCTGAAATTCTGTCAGCCGAAATGATGCTGCGCCACATGGGCTGGGTTGAGGCTGCCGATCTGATCATCAAGTCGATGAGCGACACGATCAATGCCAAGACCGTGACCTACGACTTCGCCCGTCTCATGACCGGTGCAAAGCAGGTTTCTTGCTCGGGCTTCGGTAGTGCCCTGATCGCGAATATGCGCTGACGCGATTCTCCGATCGTTGCGCGCCGCCCCGCCGCACGCGCGCAACTCTTCGGTCGCGGCCACAACTGAACGGCCGGCGGTCGTGCGCCGCTTCAAGCCGCCGACTGGATGCCGGAGGCTTGCTTGCCCTTCGGACCCTGCGTCACCTCGAATTTCACCTTCTGCCCCTCTTTGAGCGACTTGAATCCGTCCATCTGGATGGCGGAGAAATGTGCGAACAAATCCTCGCTGCCGTCGTCCGGAGTAATGAATCCGTAGCCCTTGGCGTCGTTGAACCACTTTACCGTACCTGTTGGCATAGTAACTTCCAAGAAAAGCACACAATCGAAAGAGCCCCCATTTCGTGCCCCGCCCCGACGTTGCACCGGAATCGCAATGGGTACACCGCATGACGCCGGGCACCAGCCGTTTTTTACTCAGTTTGGCAATCCAAGTCAAGTGGCCGCAGCGTTCGGCCTAAGGTGTGCGAAACCGCACGTTACGCGGCATTGCGCCGCATGTCCGCGGCGTTTAGGATTACACTCAGGCAATGCGTGTTTTCGGGTGATAATGCAGCGGCTGGCACAGTTACAAGCTGCGCCGTATCGCTCTGGTCAAATTGACTGGACGCAAAATCTGGCATAGTGTTGTTTCGGCGAGTGGACTAGCATGGCGAATCGGGCGCGTGAAGGGACCGTCTTAGAGGCGAAGAAGGCCAAGGTCAAGCCACCGCCGCTGTTCAAGGTTTTGCTGCTGAATGATGACTACACGCCCATGGAATTCGTGGTCGTCGTGCTGCAGACGTTCTTCAGCCTGAGCCGCGAGCAAGCGACACAGGTCATGCTGAAGGTGCACCGTGAAGGCGTGGGCGTATGCGGCGTCTATCCCAAGGACGTTGCAGTAACAAAGGTAGAGCAGGTGGGCAGTTTCGCCCGCCAGCATCAACATCCGCTTCAATGCGTGATGGAGGAAACGGAATGATTGCGCAGGAACTTGAAGTCAGCTTGCACATGGCATTTGTCGAAGCCCGGCAAAAACGCCACGAGTTCATTACGGTCGAGCACCTGCTGCTGGCGCTGTTGGACAATCCAACCGCCGCCGAGGTGCTGCGCGCCTGCGCCGCCAACATCGACGAGTTGCGCAAGAGTCTCGCCGGATTCGTTACCGAGCACACTCCGACCGTGGCCGGGTCCGAGGAAATCGACACCCAGCCGACGCTGGGATTTCAGCGCGTAATTCAGCGCGCAATCCTGCACGTGCAGTCCTCCGGAAAGAAAGAAGTGACCGGCGCCAACGTACTGGTGGCGATATTTGGCGAAAAAGATTCGCATGCAGTTTACTTTCTGCATCAGCAGGGCATTACGCGGCTGGATGTGGTCAATTTCATCTCGCACGGCATCACCAAGACGCCGCAGGCGCCTGGCGGAAAACCGGAAACCAGCGAGGAGCAGCAGGACGAGCAGGCCGGTCACGGCGCGCTCGAAACTTATACGCTCAATCTGAACGCCCAGGCGCTGGTCGGGAAGATAGATCCGCTCATCGGCCGCGAACGCGAATTGGAGCGCGTGATCCAGACACTGTGCCGGCGGCGCAAGAACAATCCGCTGCTGGTAGGCGAGGCCGGGGTAGGCAAAACCGCCATCGCCGAAGGCCTGGCGCGGCGCATTGTCGAGGGCAGCGTCCCGGAAGTGCTGGCGCGTTGCCAGGTGTATGCACTTGACATGGGGGCATTGCTCGCCGGGACCAAGTACCGCGGCGACTTCGAACAACGCCTCAAAGCGGTACTGAAGCAGCTGCTGGACAACTGCAACGCCATTTTGTTCATCGATGAGATCCACACCCTGATCGGCGCCGGCGCCGCATCCGGCGGGACGCTGGACGCGTCCAACCTGCTCAAGCCCGCGCTCTCCTCCGGGCAATTGAAGTGCATCGGCGCGACCACCTATAACGAATACCGCGGCGTATTCGAAAAAGATCACGCCCTGTCGCGCCGTTTCCAGAAGATCGATGTGGTCGAGCCCTCTGTAGAGGAGACCGTGGCGATTCTGCGCGGCCTAAAGAGCCGGTTTGAGGCGCACCATGGCATCAAGTATTCGGCTGCCGCGCTCACCACCGCCGCCGAGTTGTCGGCGCGATTCATCAATGACCGCCATTTGCCGGACAAAGCCATCGACGTCATCGACGAGGCTGGCGCCGCGCAGCGCATCCTGCCCAAGACCAAGCAGAAGAAAGTCGTGGGCAAACTCGAGATCGAGGAGATCATCGCCAAAATCGCGCGCATTCCGACCAGGAGCGTGTCTTCGGATGATCGCGAGTCTCTCAGGAATCTGGACCGCGATCTAAAGGCCGTGGTATTCGGGCAAGATAAGGCCATCGACGCACTCGCCTCGTCGATCAAAATGGCGCGCAGCGGTCTGGGCCAGCCAACCAAGCCGATCGGATCATTCCTGTTCTCCGGCCCCACCGGCGTCGGCAAGACCGAAGTGGCGCGCCAGCTCGCCTACTGCATGGGCATCGAATTGATTCGCTTCGACATGTCCGAGTACATGGAGCGCCACGCCGTCTCGCGTTTGATCGGCGCTCCGCCGGGTTATGTCGGATTCGACCAGGGCGGCCTCTTGACCGAGGCGATCAGCAAGAAACCGCATTGCGTGCTGCTGCTGGATGAGATCGAAAAAGCGCATCCGGATATTTTCAATATCCTGTTGCAGGTGATGGACCACGGCACCCTAACCGACAACAACGGACGCAAGGCCGATTTTCGCAACGTCGTCATTATCATGACCACCAACGCCGGCGCCGAGGCCCTGAATCGGAGCAGCATCGGATTCAGCCTGTCGCGCACCACCGGCGACGAACTGGTCGAGATCAAGCGCATGTTCACGCCCGAGTTCAGGAACCGCCTGGATGCGATTATTTCGTTTGCCGCCCTCGACCAGGAAATAATCCTGCGCGTGGTGGACAAATTCCTGATGCAGCTGGAAGAGCAGTTGCACGAGAAAAAGGTCGAGGTGGTTTTCACCGACACGCTTAAGGCCCACCTTGCCGAGCACGGTTTCGATCCGCTCATGGGTGCGCGGCCGATGGCGCGCCTGATTCAGGACACGGTGCGCCGCGCCCTGGCCGATGAGCTGCTGTTCGGCCGTCTGGTGAGCGGCGGCAAGGTCACCATCGACATCGACGAATCGGACAAGGTGCAGCTCGTATTCCCCAGCGAATCGCCGGTCGTGCCGCCGCCCGTGGCGCAGGAAAGCTGACGCGCCTTCCCGTTCCAACAAAGCCGCCGCAAGCGGCTTTTTTCTTGCCTCCGGATTCCGATAGTCCCCAAGTATCCGGGAACAATGCTTGACAGCGACAAAGCGCAAGGCGATACTGCAAAAAAAAATAAAACAAGAGCCACGCTTACCAAAGGAGATTGTCTGATGAACAAAATGCGCGTTACGCTATTGTCTACCGCATTGCTCGGCGGCGCACTAACGCTGCCTGCTGCCGCCGAGGACGCCAACCTCGGCCGCAACCTGGCTGCGACCTGCGTCACCTGTCACGGCAAGGGCACAACTGGCACCGGGACGCTGGACGGCATGCCGAAGAGCCAACTGACACAGGCTATGAAGGATTTCAAATCCGGCGCCAGACCCGCGACGCTCATGCACCAGCTTTCCAAGGGCTATACGGAGCAGCAGGTGGAGTCGATCGCCCAGTATTTTTCGCAACAGAAAGCCAAGTAGGGGAAGACCATGGCCCACGCACATAATCGACGCGATTTCATCAAATTCCTCGCCGCCGGCGCTGCCACTACCACTCTGGCGAGTTGCGCAACCACATCGCAAGTGCAAAAACCGATCGGCCGCGTAATCGTGATCGGCGCCGGCTACGGCGGCGCCGCTGCCGCGAAATACATCCGCATGTGGTCGGGCGGACGCATAGAGGTGTTCCTGATCGACCGCGAAACCCAGTTCGTATCCTGCCCCATGTCCAATCTGGTCCTGGGCGGAAGCAAGAAAATCGAAGACATCAGCGTGAGCTACGCGGGACTGCGCGAATACGGCGTGCAAGTACTGCGCGACGAAGTCACGGCCATCGATACCGCCAAGAAAATGGTCAAACTCACGCGCATCCAGGATCTGCCCTATGACCGGCTGGTGCTGTCGCCCGGCATCGATTTCATGTACGACCTGATCCCGGGCCTGAACAATGCCGAAGCGCAGAAGACCGTCCACCACGCATGGAAGGCCGGGCCCGAAACCGTGGCGTTGAGAAAGCAGCTGGAGGCGATGCGCGACGGCGGCGTCTTTGTGCTATCGGTCCCGAAAGCACCCTACCGCTGCCCGCCAGGACCCTACGAGCGTGCCTGTCAGGTGGCGTCCTATTTCAAGCAGGCCAAGCCGAAATCCAAGATTCTGATCCTGGACGCCAATCCGGATATCGTATCGAAAAAGGGCTTGTTCCTGAAAGCCTGGGGCGACCACTATAAGGGCATGATCGATTACCACCATACCCAGGAAGCCAAGGACGTCGACCTGCGCGGCATGGCGGTCAAGACGGATTTCGACTCGTTCAAGGGCGACGTGCTCAACGTGATACCGCAGCAGAAAGCGGCTGGGATTGCCGCCAGCGCCGGGGTCATCAACGCCAACAATCGCTGGTGCAACGTGGACTGGCTCACCATGCAGTCGACCGCCAATCCGGACATCCATGTGCTGGGGGATGCGACGCTATCGGCGCCGGCCATGCCAAAATCTGGCGCCATGGCCAACCAACATGCCAAGGTCTGCGCCGCCGGCGTGGTCGCCCTGATGACCGGTCAGGCCGTGAACCAGGCCCCGATGATGATCAATACCTGCTACAGCTTCGTCAGCGACAAGGAAGCGGTGCATGTCGCTTCGGTGCACAGCTACGACGCCAAGGACAAGACGTTCAAGACCGTGCCGGGATCAGGCGGATTGTCGACCGCCGCAAGCGAGTTGGAGGGGATCTACGGCTGGGCCTGGGCGCAGAACATCTGGGCCGACACACTCGGCTAGGGATTTGCCAAAGGCAAAAAAGGCCGCGCAAGCGGCCTTTTCCATTTAGGGGAGTGGCGCTCTGATCCTAGATTTTTCCGGTGCTGCCAAAGCCGCCGACGCCGCGTTCGCTCAAGTCGAACTCGTCTACCAGGTTAAGCTGCACCTGCAACACCGGCACTACCACCAGCTGGGCGATGCGCTCCAGTGGATTGAGCATGAACGCGTTGCCGCCGCGATTCCATAGTGAAACGAATATCTGCCCCTGATAGTCGGAGTCGATCAGCCCGACCAGATTGCCAAGCACGATGCCATGCTTGTGCCCCAACCCGGAACGCGGCAGAACCATCGCAGCGAGACCAGGATCGGTGAGGTGAATGGCGATGCCGCTGGGAATCAGCTCGGTCGCACCGGGTTTAAGTTCGATCGGTGCATCGATGCAGGCGCGCAAGTCCAGGCCCGCGGCACCGGCAGTGGCATAGTGCGGCAGATCGTCCTTGAGTCGCCTATCGAGAATCTTTACATCGAGTTTGTGCATGTCGGATTGTTTGAATTGAACGCCACGGACGCAATGCAATGGCAACGCAACGCGTACCGTTCGAGGCAGAAAACAGTCTTTATTTTTTTGGCAACAGCCTGGCGATGTGGCCGACCAGCGCGCGTGCGAGCTCGATTTTCGGCGCGCGGGGAAGCTCGTGCCTGCCCTGGTCGTCGAACAGGATCAGCTGATTGTCGTCGGCACCGAAAGCGTGCTGGGCGAGATTGGCAGCAAGAAGTGGCACTTTTTTGCGACGGCGTTTCGCCTCGGCAAAAGCTTCCAGATTCTCCGTTTCGGCGGCAAAGCCGACACAGAACGGCGCCTTCCGCCGCGCGGCGACCGTGCCGAGGATATCGGGATTGGGTTGCAGTTCGAGCGTCATTTCGTCCGTGCCCTTTTTGAGCTTGTGCCGCATCGCCTTCTTCGGACGGTAATCCGCGACCGCAGCGACGCCGATGAATACGTCCGCCTTGGCCACCCTCACCATCACTGCGTCATACATCTCCTGCGCGCTGGAAACGTCGACGCGTTCCAATCCGCGAGGTGCGGCCAGCGCGGTGGGTCCACTTACCAGTGTGACCGTAGCACCCGCGTCTCGCGCCGCCCGTGCTACCGCATATCCCATTTTTCCGGAACTGGTATTGGTGATTCCGCGCACCGTGTCGATCGGCTCGAACGTCGGCCCGGCCGTGATCAGTACGCGTTTTCCGGCCAGCAATTTCGGCTGAAAAAAAGCCTCGATTTCCTCCAACAACTCCTGCGCTTCGAGCATGCGCCCCATGCCCACCTCACCGCACGCCTGGTCTCCGCTTGCGGGTCCGAGAATGGCGACACCGTCGGCATGCAGTTGCTTCACGTTACGCTGCGTCGCCGGATTGGCCCACATCTGCAGATTCATCGCCGGCGCCACCAGCAGCGGGCATTCGCGCGCAAGGCACAAGGCGGACAGCAGGTCGTCGCACAGGCCCTGCGCGAGCTTGGCCAGGAAATCCGCACTGGCCGGAGCAATAACGATGGCATCACATCCGCGCGACAACTCGATGTGCGCCATATTGCTCGGCACGCTGGCGTCCCACAGGTCGCTATGCACCTGCTTTCCGGACAGCGCCTGCAGGGTCACCGGCGTAATGAAGCGGCAAGCCGCCGCCGTCATCACCACCCGCACCTCCGCCCCCGCCTGTTTGAGTAGTCGGGTCAGCTCGGCCGCTTTGTAGGCGGCGATGCCGCCGCTCAGTCCGAGCAGAATGCGCTTGCCTTTGATGGTGGTCATCGCAATCAGCTACCACGCGTTAATCCGGAAAGCGAATCTTACGCCAATTGAAAAGGGCGGTACATGGCGATCACCGACTGGCCGGCGCTGGAGCGCCCGAGGGAAAAGCTGCTGCAACTGGGGCCGACGAGTTTGTCCGATGCGGAATTGCTGGCGATTTTTCTGCGCACCGGGATACGCGGCAAAAGTGCGGTCGACCTGGCGCGCGATCTGCTCGTACGCTGCGGCAGCCTGGGCGCATTGCTCGCGACAAAACGCGTGGATCTTTGCCGCCTGCCCGGTCTGGGCGACGCCAAATATTCCCAGTTGCAAGCAGTGCTGGAAATGGCACGCCGCGCACTTGCCGAAACGCTGCGCTCGGGTGACGCGCTCGGCTCGCCCACAGCGGTGCGCGACTTTCTGCGGCTCACGCTGGCCGGGCGCGAGCACGAGGTATTTCTGGCGGTGATGCTGGACGCGCAGAACCGTGTGCTCGCGTGTGACGAGTTGTTTCGCGGTACGTTGACCCAGACCAGCGTGTATCCGCGCGAAGTGGTCAAACGCGCCTTGGAACGCAACGCGGCCGCGGTAATTTTCGCGCACAATCATCCGTCCGGCGTGGCCGAGCCCAGCCATGCCGATCAGGTGCTGACGCAGTCGCTGAAACAAGCGCTGGCGCTGGTGGAGATCAAAGTCCTGGACCACTTCATCGTCGCCGGAAGTTCGGCGCTTTCCTTCGCAGAGCGCGGTTTACTTTGATTGCGGCCAGGAGCCCGGAAACGAAGCTCGCGGCAATCCGCTTCAATCCTAAAGTATCGGAATGTCGTCGGCGCCCTATACAGAATCGCTTGCGAAACAGCCAGTTGAAGCACGCCCGGATCGCGCCGCGTCGCTCTGCACTTTAGAATTTCTGTTTGGAATTCCGCCGGATAGTAGCGTATAATTCGCCCTTTTCCGAATTCGGAGTACTGCCATGGCACGCGTATGCCAAGTAACCGGCAAGAAGCCCATGGCCGGACACAATGTGTCCCACGCCAACAACCGGACCAATCGCCGCTTTCTGCCCAATCTGCACTATCGCCGCTTCTGGGTGGAGAGCGAAAACCGCTGGGTCAGCCTGCGCGTCTCCGCCAACGGACTGCGCACCATCGACAAGAAGGGCATAGACGCGGTTTTAAAAGAACTGCGCGCTAAGGGGGAGATCTGATCATGCGCGACAAGATCAAACTGGAATCGACCGCCGGCACCGGCCACTTCTACACCACGACCAAGAACAAGCGCACCATGCCCGACAAAATGGAAATCATCAAGTTCGATCCCAAAGTGCGCCGGCATGTGGTCTACAAAGAGACCAAGCTGAAGTAATTGCACCGAGCCATTTGAAAGAGGCCGCTCATGCGGCCTTTTTTTGTGGCGGTCATCCCGAGCACAAGCGAGGGATCTGCTTTCCTCTTCCATTTCGTCGCTAACAGCAGATTCCTCGGGCTGCGCCCTCGGAATGACAACTACGCGTAACAGCGCAGCCTGAGCGAGAATTCCTCCAGCTGACGGATTCCGCTCGCCTCGGCGCGCCGGCACCAATCCTGTTTAGAGGCTGCGAACAAAAAGCCCGCGGTGCGCGGGCGTTTTGTTGGCAGCAGCGCCGTCACGCTACGCGTAACAGCGCAGCCTGAGCGAGAATTCCTCCAGCTGACGGATGCCGCTCGCCTCGGCGCGCCGGCACCAATCCTGCAGTTGCTTCAACAGCTGCTCGCGCGAGGCATTGGAGCGATCCCACAATGCCACCAGTTCCTGGCGCATGGCGTATACCTTGGACAGCTTTTCGCTCCTGGCCAGGGCCGCGGCCAGTTTGGCGCGTTCGTCGCTGCACATCTGTTTCTCGTCGCGATTGAGCCAGCGTTTCAGCCCGCGCAGCGACTGCGCGTCCTGCGGCGCAACGCGGCGCACAGCGCGCAATTCTTCCGCATATGCGTTCTTCAGCGATTTGGCGTATTTCGCCAGCACGTCATAGCGACAGGCAATGACCGCTTGCAGCGTATCAAAATCGGCGACTGGTTTGGGTTGGGTGAAGCGCGGCCTGGGCGCCACCTTCTTGACGACTGCCAGCCGCAGCAGTTCGAGAATACGGATATAGATCCAACCGATGTCGAGCTCGTACCAACGATTCGAGAGCCTCGCCGACGACGCAAAGGCGTGGTGATTGTTGTGCAGTTCCTCGCCTCCGATGAGAATGCCCCAGGGAATGATATTGGTGCTGGCGTCGGCAGTGGCCCAGTTGCGGTAACCCCAGTAGTGGCCGATACCGTTGATCACGCCCGCGGCCCAGAACGGAATCCAGGCGATCTGCACCGCCAAGATCAATAGTCCCGGCACAAAGCCGAACAGGCCGACGTTGATCAGGCCCATGAGCACCAGCCCGATCTTGGCGCGGTTGCTGTAGATATTGCGTTCCAGCCAGTCGTCCGGTGTGCCGTGGCCGTAGCGCTCGAGGGTCTGTGAGTTGTTGGCTTCGTCAACGTAGAGAAACACGCCGCCCCAGAGCACGCGATTAATGCCCAATATCTGTGGGCTGTGCGGGTCGTCCCTGGTTTCGCACTTGGCGTGGTGCTTGCGGTGGACGGCCGCCCACTCCTTGGTCACCATGCCCGTAGTCAGGCACAACCAGAGACGGAAGAAATGGCTCGCCAACGGGTGCAGGTCAAGCGCGCGGTGCGCCTGGTGGCGGTGCAAATAGATGGTGACCGCGACAATGCTGACATGGGTCAAAACCAAGGTCACGACGACCAGTCCCCACCAAGGCAAATCGAATACCCCGGAAAAAAGCATCAACGCTCCACTGAATTTACAACTATGACAGCACTTCGGTCGGAGTTTCTACCGCAATTCGAGTATACCGCAACGACCGCTGGCACGACGCCGCCTGCCCGGCCGGGGACGCCCTGCGTCAAGCGGGCGCGCTGCCCGCGTCGCCGAGAATTCGCACTTCCCTCTGCGGAAACGGAATCTCGATGCCGGCTTCCTGAAACGCGCGCCAGATGTCCAGAAACAGTTCCGAGCGGATGCTCAGAACGCCGTTCTCCGGATCCTCGATCCAGACCCCCAGTTCGAGATCGATACCGCTGTCGGCAAAGCGCAGCAACACCGACTTCGGCGGCGGGTCGGCAAGGGCGCGCGGATGCCTGCTTGCCGCCTCCTCCATCAATTTCATCGCCAGTTGCAGGTCGCTGCGATAGGCGATCTGCAGATCGAGCGCGAGCCGGATCTGGCGATTGGAGTAGGAGTGGTTGAGAACCGTCGTCGTGATCAGCAGTTCGTTCGGGATGATGGCTTCGCGTCCGTCAAGCGAACGCACCACGACATAGCGCGTAGTAATGTTCTTTACTTCGCCGTAAAAATTGTCCACGGTGATCAGGTCGCCGATGCGGATCGAACGATCGAGCAGAATGATGAAGCCGCTGACGTAATTGCTGGCGATTTTCTGCAGACCGAAACCCAGCCCGACGCCGATGGCGCCGCCGAACAACGACAATACCGTGAGGTCGATGCCCAGCAGCGGCAGCACCAGGAGCACGGCGAGCAATACCAGCAGCGCCGTGGCCAGGCGCGAAAACACCACGCGCAGGCTGGTATGCAGCGATTCGGCGCGCATCAGCCGCGCCTCGATGGTGCCCGAGAGCCACATCGCAGCGAGCAAAGTGATCACCACCCAGAACAATCCCTGCAGCACCAGCCACAGCGTGAGCTTCTGCGTACCCAGCTTGAAGGTTATATCGTCGAGCAGGCCGATCGCGTCCGGAAGCAAGCCGGAAACGTGCAGCACCAGTCCACCCCAGACGAGTGCTGCGATCGCCCGCTCGAACGTGCGCACGATGCTGCCCTGGGCGAACACGTGGCGAAGAAGATAGAAGAACAGGCGTACCAGCAGCAGCGACAACAGTAGCGGCACGAACAGCCGCAGCAGGTCGACTTCGATCCAGCTCCAGAATTTGAGCAGGCCGATGCTCAGCGTCAGCGGAATCAGTGCAACCACCGGAAACAGGATGCGGCGCAAGCCTCCGACACCGAATTTCCAGATGCCGTCGGTCTCGACACGGGAGAGGCGCAGCACGCGGCCGGCAGCCCAGGCGAGCAGGAAACAGGCTAACAGGATCGCGATCTGCCAGGCTACCTGCGGATCGTGCAAATCGATCCAGGCGCGTTCCAGCAGGTTAGTGAACGGCTGTTTCATTGTTCAGTATAAGGCAGGGCGTCGGCTTGGTGCCTTCTCCAGTTGGCGGCATAGGCTTTCACGATATCAGGGTTGTGGCGCAGGATCAGCACGTTCTCGGCGTTCTTGTATTGCGCCGCGTAGGTCCAATTGTAACTCCCGGTGATGACCGCGGCCTCCGCCGTGCCCGCGTCTATCACCATCACCTTGTTGTGCGCGCTTTGATAGCGCACCTCCAGGATCACCGGAATACCCGCCTGGGCCAGGTCGGGGATGCGGCTCGCCTCACCGCCAAAGGTTTGTTCGCGATCGGCCATGACGCGTACGTCCACGCCGCGCCTCCTGGCTGCGATCAGTGCGTTCGCCAAAGTGCGGCTGGTAAAACTGAATGCTTGCACCAGTATCTGCTGCGTCGCCCCGCGGATAGCGTCGACGACCATGCCTTCAGCGTTATCCCAGGGCGCAAATCCAACCTGCACCGAGCCCCGCGCCATGATTGTCGGCGGTGTCTGCCGCAGTCCATGCTCATGGTTTCGCTGTTCCGCCACCTGAGATTCTGCGGCGCAGGTAACAAACAACAGGAACGACGGCAGCACCAGTGGCAGCAGCCGCCGCCTCATGGTTTCTTCTTACGCAGCAAGGCTGCGAAAAAACCGTCAGTGCCATGAACGTGCGGCGCGAGGCGCAGGTATTCTCCACTATCGATTTCAATGCGCTGCTGCGCCAGAGCGGCGTTTGCCGGGCACACTTCAAACTGCGCGTGCGTAGCAAGAAATTGCGCCACCACGCCCGTGTTCTCATCGTCGAGCAGACTGCAGGTGGCGTAGAGCAGCAGGCCGCCCGGCTTTACCAGCTTGGCGGCAGCGGCCAGGATGACGTCCTGCTTGGTCCGGTAAGCGGCCAACGACTGTTCGCTCTGGCGCCACTTGAGATCGGGATTGCGCCGCAGCGTCCCCAGGCCGGTACAAGGCGCGTCCACCAGCACACGGTCGAGCTTGCCCGCAAGGCGCTTCAGGCGCGCGTCGTTTTCACTGGCAATCCATTGCGGATGCACATTGGACAGCCCCGAGCGCGCCAGGCGCGGCTTCAGGCCGGCGAGGCGCTTCTCCGAAATATCGAACGCATACAGCCTGCCGCTCCCGCGCATCAGCGCGCCCAGCGCCAGGGTCTTGCCGCCGGCGCCGGCGCAGAAATCCGCCACCATCTCGCCGCGGCGCGGCGCCAGCAACTGGCACAGGAGCTGACTGCCCTCGTCCTGGATTTCGATTGCGCCTTGCAGGAACAGCGCATGCCGGTTGATCTGCGGCTTGCCCTCGAGGCGTACACCGTGCGGCGAATAAGGTGTCGCACTCGCCGCGATGCCGTCGGCAGCCAGGCGCTCCAGCACTGCCGCGCGCTCCGCTTTGAGCAGATTGACGCGCAGGTCGAGCGGCGCGCTTTGCTGCAGGCTGTGCGCCAGCGCCAGCAGTTCGGGTTCGCCGTACTGCTGCTGCAGCCTGGCGAGTAGCCAATCGGGGAAATCGCAGCGCACTGCCAGCGTTTCGTCCGCGGCTTTCGCCTTGAGTTCGACCAGCCAATCGCGCTCTGGTGGCTTCAGCGCGGATTCCAGCTCGCGCAGACTCAGGCCGCGCAGTCGTGTCAACGCAGCCAGTACCAGCCGGCGCGGGTCGCGCCCCGCGCCGAGGGTTTCAAGCAAGCGCAGGCGGCGCAGCGCGGCAAACACGACCTCGGCGACAAAGGCTCGATCTTGCTGACCGAGGATCGGATGCGCGCGTAGATAACGCGACACCACCGCGTCCGCCGGATATTTGAATTCCAGCACCGCAGCAAGCGCTTTCGCGGTGTGATCCAGCAAAGGACGGGGTATCGGCATGAATTTCTATAACGGCTGGCGACGCATTTCAGTCATCGATGCGCGTCAACATCTGATCAATGCGCGCGCCGTCGTGTTCGATCGTCAGAATGCGTACCGGCAGGTAATTGCGGCCGCTCGCAAACCAGATTTCCGTACCCCGATCATCCTTGCTTTCGCGCTGTTTCACCAGATGCACCGTTTCCAGTTCGCCCGCCGGCGTCTTCAGCAGTTCGCGCCCTGCGACCACATAGTGAAACTGCGTCAGCCCCTTGCCGTCGGTCAGGGTCACCTTGATGTCCCGGCCCGGATTGAGATCGGGCGAGATCTGAAAGGCGAAGTTGTAAACGAAACTCAGCCGGTCGTGCAGCGACGGCACCATCGCCGTGGTTTCGATCTTGCCGTCGTGCTGCTGCGTCAGGGTTTTCCTGGTCCAGTCGAATCGCGCCACGTTGGCCGGATTGTCGCCGCGCTGGTCGCGGTATTCCAGCGGGCGCAGGCCGGCAGCGGTGATCTCGCCGCGGCAGGTGCGCTTTGCGGCGCCGCGATATAGCAACGCACCTATGCCTTTGCCACGCCCTTCGGAAGTCAGCGAAAACACCTTGCCGTCGTGCTCGAGCACCTCGGTCAGCTCGGCCGCGACGATACCGTTGTAGCTGAGATCGTAGGTCAGGCTCAGCTTATGCGGCGGCAACGCCGCGCAGGCACCGGCGTAGAGGCAGGCGACAAAAAAGGCAATGTGCTTGATCAAGGCGCGTACGACTGTTGGGGATGATCCCCCTTAACGCGCACCACACCGTTTTCGATGACCAGTTTCCCGTCGAGGAACCAGCGCGCCGCCCGCGGGTAGACACGATGCTCCTCGACCAACACGCGCGCGGCGAGCTTCGCCTCGTCATCGTCAGGCAGAACCGGCACTGCCGCCTGGATCACGATGGGCCCGTGGTCGAGCTGCGGCGTAACAAAGTGCACGCTGCAGCCGTGAAACTTCACGCCGGCCGCAATTGCCCGTGCATGGGTATCGAGTCCGGGAAAAGCGGGAAGCAGCGAGGGATGAATATTGAGCATCCGCTCCTGGTAGCGCAGCACGAAACCCTCGGTGAGTATGCGCATGAAACCGGCAAGCACCACCAGCGCCGGGTTGAACCCGTCGATCGCCTGCGCCAGCTCCGCGTCGAACGCCTTGCGCGCGGCGTAGTCCCGGTGCGGGTCGACGGCTGTGTCAATGCCACGGCCGGTGGCGTATGCGAGGCCGGCTGCGTCGGCTCGGTCACTGATACCGGCCGTCACCGGCAGGCCTGCCTCGTTCAGTGCCTGCCTATTGCTGCCGCGGCCGCAGATCCGGCAGACCCGTGTTT
>QYQC01000003.1 GCA_007280315.1 Betaproteobacteria bacterium | reverse complement strand
GATGAAACGTTTCCAGCGAGGGCGTGGCCGAACCGAGCACGACGGGAATGTTCAGCTGATGGGCGCGCCAGATGGCAACATCGCGCGCCGAATAGCGCAGGCCTTCCTGCTGCTTGAAGGAGGCATCGTGCTCTTCATCGACAATGATCAATTGCAGGCGCGGCAGCGGCATGAACACCGCCAGCCGGGTACCGAGCACGATCTCGGCACGGCCCGAGAGCGCTTCGAGAAAGCCGCGGGCACGCGCCGCGTCGGCCATGCCGCTGTTGGCGCACACGATGTGGGCGGCAGGAAAGCGCGCCGCGACCCGGCCTTCGAGCTGCGGCGTGAGGGCGATTTCCGGCACCAGCATCAGCGCCTGGCCACCACGCGCCAGCACGGCGTCGATCGCGCGCAGATAGACCTCGGTCTTGCCGCTGCCTGTGACACCGTGCAGCAGCAGTGTGTTGAAGCCGGCAATGCCGGCGATGGCTGCCACCGCCGCTTGCTGGGCAGCCATCAGCCGCGGCAGTTCGGGCGCGGAGGCCGGCCCGGGAGCAGGCACCGCCGGTTTCTTGATGCGCGGCAGCTTGCCGCGCCGCAGCATCGGCGGCAGGGCAAACGAAGTCACTTCGCCCAGCGGCGTCTGGTAGTAGCGCGCGCAAAATTCGCAGAGCGCCAACCACTCGGCAGGCAGTGCCGGCATGTCGCGCAGGATTTCGCCAACCGCTTTCAGCTTGGCGTCCGGCTGCTCGCTCGCCGCAGCCAGTGCGATGATCACTCCGGTCCGCGAACCGGCGCCGAAAGGCACGTTCACCCGCCGGCCGATATCGCTTTCGTCAGAATCCGGCGCGAGATAATCGAAAAGTCTCGGCAAAGGCAAGTCGAGGGCGACGCGGACGATGTTCATGCTGAGTCAGATGCTTGCCAACCAATGCTCGACAAGTTCTTGGCATAAGCCTTCAAGCTATTGCCGCAAAAGAGAAAAGTGCTTACCCACAAAATCTGTGGATAACTTTGTGAGTAAGCCTCGCAGGAAATGCCTAAGTGACCGTCCGGCAAGGTGTTTCGCCTCTCTGCGCAATATTTGAACAAAATAAAACCGTTCAACAACAACAGGTTATACGTGATCTGTGCTAAAGGCCCGGTCGAACGCATGAATTCCGGCGCCTTGCCGATTTCTGTGAATAAGTCAACGGCGGGAGGCCAAATCGTGCCGTCGCGGCAAGCCTTGCCGGACGGCCTTTTCCACGGGGGAAAGCAGCGCAAACCGCGCCCCCGTTGGCTTCCAAAAATCAGCTCCGCGCGGAGCCGCGCCGGCTGTGGCTGTGTACCGTGTCAACCAGAATCTTGACGTTTTCGGGCGGGGTAAATTGCGAAATACCGTGGCCGAGATTGAACACGTGTCCGCCTTGAATTTTGCCACCGGCGTCATCACCGCCGAAACTGTCCAGCACGCGCCGGGCTTCAGCCGCCACTTTGTCGGGGGACGCGAACAAGGCCATCGGATCGAGATTGCCCTGCAATGCAACACGAGCGCCGACGCGCTGCCGCGCTTCACCCAGATCGGTGGTCCAGTCGAGACCGACCGCATCGCAGCCGATGTCGGAAATCGCCTCCAGCCACTGGCCGCCACCTTTGGTGAAGACGATGCTGGGAACACGCTGGCCGTCATGGCTTCGTTTCAGGCCGGCAAGAATGCGCTGCATGTAGCCCAGTGAAAATTCGCGATAGGCCGCGTGCGACAACGCACCGCCCCAAGAATCAAAAATCATTACCGCCTGCGCGCCGGACTCGATCTGGGCATTGAGATAATCCGTCACCGCGGTGGCGGTGACAGTCAGAATGTGATGCATCAAATCGGGGCGATCGTAGAGCATGGTCTTGACCGTGCGGTAATCGGTCGCGGAGCCCGAGCCGCCTTCCACCATATAGCAAGCCAGAGTCCACGGGCTGCCGGAAAAACCGATCAGCGGCACCGACCCGCCCAGCGCGCGGCGGATCTCGGCCACGGCATCCATCACATAGCGCAGGTGCACATTGGGATCCGGGGCGGTAAGACCGCGGATCACCCATTCTTCGCGCAGCGGGCGCTCGAACTTCGGACCTTCGCCGTCGGCGAAATACAGGCCGAGGCCCATCGCGTCGGGCACGGTGAGAATGTCTGAAAACAGGATCGCCGCATCGAGTTCGAAGCGCGCCAAAGGTTGCAGCGTTACCTCGCAGGCGAGCTGCGGGTTTTTGCACAGGTTGAGGAAACTGCCGGCGCGACGGCGCGTTTCGCAGTATTCAGGCAGGTAGCGCCCGGCCTGGCGCATCAGCCAGACGGGGGTGTAGTCGACGGGCTCGCGCAGCAGCGCACGCAATAAAGTATCGTTCTTGGGACGGGCCGAGTTTGGCATGAGGTGCAATCCAGCGAAGCAAAGAGCGAATTATCGCACTAGCGTCGCCAGAAGGCCGGCGTAAGCACCACCAGCAGGGTGAATATCTCGAGCCGACCGAGCAGCATGGCGAAGGCGCACACCCAGGTCTGGAAGTCGGTCAGCACCGCATAGTTGGCCGCAGGGCCGACCTTGTTCAGCCCCGGCCCGGTGTTGTTGATGCTGGCGACCACCGCCGAGAAGGCGGTGACGACGTCGAGGCCGGAGAACGACATGAGCAAGGTCATCAGGGTAACGCTGGTCATGTACATGAAGGCGAACGCCAGAACCGCAAACAGGATATTTGCCGGCACCGGGCTGTCGCCGAGGCGCACCGGCCAGACAACATTCGGGTGCATCGCGCGCAGCAGTTCCCGATACACCTGCTTGTAGAGAATGATGGCGCGGATCATCTTGATGCCGCCGCCGGTGGAGCCGGCGCTGGTGGCAAAGCTGCTCAGAAACAGCATCCACAGCGGGGCGAAGAACGGCCACAAGTTGTAGTCGGTGTTGGCGAAACCGGTGGTGGTGGCAATCGACACCACATTGAAGGCCGCGAAGCGCAGGGCGGTCGGAAAATCCGGGTAGCTTCCCTGCAGCCACAAATAGAAAGCAATGCCGAACACGCTGCCAATGGTGACGGCGAGAAACCAGCGCGCCTCCGGATCGCGCAGATAGGGCTGAAACGAACGACCGTACAAGGCCAAAAACATGGTCGCGAAGTTCATCCCGGCGAGCAGCATAAAGACGATGACAACCGCTTCGATGGCGGGTGAGTTCCAGTAGCCGAAACTCGCGTCGTGACTGGAGAAGCCTCCCAGACCCATGGTTGTGAACGAATGCATGACCGCATCGAACCAGGTCATTCCGGCCCAGTGCAGACTGACGATGCACAGCAGGGTGACGGTGGCATAAACGCCCCACAGGCCCTTGGCGGTCTGGGTCATGCGCGGCGTGAGTTGGGAATCCTTCATCGGCCCCGGCGTTTCGGCCTTGAACATCTGCCGACCGCCGATGCCGAGCAGAGGCAGGATGGCCACGGCCAGCACGATCAGGCCCATGCCGCCCAGCCAGACCAGCATTCCGCGCCAGAGGTTGATCGACGGCGGCAGCGTGTCGAGATTCGACAGCACGGTCGAACCGGTGGTGGTGAGCCCGGACATCGCCTCGAAATAGGCGTCGGTAAACGAAACCCCCAGTTGAAACATCAGCGGCATGGCGGCAAAAACCGGAAGGAGCGTCCACACCAGCACCACCATCAGAAAGCCGTCGCGCACCTTCAACTCGGCTTTGGCGTTCCTCGCCGGCCACCACAGCGCCATGCCGGTAGCCAGCGCCAGCAGAAAAGCCTCGTCATAGGCCGAAGTTGCGCCATCGTCCAGCCACCACGAAAGAATCAGCGGTACCAGCAGGGTCAACGCAAAGCAGACCAGCAACAGGCCGAACACGCGAACCACCGGATAGTAACGTTCCACTATTTGCCGCTCAGAAAAAACCGGCGCTGACCTGGAACAACCTTTCGACCTGGGGTATCTGCGTCTTGCGGGTACAGAACACCACCACATGGTCATCGGCCTCGATCACCGTGTCGTGATGGGGAATGATGACCTCGTCGCCCGACACCGTTACCGCCATGTTGTCCTGCAAAATCTCCCGTGGCGCACCCTTGCGCAGGATGGCGCCGATATGCGCGCCCTTGATCACCGGCAGTTCATCGATACGGCGGCCGACCACCTTGGAGTTGTTGCGATCGCCATGCACGATCAGTTCCAGCGCCTCGGCCGCGCCGCGGCGCAGGCTATGCACCCGCGCCACATCGCCGTGCCGCACAAAGGCCAGCAGGGCGCCAATGGATATCTGGGCCGGTGAAATGCCGATGTCGATCGGTCCGCCCTGCACCATGTCGGCATAGGCGCGCCGATTGATCAGCGCCAGCACCCGCGTGCAGCCCAATCGCTTGGCCAGCGACGCTGCCATGATGTTGTCTTCATCGTCGTTGGTCAGGGCCAGGAACATGTCCATCTCGTCGATGTTTTCCTGCGCCAGTACATTCTCGTCGGTCGCCTCGCCGCAGAGCACCAGGGTGTCCCTGAAACGGGTGGCGATTGTTTCGGCGCGGCGCGCGTCGCATTCGATCACCTTGACCTCGTAATCCTTCTCCAGCGCAGCGGCAACACGGGCGCCGATGTTGCCGCCGCCCGCAATCATGATCCGCTTTACCGGTTGCTGGATGCGCCTCAGCTCGCCCAGTACAAGACGGATATTTGGCGTGGCAGCAAGCAGAAATACCTCGTCGCCGGCCTCGATCACCGTCCTACCGGTGGGGTCGACGGGCTGATGCTCGCGAAAGATGGCCACGATGCGGGCATCGACGCCGCGCGGCAGGTGCTCGCGCATCGACTGGATCTCCTTGCCGACCAGCAAGCCCCCTTCATAGGCGCGCACACAGACCAGTGTCGCCTGGCCATTCCCGAATTCGAGCACTTGCAACGCTTCGGGAAACTCTACCAGCCGGCAGATGTAGTCAGTAACGTCCCGCTCCGGACACATGGCATGGCTGACCGAAAACATGTCGTCGGCAAGCAAGGCTTCACTGGTCAGAAAGTCCGCCCCGCGCAGGCGGGCAATGCGGGTCGGAACATTGAACAGGTGCCTGGCAATCTTGCAGGCCACCAGATTGGTCTGGTCGGACTGCGTCACCGCCACCAGCATTTCGGCATCCTCGATGCCGGCGCTCTTGAGCACCGAGGGCAGCGCGGCGTTGCCGGTCACCGTGCGTACGTCCAGGCGGTCGGCCAGTTGCGCCAGGCAGGGGCCGCTCTGGTCCACGACCGTTACGTCGTTCACCTCCGAAGCCAGGGCCTCGGCCACGGAGGCACCGACCTGGCCGGCACCGAGGATGACTATTTTCATGGTTAACGGAGTTCGGGATCCTCCAGCTTGCGGCACAGGCGAGTGAGTTCCAGTCAGGTCCTTTCCGCCAGCAGCGCAGTG
>QYQC01000201.1 GCA_007280315.1 Betaproteobacteria bacterium | reverse complement strand
CAATCGGCGCCCCGCCGGGAGGCGTCAGACTGCGCCTTGCATTGTTCAGCGTCCAGAATTTGCAGTCGTTCTCGTCGCCTAGCCGGCGCGCGAGCGCGCCGACGATGGCGGCCAGTTCGGCCAGATCCAGCGGCTTGGCGAGGTAGTGGTCGGCCCCTACCACCAGCCCGCGGACCCGGCTTTCGGAGGCGATGCGGGCGGAGATGACTATGATGCCAAGACGCTCGCCCTGCGCGCGCAGGCGTGCAATGAGGTCGATGCCTTCGCCGTCGGGCAGCCCAAGGTCGATTAGCGCGAGGTTATGGCTTCCACGCAGGTATGTGCGGTCGAATTCAGCCAGACTGCCGACTGCATCCACGCTAAAACCCGATTCGGACAGGAAACCGGCGATTTCCTCGCGCAGGACCGTTTCGTCTTCGATCAGTATCAGTCTGGACATCGTGCGATTATCGGTAAGGGTGGATAAGCAGTATCGCCGACAGCGCAGCAGCGGCACGGCTTCATTGTTACACGGCGGCGGAAATTCGAGCAAGCTTCCGATTTTGCGTCATGCTATCGTGCTATTTGATGCTGCTTCGCCTCATCGTCCTCGCCGTTGTGTTGCTGCTTGCGCCAAATGCATTCGCGCAGGCCGCGCTTACGCCGAATTCCCAAACGCGTTGGCTGGATACGGCCGGTCACCTCGCCGTGTTCACCGACGAGCGCGCCAAGATGACGTTCGACGAGGTGCGTGCGCGAGGCGTATTCCGGCCGTTGCCGGGCAACCTTAGCGCGGGTTACAGCAGCGCCGCCGTGTGGCTGCGATTCGATGTCGTACCCGAGGTGGATGCACCGGCGGCGTGGATTCTCGAAGTGGCCAATGCGCTCCTCGACGATGTGCGCCTGTTCGTCCCGGCAGAGGGCGATCGCTATACGGAACATCGGGGCGGCAACGATCTGCCACACTGGCAGTGGGAAATCGATGTTCGCAACCCGGCGTTCAATCTGCATTTCGACACGCAGAAGCCGCGGCGATATTACCTGCGCATCACGGCGCGCAATGCCCTTGCGGCTCCGGTTCGTCTTTGGCAGTCAGTGGCCTTCGACGCAGCGTCGCGCAACGAGTCCTTCGGTTACGGCATCTTCTACGGTGTCTGTGGACTGGTGCTGCTTTTCCATCTGGGCGCACTGGCGTTCGCCCACGGACAAGTCAACAGATGGTTCGTGCTCTATTTCGCCATGTACGGTCTGACGGGCGCAATTTCTTTCGGCCACTTCCAGCTAATAACCCCATGGCATGGCAGGGAAGTCGATTTGGTGCTGGCGCTGACCTTCTCCATGTTGCTCGGCGTAGGCGCCAGCCTCGCGCTGATGCAGCTGGAATCCGCTGCCGTGATGCCGCGGTTCACCCGCTATTTTCAGGCGGGCATGTGGGCAGCCGGAATTGCCTGTGCACTGTGGGCGCTGTTCGGCCGTTTTGGTGCCGCCATGGAGATGGCGCAGCTGATTGCACTGGTGGCCGCAGTGCTTCTCCTGGCGATCGCGATACGACTCGCGCGTCGCGCGCATCGTCCGGCACGCTATTTCCTGGTTGCCTTCGGTATTTTCTACGTCGCCATGGCAGGGCGCCATTTGCACGACCTGGGCGTATTCGCGCCGGGCCCGCTGACCGAGCCCGCCAATGTGGTCGCCGCGCTGCTGCACATGATCGCCGTGAGCCTGAACATCAGGCGGCGAACCAACGAGGCAGGACGCGCGAAGCTGGCGCAACAGTCCTCGCTCAATGAATACCTGGAATCGCAGGTCGCCGCGCGCACCTCGGAATTGAGCGCGCAGGTCGCGGCTCGGGCGGCGCTGGTTAGCGAACTGCGCGACGCGCTTGCCGCCGAAACCGCCGCGCGTCAGCAGCAACGCGAATTCGTCGCCATGGTTTCGCATGAATTCCGCACGCCGCTGGCGATCATCGACACCAGCGCGCAGCGCATTGCCGGGACCGCGCAGGCGAGCGTCGAGGCAACCGGCGTGCGCTGCACCAACATCCGCGCCGCGACACGCCGCATGACGCAGCTGATGGACGAATTTCTCTCGCTCGACCGCCTGGACGGCGATCTGCGGGCGCTGAAGCTCGAAACCTGCGATCCGCGCGCGCTCGTCGAACGCGTGGTGGCGGATTTCGGGAATGAACGCCTGCTGGTCCACTGCGCGGACCTGCCGCCAGGAATCAGTTGCGATGTTTCGCTGCTCGGCATCGCCCTGGGCAACCTGTTGACGAACGCGCTGCACTACACGCCGCCGGGCGCCTCGGTAAGCGTCAGCGCCCGCGGCCTGCCCGGCGGCGAAGTCGAATTTGTCGTCGCCGATGAAGGACCGGGTATCCCCGATGACGAACTGCCAAAGGTGTTTCAACGATATTTCCGCGGCCGCAGCGCCAAGACGCGATCCGGTGCCGGTCTCGGACTGTACCTGGTCGACCATATTGCACGCCTGCACGGCGGGTCGGCGCGGGCGGAGAACGCGTCGGGGCAGGGAGCCCGGTTTGTGGTGCAGTTGCCCGGCGCGGTGGTGCTCGAAGATACCACCTAGTACGACGACATCTTAGTTTCGAAAAAATATTGTGGGAAACCGACATCTCCGACACACGGCTTTGTGGGAGCGAGCTTGCTCGCGAATCCTCGAATTCGCGAGCAAGCTCGCTCCCACAACTGCGAGATCGGCATGACCTGCCCGGTATTTTCGGACCAATAATTTCTGGGAAAATGGCTCCCTCAAAGCGAGGTGCAGCGATCCAGTTTCGGCTATTTGAACATGGCCTGCCGCTCCAGTGGCACTGATCGCGCGGTCCGTTAGGATTGCATCGTAAAGCGGGCACTCGAGAAGCAAACTGGCACCGGAACATGTTCCCATGTCCCTCTTGCTCATATGCGGGGTCAAGTCGCAACTACAATAATTATGGTCGAAATAATATATGCAATCGGGAGCCCTAGTCCCCAAAGCACTGTCAATCGGTGGGCGCGCGCATCATTGGCGGAAAACACCTTGTGGTTGTGAATCATTACCGCCGTGCTGATAAATATAAATATCATAGTCAGGTTATAGAGCATATCGCCCAGGCCAAAAGATTCGGTCTCAGGCATTGTGCTTTGCAGGGCACTTCCGGTAATTGCGGCCAGGAAATAAGCTGACGTTACAATCCAGAACCGTGTGTCGATCATATCCACCGAAATCCAGAATGCGAGAAAGGTAAGCGCAGCGGCGAGAAACAAAACTGAGAAATACTTGAAGAAAAATCTATACCCTGGGCGCACTAGTTCGATAGAAAAGGTAAACCGGGGATATTTCGCCACTGCCTCCTGACCCAGTGAGGTATCGCCATAATTGGTATTGTAACTGGTGACTGAATTGTAACTTTCAAAGCTTCTCACTATATAGCCTGGCACGGTTAGCTTAGAGCTAATATTGGAATTAACCTTATCCGCTGCGAAAGTTATGGCGTTCCCATCCCTCTTGCTGTCTTCGATCTGGATCTTCAAGCTTTCACTATCCAGGGGATACCGGTCGACATTGAAATTCCGATAGATCGTGGCCTCTACATGCGCCGAAGCGTAATTGATATCGCCAATTTTCTTTTTTTCGACTACATCTTTCACATCAACGTGGCCGTTAAAAATTTTGAAAGTTTCAACAGGGTTTATGTCGTCACCCTTCCAGCGAAACCAAACATTGAAATCAACCTGAAACTTTTTTTCCTTTAAGTTCACGGCAGGAATGTTGTTGACGTAGATCCCAACTTCAACCTCCCTTGGCGAGGGCGGAACCGCATTCGACACAATTGGAATCCAGAGCAGAAATATCCCAATGACCGAAAAACAGGAAGTTGTCCGATTGACTGATTGTTTCTTGCTCATGCTTCGCTACCCTCCCTTTTTGGTCTTACCGCCTGTGCTGAGGCAAGGACAAACGATAATGATCCGATGCCTAGCGCGATAGCGGAGACGCCATAAAGGCCAGGGCCGGATGCTGCAATCAGAGCCGCGGAAAAAGTGATGCTCGCAATTGCACCGATGGCAGAAGTGCTCGCAATGAGTCGCAATACAAACCTAATGATCAATGTTTCCTCCCTTGCTGGGCGTTTGCGCGATGAATTTCATTACTTTACATGTTGGCGACATCGGAAGCTATCATCGCCGCGGCGCCGCGCATATAGGTGAACGGCGAGTGGCGCATACGACCGTAACGCAGCGGCAGCAGATTGGGCAGGCGGTTTCTTGCCGTCGTGGATAGCATGTTCAGCGAATCTGCGGTGCGCATTGACGGTTTCGAGATGCCCTGGCCTGCACGTGGCACGGTTCGGCGCAACACGCGCCCCTCGCGTTGCGCTTCATCCCGCGTGGATTTCAGCGCGCCAGGTTTTCCCGGAGTGGCATTCTTCATCAATGACCCTCCCATTCCTTTCGTTGGTGTACGGCCGATAGCTTCTCACGACGCTTGTCGGTTATGGTCGTAGTCGTCACATCTATGATGCCGCGACGGTGCCAGAAAACGCCATTCCCCTATTGGACGATTGCGTTTCGCGAATCTTGGATGATCGGATCTTCAAACCGAACAGCTGGCATGCCGGGCAAGTTAATGGTTACGCGATGCCCGATCTGATCGCTGCGCTTCTGTTCGTGAACGTCGAGAAGAGTGCTCCCGGTGCCGTCCGCTATGCGAACGGTGATTGGTCACAGGTTGAAACTATCATGCCAATCATTGACCGTATCGTTCGACCTGTCGGTTGGTCCTCGTTTGTCATGGGGAAATTCCTCGACCTTTGCGAGCGCGCAGGCCAAGCCTACCCAATCTCGATGTTTGGTCAGCAAGCGAACGCTGCTCTTTCGGCCATTGGCAACGCCGAGGAAGGATGGACCGGAACGATGTTGCCAGCCCGAATGGCGGGTGCTGTGCAGCGGCAGGCGGACTGGAATTTCCCATTGCGCCGTGAAGACGCACAGCAGCTTCTGAAGGTATTGGACGCGCTGATCGACCTAGGGGATCGGCGGAGCGCAGCTCTAGAGCAGACGGAGGCGTTCAGGGGAATCTTCTAGGTCGGGTCCCGATGCTGGCGTTTTCCGGAACCGGACTCTCGCCCAGGCAGTCCTGATTATCCCGATCTGCATAGAACTGACGGCAGCAGTGGTCGGCGAGCGGATCTTCATTAGGGGCCGTTTCAGTAATTCTGAAGCGGCTTCTTAAAAACTCCAGCTAGACAAGTCGGTCAAATTTCTGGATACTGTATAAAAATACAGTTTTTGGAGATGCCATGTCCAGTCTCACCGCCGAACTCGCAAGGCGACGCAGCGAGTGTATCTACGCAAGGAGGAGCGGGTTCGTCCCCTCAAATAGTTGTCTAATTGAAAAACCCTGAAATCAGGCAATTCATGGGCTTAACCGCATCAAACCGTTCGTTTTATTAGACATTTTTCGCCTCGTAATATATTGATTATATGGGTTTATATACGTCTTGACTAGCTTGTGGATAGCCCTGCATCTGCCGCAACTGCCGCTGGAAGCATTTCAGCGCGGCTTGCCCTCGCCTGAGCCCTGCGCGGTCGCCGAGCGGCAGCGCCTGCTCGTCTGCGACGCCAAGGCCGGTGCACGCGGCCTGCGCGCCGGCATGCCGGTCACTGCGGCGCTCGCCCTCGCGCCGAACCTGCGCCTGCGCGAACGCGAAGCCGCAGCCGAAACCGAAGCCCTGCTCGGCATCGCCGCCTGGGCGATGCAATGCACCCCCAATGTCGCGCTCGATTTTCCCGAACTGGTGCTGCTGGAAGTCTCGGGCAGCCTGAAACTGTTCGGCGGCCTGGGCGAGATCGCGCTAAGACTGCAACAGGGACTCACCGCCATGGGCTACAGCGCGCGCCTCGCCGCTGCGCCCACCGCCCGCGCCGCATCCTGGTTCGCGCGTGCCGGCAAGCAGTGCCTGATAAGCGATGCCGCTTTGCTCGAAACCGAACTGTCCGCCCTGCCCCTGTCTGTGCTGCAAAGCAGGGAGGAAGAAACACTCGCCTCGATCGGCGCCGGCAGCATCGGCGATCTGCTGGCGCTGCCGCGCGACGGGCTGGCGCGCCGCTTCGGCCAGGGTCTGCTCGATGCACTGGACCAGGCGCTGGGCCGCCTGCCCGATCCGCGCGGCGCATTCGTGCTGCCGGAAACATTCGGCGCTGCCATCGAGCTGCCGGCCGAAGCCACGCAAGCCGAAGCCCTGCTGTTTGCATCGAAGCGGCTGCTGGCGCAGCTTGAAGGCTTTCTCGCGGCGCGCGCCGCCGGCACACGCCGGCTGCTGCTCAGCCTCGCGCATCGCGCCGCGCCCGCCACCCGCATCGAACTGGGCCTGGTCGCGCCCTGCCGCGAAGCCGCGCACTTCGCGCTGCTCTTGCGCGAGCGGCTGCAGCAGACGGCGCTGTCCGGGCCGGTGCGCGCGATCGCGCTGCAAGTGCAGGCGATCGAACCACTGGAGCATTCCAACCGAAATCTTTTTTCCGATGCGCTGCGCGAAGAAGGCAATTGGCCGCGCCTGATCGAGCGCCTGCGCTCGCGCCTGGGTGCCGCAGCCGTACACGGCATCACCCTGTGCGCCGATCATCGCCCGGAACGCGCCAGCGCCGGAGCACAGATCGGTGTAAAGCAGCTCGCTCTGGATTTCGACCTGCGCCCGTTCTGGCTGCTCGAGCGGCCGCAGGCGCTGGAGGAAAAGGAATCCATCCCCTGTCATCACGGGCCGCTGAAGCTGCTGGCCGGCCCGGAGCGGATCGAATCCGGTTGGTGGGATGGCGCCGACATGGCACGCGATTATTTCATCGCCCGCACTGCCGACGCAGCCCTGCTGTGGGTCTATCGCGAGCGCAGCCCCGCCGGCGCCTGGTACCTGCACGGCATTTTTTCCTGAGGGAAAATTGCAATCCGATTCGACCAGCGTTCGTCATTCCAAACGCAGTGCTGCATCCGTTGAACAGACTTGCGCGCTGCGCGCCTGCATCTGGGCTACGCCTGTTTCGTCATTGCAGAGTTGCGATGTTGCGCGGACGAAAAACCGTCCGCGCGGATCGTCGATTGCGCACGGATGAAAAAGCCATCCGTACGCAATCGAAGAT
>QYQC01000174.1 GCA_007280315.1 Betaproteobacteria bacterium | reverse complement strand
GCTTCCTGCTCCAACGCCACCGCGTGGGCCAGAAATTCGGGCAGTTCATAGTTCATGTTGATCCTCATCGACAGCCGGCGGAAATTGCCAGCGCACGATTATAGAGGATAGCTGTGCGCAGCATCTGCCCGGCATCGCCGGTCACGCGGCATAGCCGGTCACGCGGCAACGCCGCGCATCGGTGCATCGGCGATGGGCGCCTGAACCGGCGCCGTAACCAGGCGAAACGCTCAAGCCTTGGAATCCTGGCCCAGATCGAGCACGAATACCTTGAGCAGCTCCGTCAGGCCCGGCGGCGCGCCGAGGAAGCGAAAGCCTGACCGCTGCGCCCACTCGCCGTCGGGCAGCATTACGCGCCGGCTGTGGCGCACCTGCACATCGACCACCACCGCGTCGCCGCGCGGGTGCACGATCTTGCAGTTCTTCAGCACCGTGCCGGCGCTCAGTTTGATTTCAGCGTCGTGGATCATCGCGCCCATTCCGCCCACGCTGATATCGACAATGCGCGCCTCGAACGGGGTAAAGCCACTGCTGTCGGCAATACAACGCAGCGGCACGCTGGGCGGCAGGCGGAAGCGCGGGTGCTCGCGCCGCCGCAGGCGCAGCAGCGCATCGGGGAAGCGCAGGCGGATGGCGGCGACATTGCGCAGCATGACGTCGGCCGGATCGGAAACGGCGAACTCGAGGTGCGCGTTGTCCAGGTTGGCATGCAGCACAAACGCGCGCCGCGCGAACAGCGCCTGGTTGGCGGCCTTGTCCCGGTTGCAGGCGATGACAATGAATTGCCCGGCCGGATCGACCTGCAGTAGGCGCGTCAGGAACAGCAGCTCTGCGCCCTGGTCGTTCTCGATGTCGGCGGAGAGCGTGACTTTCCTCTTCACCAATGCATCGAGCACCCCCTTGATCTCGATCTGCGAGCGAAACAGGAAATCCCCCGCGCCCAGCGTCTGGTACGCATAAGGGGTGGCTTCGCTGCCTTTGGCCATGGCCGGCTGCACCTGAAGTGGGTGGCAAGTCCAGATCATAGGATAAGGCCCCGCGTTGCGGCAAATGCGTCAACGCAACACCCGCCCCCCCGCATTCCGTCGCAGGTTGCATCAGCCTCTGTGTTGGGAGTAGTCTGACGGTATGGACAGACAGGTTATCTCTTGCAGCCAGGACGTGATGGGTGGAGCCGCGGTGTTCTCAGGAACTCGGGTACCGGTTCAGACGCTTCTTGATCACCTGGAATCCGGAGAATCCATCGACGATTTTCTGGTCGGGTTCCCGTCAGTAACTCGCGGGCAAGTCATCGAATTCCTCGAGCAGGCCAAAGACCGCCTTGTTGCCTCGGCCTCGTGAGAGTATTTATCGATGAGTGCATAGACTGGCGTCTTGCTCGTCGCGTCGTTGGTCACGAGGTCAACACTGCACGCCAACTAGGCTGGTCAACAATCAAGAACGGCGAACTGCTTGCGCTGGCTGCACAGGACTTCGACGTTTTTGTTACTGTCGATAGAAATCTCTCTTTCCAGCAGAATCTTCCCGCATTCACAATTGCAGTCATTGTGTTGCGCGCCCGCTCCAATCGCCTGGCTGATCTTCAGGTGCTCGTCCCAGCGTTGCTCGCCGCTATCCCGACTGCCAGGCCGGGCATTGTGACCTATGTTGGAATCTGACTTCGGGTCGCCTATGGCCATGATCGGATAGGTCTAATGTGAGCGGAAAAATTGGCTAACAGGCTCAGGCCTCGCCTTGCGGCAAATGCGTCAATGCAAGACCTGCATTCTTCACGAGACAGGCATTGGCCTCGGCGCGGGTGTTCCGTGCAGCATCCCTTCGATACTGATGTCCTCATCGACGTCCGGCCAATGGACACAGACACCGTCACCGATCAACTGCCAATGTTCGCGCTGAACCGGCGTGGCCTCCGACAGCCGCCAAGACCAGGCAAGTGGCACGCTCACAGTGCGGCCGTCGACGAGGTAGGCCGTGATCTCGGAATCGGTGACGCGCAAGTCCGCAATACGGGGTTCAACGATCGGTACCACAGTGTTCATCCCATGCCTCCAATATCTGTTCGCGATGCTCGCTGAGCAATCGACGGATGGTATTCAGTTCTACCGGCGCAAAGCCGTGGTTGCTCGCCAATGCTACAGGTTCCATCCAATACTTGCATACGCGGAGCTCCCGTTCCACATGCACATGCTTGGGTTCGTGGAAATTGAAACTGACGAAAAACAGCCGGTACGGACCCGGAATTCCGCGAATTGTTGGCATAGCGCGCTGGCCCGAGACCCGGGTGGTGATGCTGTCGATGCACGCCGCCGCCGAATATGTCTTCGACGCGCTGGCGTCCGGCGCGCACGGATATCTGCTGAAGGAAGTCGCCGCCAGCGAAATCGTCGCCGCGGTGCGCGCGGTGAGCAATGGGCAGCGCTATCTGTGCAAACGCGTCGCCGACCTGGTAGCCGAGGAGTTGTCGCAGCGGCACGTGCCCAATCCACTCGGCAGCCTGAGCCGGCGCGAGCGCGAAATTCTGCAACTGGTTGCAGAAGGACACACCAGCGCCGCCATCGCGATCAAGCTGAGCCTCTCACCGAAGACGGTGGACACCTACCGCAGCCGCCTGATGCGAAAACTGCAGATCAAGGCCATCACCGAACTGGTAAAGTTCGCGCTCCGGCACGGGCTGATTACGCTCGATTGACCCAGCGGACTTGCGTTGTGCTATAGTGACCATGTCTATGGTCACGTGCAACCGGGAGCGCTCCATGCAGAAAATCAAGGCGTCTGAATTCAAAGCCAAATGCCTGGCATTGATGGATGAAGTTGCGCGCACCGGAAAGACCATGGTCGTCACCAAGAACGGCAAGGCGGTGGCCGAATTGCGCGCTTTTTCGGGCCAGCGGCCGAAGTCACCCATCGGACTGCACAAGGGCTTGATCCGGATCGACGGCGATATCGTTTCGCCGCTGGACGTGGTATGGGAAGCGCTCAAATGATCTTGCTCGATACCCACGCGCTGCTGTGGATGGACGCTGACGACCCGACACTCGGCCGCACTGCCCGACGCGCGATTGACCAGGCATGGAAAGAGCAGCAAATCGCGGTGAGCGCGATCAGCTTCTGGGAATGCGCAATGCTGCATGCGAGAGGACGCATAACGTTGCCGCAATCGCCCCTAGCCTGGCGCGGCGACCTGATCGCCGCCGGCCTGGTCGAATGGCCCATCGATGGCGACATCGCCGTCCTCGCGGCCGAACTCGCAATGGCGCACAAAGATCCGGCCGATCGCTTCATTGTCGCAACTGCGATTTCGCACCGTGCATCACTGCTGACGGCCGATACGCGCCTGCTCCGCTGGAAACATGCGCTGAAACGCTTGGACGCCCGGAAATAGCGGTAATAGGGTCAGGTCTTGCATTGACCCGTTCGCTTTAACGCCCGCTGACGCCGGGTTACCACGCGGTGCGCACGGGATAGCGCGAGATGAGCGGGTCCGGAGTGAGCAGTGTGAGACCGTGCGCGAGCGCCTGGCACACGGGCATGCGGTCGAACGGGTCGCGGTGATGGCCGGGAAGCTTCCCGATTTGCATCACCGCTTCCTCGTCGAGCGCGTGACTTTCGATACCGTGGCGCTCGCGCAGTTGCGGCACGTAGCGATCCGGCGCTTCGGGCAGCGGCAGCCGTCCGAGCTCGTGCTTCACCGCGATCTCCCATGCGGACACCACACTGAGATACTCCTCGTTGGACGGATCCGCGAACACTTCCCTCGCCGTTTGCGACAGTTCGCTCGAATCCTGCGCGATCCAGAGGAAGGTGCAGGTATCCAGCAGCAGATTCACGAAGATCCGGATTCGCCGGCGAATGCCGCGACCAGATCCTGCGGCAGCGGGTCGAAGAAACTCGCGGGAACGCTAAATTCGCCCGCGGCCAGGCCGATCGGGCGTTTGCGCAAGCGCGGCTGGCGCATTGGCCGGATCTCGGCAATCGGAACATTGCGCTTGCACAGCACGATGGTCTCGCCGCGGCGCAGCCGCTCGAGATACGCGGAGAGATGGGTCTTGGCCTGGTTGATATTCAGCTTAATCATGGTTCGATAGTAGACCATGTTAGAAACCATGTAAAACACAAGAGCACTGGAACGCTGGGGTCAGTTCTTGAATCGGGGCATCAATGCAACACCTGACCCCGGTTTGCTAATCGAGATTTCCCTACAGCAACTGTCAAGTCCTCCCTGCACATTGCGTCCGGTCCTGGCGCTAGAGTTCGTCTGGGGCAACAGGAACAGCGCAAATGGACAAGGAGCACATCATGCTGATCGTCGAAGACCAGGACCACATGCGCCGGATCCTGGTCGAACATTTGCAGTCCGCCTATCCGCATGCGAACGTCCTGGAAGCCAGCGACGGGGCGAGCGCGCTGCAATTGTGCCTAAGTCATTCCCCGAGCGTGGTCCTGATGGACGTGACGCTCCCGGATGCCAACGGCATCGATCTCACGGCGCAAATCAGGAACATTCGGCCGGCGACCACGGTCATCGCCTTGCGCGGGAACCAGCCGGTGTGGATTCAGGATTTTCGGAAACATCCGACCACCGCGCCCTGGCATAAACAACGCTCGGAAACTGGTTGGGGCGCCGCAGCCTGCCTGCCTCTCTTACGGAACGGAATCCCGGTTGGCGTTCTCGCCCTGTATGCGAGCGAGGTCGGCGCATTTGACGAAGCTGCGCGCAGCTTGCTGATTGAAATGGCGACCGATATCGGCTTTGCGCTGGACAACTTCGCGCGCGAGGCTGCCCGCGCAAAGGCGCAACTGGAGCTGCGCGAGGCGGAAGAACAGTTCCGCGGCCTGGTGGAGCAGTCGATTGCGGGCATCTACATTATTCAGGACGGGAAGACGGTCTATATGAATCCGCGCGCCGGGGAGATTGTCGGTCAGGGATCCACGGATGAGCTGGTCGGCGGCGATCCGCTGCGCTGGATCGTCGAGTCGGACCGCGGAAAGGTTGCGGAAAACATGCGCCGGCTGCTTGCCGGCGAAGCGCAGAGCGTGGCGATGGATTTCGACGTCCTGCGCCGCGACGGGCTAGTGATCCGGATCGGTGCGAACGCGGCGCGCGCAACCCTCAAGGGACGGCCGGCGATTATCGGGCTGGTACAGGACATTTCGGAGAAAGTGCGCGCCGAAGAAAGTATCCAGCTCTATCTCAAGCAGCTGCAGACCGCATTCATGAGCACCGTCGAGGTGGCGACAAGCTTGAGCGAAATGCGCGACCCTTACACCGCCGGCCATGAGCGGCGCGTGGGCAGGATCGCCGCAGCAATCGGCGTGGAGCTCGGATTGGACGACGACCGCATCGAGGGCCTGCAAATCGCCGGCTATCTGCACGACATCGGCAAGATCACCATCCCGGCCGAAATTCTGTCCAAGCCGGGCAAACTCACTCCGATCGAATATCAATTGATCCAGGGACACCCGCAGTCCGGTTACGACGTCCTGAAGACCGTGGAATTTCCGTGGCCTGTGGCCGAGGTCGCGCTGCAGCACCACGAACGCATCGACGGCAGCGGCTATCCGCAGGGCCTCAAGGGCGACGCCATCCTGTACGAGGCGCGCATCCTGGCGGTGGCCGATGTGATGGAGGCGATGTCCTCGCATCGTCCCTATCGCGCCGGGCTGGGCATCGACAAAGCGCTGGCCGAGATCGAGCGCGGCCGCGGCAGCGCGTATGATTCGGGTGCCGCGGACGCCTGCTTGAGATTATTCCGGGAAAAGGGCTACACCATACCGGCGTAGGCAATTCAGTGAATTATCAGCCCAACCGCCTGCTGCGCGCGATCAACGAAATGCTGGAGGAAATAGCCCGGAATACCAAGGTGGATGTTGCCTGGGTGATGGATTCGAACGGGACCGCCCTGGCTGCGAGCAACTGGCAGGTGCGGGATTCGTTCGTCGGCAAGAATTACCGATTCCGTCCCTACTTCCAGCAGACGGTGGCCGGCCAGACCGGACGCTATATCGCCAAAGGCGTGACCAGCTCCAAGCTGGGCTACTATTGAGAATTACACAACTTTGTTACAGCCCACCCTCACTCCAACCCTCTCCCGCCCAGTCGGGAGAGGGGGTTTTCTCCCCATCCCCCAGTCCCGGGGGATAGGGCTGCGGTGAGGGGGCGCTCGTGGGAGAAGCCGCCACGCAGGTAGGCAAT
>QYQC01000113.1 GCA_007280315.1 Betaproteobacteria bacterium | reverse complement strand
GGGCGGGGCGCACTCGAGGCACTAGAGACCAGGCTGAGCGAGCTTGGTGCGCGCAGTATCGGACTCAACGTATTCGGCTACAACCATGCCGCGCGCGCACTATATGAGAAGATGGGCTATCAGATCACCGGGATGGGCATGGTGAAACAGCTCGCGCCTCTAGCGCCCTGAGGTAGTCCGCGCGCCCTGCGCGATCGGGGGTCCTGAAGAGCCAAGTGGGCCGGGACGCAAACGCGCGCCGACCCGAGCACGGAATCACCCGCCGAAGAATTCCTTGAACGCTGCGGTAATTCGCTCGACATCCGCGCGCGAGACATCCAGGTGGAGCACTATGCGCATCTGCGGTTCGACGGTCGCAAGGATGCCTTTGCGACCCAGCGCCTGCGCAAGCCGAGAACACTTCCCGGCCGGTATGTCGGCAAAGACCATGTTGGTCTCCGGCAGGTCAACTTTGATTTCGGCGACGTCCGACAAACCCCGTGCAAGGTAGACGGCGTTTTCATGGTCTTCGGTGAGGCGCTCGACGTTGTGCTCCAGCGCGTACAGGCCCGCAGCCGCAAGTATCCCCGCCTGGCGCATGCCGCCGCCGAGCATCTTGCGCCAGCGCAGCGCCCGTCCGATGAATTCGCGGTCGGCGCACAGTACCGATCCGACCGGCGCGCCCAGGCCTTTGGACAGGCAGACGGAGACACTGTCGAAGCCGGTCACGGCTTGTCGCAGGCTGATGCCGAGTTTCACCGCTGCATTGCAGATGCGCGCGCCATCGAGGTGTGTCGCCAGTCCGCGCCGGTGCACGAGCTCGGTCGCCGCCTTCATGTAATCGGGCTGAAGTACGCGCCCGCCGAAGGTGTTCTCAAGCGCGAGCAGGCGGCTGCGCGCGAAATGGAAATCGTCGGGTTTGATCGCGTGCTCGATGTCCGCCAGCGCGAGGCTGCCGTCGGCCTGGTGGGCGATGGGCTGCGGCTGGATGCCGCCGAGCACTGCGCCGCCGCCGGCCTCGTATTTGTAGGTATGCGCTTCCTGGCCGACGATGTATTCGTCGCCGCGCTGGCAATGGGTCAGCAGCGCAATCAGGTTGGTCTGCGTGCCAGAGGGCGCGAATAGCGCCGCTTCATGACCGAACAATTCGGCAGCGCGCGCCTGCAGGCGGTTGACCGTCGGGTCGTCGCCATAGACGTCGTCACCAACCTCGGCCGCCGCCATGGCGGCGCGCATGGCTGCGCCCGGGCGCGTGACCGTGTCGCTCCTCAGGTCGATCAGCTTGAGCGTTGCGCCGTTCATCTGGAATCAGCCCGCCGCCAGGCAGTCGACGGCTTTCTGCACGCCGTCGCGGCCAAAGGGAATGGCCTGCACCAGCATGGCCGCTTCGATGCCCGCGAGGCAGCCGAGGATCATCGCGGCATTGAGGTCGCCCAGGTGTCCGATGCGAAACGCGCGCCCAGTCTGCGGTCCGAGGCCGCCGGCGAAGGCGACCTGGAAGCGCTCGCGCGCAACGCCGCGCAAGGCTTCGATATCGATGCCGCTGCGAACGTCGATGGTGGTGACCGACACCGAGCGCGCCTCAGGCACGCGACAATGCAAAGTCACCGCGCCGCCGTGCGACCAGCACTCAACCGCCGCCTGCACCGCGCGCGAAAGCAGCGCATGGCGCGCGTGCACCGCCGTGATGCCTTCGCGTTCGATCAGCGTGAGCGCCGCCTCGAGACCAAACAGCAGATTCTGCGGCGCCGTGCCGCAAAATTTGCGGTAGCTGTAATCGGCCTTGCGCCTTCCCCAGTCCCAGTAATAGCGCGGCGCGGGATTTTTCGCGGCGATTTCGCTTGCACGCGCATCAACCGCGACGAAGCCGAATCCGGGCGGGCACATCAGTCCTTTTTGCCCCGCGCCGACGGCGACGTTTACGCCGAGCGCGTCCATCGCGAACGGTGCAGCGCCCAGCGACGCCACGATATCGGCTACGAGCAGCGCCGGGTGGCCGGCGGCGCCGATCGCCGCGCGGATTGCTTTCAGGTCGCAGGTGGCACTGCTTGCGGTGTCGGTATGCACGGCGAACACGGCAACGATTTCGCGCTTGGTGTCGGCGCGCAGCGCGGCTTCGACCGCGCTGGCATCGATCGGGTAGCCCTCGCGGTATGGCGTGCGTATCACGCGGCGACCGGTCGCTTCGGCCTGGATCGCCCATTGCTCGGAGAAATGTCCACTGCCCGGAATCAGCACCGCCTGCCCCGGCGCCAGCAGGTTTTCGATGGTTGTCTCCCACGCGCCGTGCCCGTTCGAGACAAATATGAACACGTCGGCATGCTCGGTTTGCAGCAAGCGGCGCAGACCGGTTTCACATACGGCGATCAACTGTTCCAGCCGCGGGTCGCCGTGATCCATCGGCTGGCGGTGCATCGCGTTGAGCACCTCGGCCGGAATGTGGGTGGGACCGGGCGCGTGGAGAAAACGATCGCCGGGGATGCGTCCTGGAGTGTTGCTGGTCATTTGAACCGGATCTTTATGTTGGCGGAACGGCAATTTAGCATGACGCAGGAGCCTGCGCGCGCACCAGCCGGGACTAACTCAGCCCTAGGGACTGTTTCTGCCGTTCCACCAACTGCGCGATGCCGTCCTGTGCCAGCGCCAGCAGCGCGTCCATTTCCGCGCGCGAGAACGGTGCGCCTTCGGCGGTGCCCTGTACTTCGACATAGCCGCCGGAACCCGTCATCACCACGTTCATGTCGGTATCGCAGGACGAGTCTTCGGCGTAATCCAGATCGAGCACCGGCGTTCCCTGGTAGACGCCGACCGAAACCGCGGCGACGAAATCGCGCAGCGGCGTGGCCGCGAGCAGGCCGCGCTGCAGCAGCAGCGTGACCGCATCGTGCGCGGCGACGTAGGCGCCGGTGATGCTGGCGGTGCGGGTGCCGCCGTCGGCCTGGATTACGTCGCAATCAATCTGAATGGTACGCTCGCCCAGCAGTGAAAGATCGGCCACCGCGCGCAGGCTGCGGCCGATCAGGCGCTGGATCTCCTGCGTGCGGCCCGATTGCTTGCCGCGCGCGGCTTCGCGCTGGGTGCGGGTGTTGGTTGCGCGCGGCAGCATGCCGTATTCGGCGGTGAGCCAGCCGCGTCCCTGACCGCGGAGAAATCCCGGCACTTTTTCTTCGACGCTGGCGGTGCACAGCACCTTGGTGTCGCCGAATTCGACCAGCACCGAACCTTCCGCGTGTTTTGTATACCCGCGCGTTATGCGGATTTCGCGCAGCTCGTCGAACTTCCTGTCGCTAGGTCTTGTCATTGGTGTGCCTTTTCATTGCGTCACGTATGCGCGCGATGGCGCGTTCGATTTCCTCATCGGAAAGATAATCGCTCTGTGTTCCGCCGGCATCCGCCAGTTTCGGTGGTGCAGCGATGGTGTCCGCCGCCGGCCGCTCAGCCTGTTCTTCCCAGGTCAGCGCAATTACCGACAGATTGTCGCTCGCGCGTCCGGCGCGCCGCTCCGCTTCGTCCAGCAGTTCCGGAACAGCCAGCATGATGCCGCTGTTTTGCACCGCGCTGCCGATTATTTTTGGCGACAACGGGTTCCACAGCCCGTCGGAACACAGCAGCAGCGTGTCGCCCGTATCCAGCGCTGTCATCGGCGACAGGTCGAGCTTGGGCGGTTGCTGCGATCCGAGACAGCTGAAGATCCGGTTCCGGTCCGGATGTGCCGCAACGGATTCTGCGCGTATGCGCCCGCTGTCGATCAACTGCTGCACCAGGGAATGATCCCGGGTCTGCGCCACGACCCCGCCGTTGCGGATGTGGTACAGGCGCGAGTCCCCCGCATGCGCCCAGCAGGCGCCATGGTCCTGCACCACGCAGGCGACACAGGTGGTGCGCGGCGCTTCCACCAGGCCGCGGTCGCGGGCGTGCTGAATGATTGCGTGGTGCGCGGCGATGAGCGCCTGGCGCAGAAACGCGGCAGGGTCGCGCAGCCGCGGAACCGCTTCACGCCGGAACGCCTCGGTGAGGTGCTCCAGCGCAATTTGCGCCGCCACCTCTCCGTGCAGATGCCCACCCATGCCGTCGGCCACCAGCATCAGAGCCGCTTCGCGGCTGTAGCAATAGCCGATGCGGTCCTGGTTCGATTTGCGCGATCCGCGGCGGCTTTCCTGGTAGATGGAAAATTGCATGGTTTAAGTTACTTCCCCGGGCGCCAGTTGGCGAGTTTCGCCACCATGTCGCGGAAATCGGCGGTGCGCGACGTCAGCGACACGAGCGGATCGCGTTCGCCGAGCAGCACCTTCTGCAGCGCGAAAACACTTTGCGGCCGCCGCATGTGATCCAGGCGCAGGCACCAGTCGATGGTTTGCAACATATGATCGGAGTACTTGCCGCGCCACTCTTCCCGCGCCGGCAGGTATCTGTCCTTGTCCAGTCGCTGATCTGCGGGCGGCGGCGCGGCAGCGGCCAGGCAGCAGTACATGGTCGCGCCGACGCTGTAGATGTCGCTCCACGGTCCGAGCAGCTCGCGCCTGCGGTATTGCTCGGGCGAGGCGAAGCCGGGGGTGTACATGGGGCTGAGGCGCGTCATCTGCTCGGTGAGTGTCTGTCGCGCCGCGCCGAAATCGATCAACACCGGAGTGCCGTCGTTGCGAATGTAAATGTTGGACGGTTTGATGTCCAGGTGCAGCAGCTTGTTCGTGTGCACTTCGCGCAGGCCATTGAGCAGCAGCGTGATGACGCGCCGGATGAAGTCCTCCTTGACGCCGCCGCGATGATGTTCGATATGCTCCTGCAGCGTGCGCCCGCGCTCGTAGCGCATCACCATGTACGCCGTTTCATTGGCGCGAAAGAAATTCAACACGCGCACTATATTGCCGTGCGCGAGGCTGGCGAGTGATTTGCCTTCCTCGAAAAAGCACTTCATGCCGTAGCGGAACGTGGCCAGGTTTTCTGCCGCGATGGCGGGAAGCGCGTCACCGTGGTTTCTGAGCGCGAGCGATGCGGGCAGGTATTCCTTGATTGCTACCGGAACCTCGTTCTCGTCTTCGGCCAGATAGACGATGGAAAACCCGCCGCACGAGAGTACCTTGCGGATGCGGTAGTTCTGCAGCTGATAGCCGTCGGGAAGCGGCCGGTTGGCTTGCGTCGGCATTGCGTTGCTGCGGCCTCTGCTATGATTGTGACGAAACGCGCTCGTCTGCGAAGCATTTTCAGTCGGTGCGGGCGCATTGTAAAGCGCACTACGTCACACTCAGCAGATCACCTGCCATTTGAACGGATTCAAATGATCCAAAGCATGACCGGCTACGCGGCACTGGTGCGCGAAACTGCACAGGGCTCGCTGTTTCTGGAGCTGAAAAGCGTCAACAACCGCTTCCTCGATGTGCAGTTCCGCGTGGTCGAGGAACTGCGCTCGCTCGAACCGAACTTGCGCGAACTGATCGTTGCGAAAATCGGCCGCGGCAAGCTCGATTGCCGCGTCAGCTTCACCCCCGCCGCCGCGGCCGGGAAGCAGATTTCGCTTGATGCGGAGCTGCTGGCGCGGATCGCCGCCCTGGAGCGTGAAGTGCGCGCGGCGATGCCCGATGCGCAGCCTTTGCGTGTCGGCGAAGTGCTGCGCTGGCCCGGCATGCTGGGTGATGCTGCCATTGAAGCCGATGCGTTGCGCGAGCCCTGTCTTGCGCTGTTGCGCGACGGGCTGGCCGAGCTCGGCGCCACACGCGAACGAGAGGGCGGGAAGTTGCGCGACATGATTCTCGAGCGCGTCGGCAAAATGCAGGCGCTGGTTGACAGGGTGGCGCCGCTGCTGCCGCTCGCCGTCGCCGCCTACCAGGAAAAACTCGCGGCGCGGCTACGCGAGGCGATGGCCGCCAACGACGAAGAGCGCATACGCCAGGAAATCTCCGTATTCGGCATCAAGGTCGACGTGGCCGAGGAGCTTAACCGGCTTGCGGCGCATCTGCAGGAGGTGCGGCGAGTACTCGACGCCGGCGGCGCGGCGGGGAAACGCCTGGATTTCTTGATGCAGGAGCTCAACCGCGAGGCCAATACGCTGGGATCGAAGTCGGTATCCCGGGAGGTCTCCGAAGCCGCGATCGATCTGAAACTCCTGATCGAGCAGATGCGCGAGCAGATTCAGAACATCGAGTAAGGGCGCATGCTGTTCGCCGCGGCCGGCCCTGCGGGTATTTGACCTTAGTAACGGGAATGGTTAGTATTGGATACGTGATCCAGACGTTCAAATGCCCGGACACCGAAAGCCTGTTCAAGCGGCGACGCTCGGCGCGATTCGCCAACATCGCCATAGTAGCGATGCGCAAGTTGCAACTGGTCAACGCGGCGGGGTCGTTGGAATTTCTTCGCGTTCCACCCGGTAACCGGCTGGAGCAACTGAAAAAAGATCGTCGCGGGCAATGGAGCATACGCATCAATGACCAGTGGCGCGTGTGCTTCGAATGGCGCGACGGCCACGCCTGGAGCGTCGAGATCGTCGACTATCATTGAGGAGAAGCATAATGCCGCGGAAAGTCCCGCTCGCCACGCCCGGCGAAATCCTGCTCCATGATTTTCTGGAGCCCATGGGCATCAGTCAATATCGACTGGCAAAGGAGATCGGCGTGCCCCAACGCCGCATTGGCGAGATCGTCGCCGGTCGCCGCGGGATTACCGCCGATACAGCCCTGCGCCTGGCCGCCTACTTTGGTACCGACGCGCAGAGCTGGATCAATCTGCAAAGCCACTACGACACGGAAATGGCGCGAGAATCCATGGATGCGGTTCTTTCCCGTATTAGGCGTTGGAATGAGCCGGCGTCGGCTTAGGCGACAATGGCCGCATTGCGGCCGTTACCGAGGGTATAGGGACATCAAGCAGGTACTCCCATTGTCATGAGCGGCGGCCTGTACATCATCAGCGCCCCTTCGGGCGCAGGCAAATCCAGCCTTACGGCCAAATTGCTGGAGCAGGACAAGAACATTTTCCTGTCGGTGTCCTACACCACGCGCGCGCCGCGACCGGGCGAGACCGACGGCCGTGAATATCATTTCACCGACAGGTCCAGGTTCATGGACATGCAAGAGCGCGGGGAGTTTTTGGAAAGCGCCGAAGTGCACGGCAACCATTACGGCACATCCGCGGCCTGGATTCGGGAGCAGCGCGCCGCCGGGCGCGATATTTTGCTCGAGATCGACTGGCAGGGCGCGCAGCAGGTGCGCCGAATTGTGCCCGACACCATAGGTATATTCATTCTGCCGCCCTCCATCGAAGAGCTGGGGCGACGCATGCGCCAGCGCGGACAGGACGGCGAAGAAGTCGTGCAGCGCCGGCTCGCGGTTGCGGCTACCGAAATGAGTCACGCAGTCGAGTTTGAATATGTTATTATTAACAATGACTTCGAGGAGGCGCGGCGCGATCTGATTGCGGTCGTGCGTGCGACCAGGCTGGCATATTCGCGCCAGCGTGAACGCCATCCCGCGGTATTCAAGTTTTGATTTTGGAGCGATACGGGAAAAACATCCCGTCGCGCTCCGCTAAACCAGTGCGTGTGACAAAGATCTTGTGATGCGCGCATAACCAAGGAACATCATGGCCCGTATCACCGTTGACGACTGCATGAAGCTGATCCCGAATCGTTTCGAGCTGACGCTGGCCGCCACTTATCGCGCGCGCCAGCTGACCAATGGTGCGACGCCGCTGGTCGAGCCGGACAAGGACAAGGCTACGGTGATCGCGCTGCGCGAGATCGCCGCCGGCAAGGTAGGCAAGGAAATGCTCAACCGGTCAAACGCCACCTGACGATGAGGCGGGTTTCCCCGCCTTCTCACCGCGGCGGGGGCTCCTACGATCATGAATGCTCTCGCTGAATTTACCGGTAATCTTGCGCGCTACCTCAAGCCGCCCGACATCGAGCGCATCGAGGAAGCGTACCAATTCAGCGGCAAAGCCCATGACGGCCAGTTCCGCGATTCGGGCGAGCCCTATATTTCACATCCGCTCGCGGTAGCCGGAATTCTTGCCGACTGGCACCTCGATCCGCAGGCGCTGATGGCCGCCCTGTTGCACGACGTCATGGAGGACACTACAGTCTCCAAGACCGAGATCAGCCGGCGTTTCGGCAAACCGGTGGCGGAGCTGGTCGATGGCCTGTCCAAGCTGGCCAAGATCGAATTCCAGTCGCAGCAGGACGCGCAGGCGGAGAATTTCCGCAAAATGCTGCTGGCAATGGCGCGCGACGTGCGCGTCATTCTGATCAAGCTCGCCGACCGTTTGCACAATATGCGCACGCTGGGCGCGGTGCCGCCGGCCAAGCGCCGCCGCGTATCGCGCGAGACGCTGGAAATTTACGCGCCGATTGCCAACCGGCTGGGTTTGAACAGCCTGTACCAGGAGATGCAGGAGCTTGCGTTCTCCTATCTTCACCCGATGCGCTACCGCGTGCTGGCGAAGGCGACAAAATCGGCGCGCGGAAACCGCCGCCAGGTGGTGGGCAAGATCCTGGAAGCAATCAAGCAGCGCCTGCCGGCGGCGGGGATCGAGGCCGAGGTCACGGGACGCGAGAAACACCTGTACAGCATCTACAAGAAGATGCTGGAAAAGAATCTGTCGTTCTCGCAGGTGCTCGATATCTACGGGTTTCGCGTGGTGGTCGAAAACGCACCGGCTTGCTATCTCGCGCTGGGTGCGCTGCACAGCCTGTACAAGCCGGTGCCGGGGAAATTCAAGGACTATATCGCGATCCCGAAGGTGAACGGCTACCAGGCCCTGCATACGACGCTGATCGGTCCGTTCGGCACGCCGGTGGAAATTCAGATACGCACGCGCGATATGCACCGCGTGGCAGAAGCCGGCGTCGCATCGCACTGGCTGTACAAGACATCCGATGCCAATATAAACGAACTGCAGCATAAGACGCACAACTGGCTGCAATCGCTGCTCGACATCCAGAGCGAGAGCGGCGACGCCGCGGAGTTCCTGGAGCACATCAAGGTCGATCTTTTCCCGGACGAAGTCTACGTGTTTACGCCCCAGGGCAAGATCATGTCGTTGCCGCGCGGCGCCACCGCGGTGGATTTCGCCTACGCCGTACACACGCAAATCGGCAATCGCTGCGTCGCCACCAAGATCAACTATGAACTGGTGCCGCTGCGCACCGAGCTCAAGAACGGCGATCGCGTCGAGATCATCACCGCGCCGCATGCCAATCCCAACCCGGGCTGGCTCAACTACGTCAAGACCGGCAAAGCGCGGTCACACATACGGCATTTTCTCAAGACCATGCACTACGATGAGTCGACCGAACTCGGCGAAAAGCTGCTCAACCGGGCGTTGCGTACGCTGAACACCGACCTGACCGAGGTCGGCCACGAGCAATGGGAAAAACTTCTGCGCGACACTACCGCCAAGTCGCGTCCGGAGCTTTTCGCCGACATCGGTCTGGGCAAGCGCCTGGCAGCCGTGGTGGCGCGACGGCTGCTGATTGCCTCGGAGCAGTCGCTGGCAGAGGGCACCGCAGGTCCGATCGTAATTCGCGGCTCCGAGGGCATGGCGGTGCAGTTCGCCAAATGTTGCCACCCTATTCCGGGCGATACCATTATCGGTTCGATCAGGAAGGGCCAGGGTATTCTGGTCCACACGCACGATTGTCCGACCGCGGCCAAATCGCGCGCCGATCCGGACAAATGGCTGGATGTGGAATGGGCGAGCGATCCGACGCGCATGTTCGACGTCGGTATCCACGTTACCGTGGTTAACCAGCGCGGCGTGCTGGCCAAGGTGGCGGGAGCGATCGCTGCCGACGGCGCCAACATCGACAACGTGAACATGGACGAGGACCGCGGCGCTTACACCGATATGCACTTTACCCTGCAGGTAACCGATCGCCAGCATCTGGCGCGCATCAAGCGCGGCCTGCGCCGCATACCGGAGGTTGTTCGCATTGCACGGGTGCGAGACTAGATGAATTTTCCGCCGCAAGCGCCTTCTTCGCCATTGAACCGGCCTGCTTTGGATAAGTTCAATTGAAGAACCCGTTCGCCGAACTTGTCGGCTTCACGCTGCGCGTCGGGCGACGCGGCAGCGGCACCAGCGTAGCCGCCCTCGGTGTGCGGTCCGGTTTGCTCAACCCGAACGGCGTAGTCCACGGCGGTGTGCTGTTCACCCTGGCCGATACCGCGATGGGCGCGGCGCTGTACACGACGCTGGCGCCCGGCGAAAACTGCGCCACCATCGAAATCAAAATCCACTTCCTGCGGCCGGTGACCAAAGGCAAGATTCGCTGCCTCACGCGCCTGGTTCATCGTGGAAGCCGGATCGCAGTGCTCGAATCGCATCTCAGCGCCGGTCGCGTGCAGGTGGCACAGGCGCTGGGGACGTTCACCATCATCATGCCGCGGCCGGAGAAAACGACGGGCTCAGGCGGCGTGAAACGCCGGCGTCTGTCACAATGAGAGGACTGGCTGTAACTCGATCACGAAACAGGAAACCAGCATGAAAATCGGCGCCAACGGCATTGAAGTCAATTACACCGTCGAGGGCGATGGCCCGTGGCTCACCATGAGCCACTCGCTTGCCTGCAATCTGCATATGTGGGATGAGGAGGCGAAGCGCCTGTCGAGACGCTTCAAGGTGCTGCGCTACGACACGCGCGGCCATGGCGGGAGCAGCGCTCCGGCGGGCGCCTATACGCTGGAGATGCTGGCCGACGACCTTGACGCCTTGTTGCAGGCACTGGGAGTGCAGTCCACGCACTTCATTGGACTGTCCATGGGCGGCATGATCGGCCAGACCTACGCGCTCAAGTACCCGGGCAGGTTCACGAGCCTCGCTTTGTGCGACACCAGCAGTCGCTATCCAGCCGCCGCCGCCGGCGTATGGGCTGAGCGCATCAGGACGGTCGAGGCGCAGGGCATGGAGCCCGTGGTTGCGCCCACGCTCGAGCGCTGGTTCACCGAGCCGTTTCGAAAGGCGCGGCCGGAAGTGGTGGAAAAGGTGGCGGCCATGATCCGCACCACGCCCGCGCCGGGTTACATCGGTTGCAGCCATGCCATCCCGAAACTCGATCTGACCGCACGCCTGCATGAAATCCGCTGCCCGTCCGTGGTCATCGTGGGCAAGGATGATCCCGGAACTCCGGTAGCGATGGCAGAGGAAATTCATCAGGCGCTGCCGGGCTCGAAGCTGGTGATCATTCCCTCGGCCGCGCATCTATCAAACCTGGAGCAGCCGGAGGCGTTCAACCGGGCGCTGTCGGAGTTCCTCGAAAAAACAGGCAGCTGACGCGGGAGCAAGCATGGGCACAATCGAAACCGGACTGGGCATCGATCTTTCGGCATTCTGGATGCCGTTTTCCGCGAACCGGCAGTTCAAGCAGGCGCCGCGCCTGCTGGTGGCGGCGAAGGACATGTACTACACAACGCACGACGCACGCCAGGTACTCGACGGTACGGCGGGACTGTGGTGCGTCAACGCCGGCCATGGGCGCGCTAAAATCATCAACGCCGTCAAGGCACAGCTGGACCAGCTCGACTTCGCGCCCACGTTTCAGCTGGGACATCCGAAGGCGTTCGAGGCGGCGCAGAAAATCGCCGCGCTGGCGCCACCCGGTTTCGGCCATGTGTTCTTCGCCAATTCCGGCTCGGAAGCGGTGGACAGCGCGCTCAAGATCGCGCTTGCCTACCATCGCGCCCGCGGCGAGGGGCAGCGCACACTGCTGGTCGGCCGTGAGCGCGGCTACCATGGCACCGGCTTCGGTGGCATATCCGTCGGCGGCATGACCAACAATCGCAAAACCTTCGGCGCTCTGCTGCCGCGCGTGGATCATCTGCGCCATACCTGGGACATCGAGCGGCAGGCCTACTCGCGCGGCCAGCCCGAATGGGGCGCGCACTTCGCCGACGAACTGGAGAGTCGCATCATCCCGCTGCACGACGCGTCCAACATCGCCGCGGTGATTGTCGAGCCGGTGGCCGGCTCCACCGGCGGGCTGATTCCGCCCAAGGGTTACCTCGAGCGCCTGCGCGCGATCTGCGACAAGCATGGCATCCTGCTCATTTTCGACGAGGTGATCACCGGCTTCGGCCGTCTGGGAAAGCCGTTCGCCGCCGATTATTTCGGCGTCATGCCGGATCTGCTGACGTTCGCCAAAGGCGTGACCAACGGCACCATTCCGATGGGTGGCGTGATCGCGCATAGCCGGGTTTATGACGCCTTCATGCAGGGCGCGGAGGGCGCGATCGAATTGTTCCACGGCTATACCTACTCCGGTCACCCGGTGGCGGCGGCCGCCGCATGCGCGACCATCGACGTATATCGGGAGGAAGGTCTGTTCGAGCGCGCCGCCGCCATCGCGCCCTATTTCGAGCAGGCGCTGCATACCCTCAAGGGCCTGCCCAACGTCATCGATATCCGCAACCTCGGCCTGATCGGCGTCATCGAGGTGGCGCCGCGCGCGGGCAAAATCGGTGCGCGCGCGTTCGACGCGTTCGTCGATTGCTACGCCAACGGACTGCTGGTGCGGCCTGCCGGCGATACGCTGGCGCTGTCGCCGCCGCTGATCGTGGAAAAGCGGCACATCGACGAGATGGTGGACAAGCTGGGTGCGGCGCTCAAGCGCATCGCCTGAAGGCAAGCACTGTGAGCGCTGAACTCGCCTACACCTCGGCCACCGAACTGGTGCGCCGTTTTCGCGCCAAGCAGCTATCACCGGTGGAGGTGACGCAAGCGGTGCTCGCGCGCATCCGCGAATTCAATCCCAGACTGAACGCCTACTGCCTGATCGACGAGGATGGCGCGCTCGCAGCGGCGCGCGCCGCCGAAACCCGCTGGATGAATGACGCGCCCCTGGGCGCACTCGATGGCGTGCCGGCTTCGATCAAGGACTTGATCCTGACGCGCGACTGGCCCACCTTGCGCGGCTCAAACACGGTAGATCGCGCCGGGCCTTGGTTTGAGGACGGTCCGGCGACGGCGCGGCTGCGCGAGAACGGCGCGGTGTTGCTGGGCAAGACCTGTACTCC
>QYQC01000051.1 GCA_007280315.1 Betaproteobacteria bacterium | reverse complement strand
CGTCACCAGCGCCGACTCCGCCGCAAAGTTTACATTCGCCGCTACGCCCGGCAGCTTGTTCAGGCTTTTTTCGATGCGCGCCGCGCAGGCGGCGCAGGTCATGCCCGCCAGCGGCAAATCCAGGCGAAGTGCTGATGACGAATCCATTTGTCCGTTGTCCAGTATCAGGTTCAAGTGTTGGCACTATATACCCTAACAGGGTATTTGTCAAATACCACTATGGGGTATAGTTGGCACCCGCTGATTTGGGCCGGCCGAGGGAAGGTATGACGGCCGAAGCGCTTGCCGGCGAGGAATCGCGATCTACTTCTACTTCATGTGTCAGCAACGCGGTGCTTCGAGCAATTGCCGCAGGGATCCCGCGGCTTCGTTGAAGCACAGCCGGTCATCCGCAGATCAGTTCTATTTCCAGCGGAATGTCCGCGGTGTGGTCTCGCCCTGGCGCAGGATGCGCAATTCAAGCGCGTCGGGTCGCGGCGACAATGCCTTGAATTTCACCACGCCTTTGCGGTGGTGGCCGCCGGCCGGATCGCCGTCCCAGGCCAGGGCCGGATATTGTTTGCCTGCGGCGTCCACGATGGTCGCGGTGCGCACCAGATCGTCGCCGAGATCGCCGTTGTGGGTGGTTAACGTTACCTGGAACAGCCAGGTCGTCGCCGCGGCCGAGACATCGGCCGGCTTGACGCTGATGCCGACACCATTCGCCTGGCTGTTTTGCGGCGCCAATTCGGCCGCGGCCGCCCCCAATGCGAACAGCAGGGTCGCGCACAGCGTGAGTGCGGAAAAGAGGGAAATGGGTTTCAGGATACGGCTAGACATTTTGCATGCTCCTTGGTTGCTTGAATGACTTTGGTTGTGATGTAGGCGATTCCGGTTGCGTTGAATGCCAGTCCGACCCAGAACAGCTCGACCTGGTATTGCGTCGCGAAGGTGACCAGCCCCGCCGCTCCGATGATCGGCGCGATGTTGGCCAGATAGTGCGTACAGCACGATACCATCGCGGCCGTCGAGGCCGTGCCCGACGTGGCGAGCACGACCCCCTGGTTGCGCGCGCCCTGTACCAGCGCCTTCAGATGGACGAACAGCCCCACCTGAATGCCGAAGCCGCCTGCCAGCGCGAGTACGAAGTAGCGATAGGCGAGAAACTGCTCGAGCGTAAAGTCCCATCCCGAGACCAGCGTGAGCGCGCCGAAATACAGCGCCAGGAGCAGAAGGGCAGCGCCGGTTCCCACGAGTATTGCTTTGACCATGTTCGATTTCATAATGGAGTTCGCGGCTGTGATTTCTGCAGCTCGGCGACCAGGGGCATGATCTTGTCGCGCAGCGCCTCCGGCGTTACGGCTCCAATGTGCTTGTAGGCGATAGTGCCGTTGCGATCGATGACGAAGGTTTCGGGCACGCCGTAGACACCCCAGTCGATAGCCGCGCGCCCGGAAATATCCGCACCGATGCGCGTATACGGGTCGCCCATTTCGTCCAGCCAGGCGCGCGCATCATCGGGCTTGTCCTTGTAGTTGATCCCATGAAGTGGCACGAGACCCTTTTCCTTTATGCCCATCAGGAGCGGATGCTCTTCGCGGCAGGCGACGCACCAGGACGCGAACACGTTGACTATCGACACCTGGCCGCGCAGGTCTGCGGTCGCGAGTCCCAGGGTGCCTCCCTTGACCGGTGGCAGGCTGAATTCGGGCACCGGCTTGCCGATGAGCGGCGAGGGAATGTCCCTTGGGTTCATGGTGAGACCGATTCCGAGGAATACTGCCATTACCAGAAAAATGAGGAGCGGTATATATCCTGCCAGGCGCGTACGGCCTCCCGGCGCGACCGCACCTTGCGTGATGATGTCTTCGGTCATGTCATGCCTTTCTTTGACGAATTTTCCGGCGTACAAGCGGGCGCCTCAGGCACTGCCGTTACGCGCGGACCTGGAATTACGGCGAAACGAGCGCGGCGAACTCGAGTTCGAGCGGTGGCCCGCCGTTGTTCTCAAGGGTCACGACGCGTTCTATCGGGCCGACACCGGCCGGACCGTGCGCGGCCGGATCGAATATCACCTCGACAAATGCCTGCTCGCCCGGGTTGATTGGAACGTTGATCGTCGGTATCGGCGCGTGGCCCGGCATGCCGAAGGTTTCCCCTGCCTTTCCGTTTTTCACCAGCGCGGCGGTGGTGCACATGCAGGAGGTGTACAGCTTGCGTACGGCTATCGGCTCGGTGCCGGAATTTGTGATGGGGTAACGGTGCGTCACTTTTCCGCGCGCCATCGAGATCGGGCCGAAGCTGAATTTCGCTTGTGTCGTAGCCAGGCGACCGGCGGAACTCGGGGCGTTCGCCTTGACCAGCTCGACGGCCGTCGGCGAATTGGCGACCGGTCCCGGCTTGGCGGCGATGACGAGGCCGCCGACTGCCAGGATTAGCGCTCCCGCGCCGAGAATATACTTCGTGTTCCGGTTGAATTGCTTCTTCGGTGTCGGTCGCACAGCGGCCTTCGCCACTGACGCACCCGGTTTCATTGCTGCAGTCTTGCCCATGTCGTTCTCCCGTTGTGTTGAATGGTCTGGTCGAATAACCGATCGAGCACATCCGAGGTTGCGGGTGCAGGCTCGACCGCGTGAAGTTTGTGGCAGGTTGGGTTTATTTCTGCGGTCCAGCGCTGTTTCGATCCGCGCTGGAACTGCGTTTTGAGCCGTCGCGCGGTCATGCGGATGAAACACGGCAGTATCGTCGCGGCAGTGATCATCATCGGCTTGCAGAAGTCTGAGGGGCGGCCGGCGCGCCGCTGGTCTTGCGTACGCCGCCGCGCGCAAGCGACAGGGTCGTCGCCTCGTCTATGCTTTGCTTGACCGACTTGGCGAATTCGGAGTCCGGGGGAATCGAACTGCGCAAGCGCTCCCAATGTTTGATGGCCAGAGCGAAATTCTGGTTATCGAAGGCGATAGTCCCAGCCAGCGCCAGTGCCTTGGCATTGTCCGGATCTGCGCTCAGTGCCCGCTCGATGAGCTTTTCCGGTTCGCCGGACAGACGTCCGCCGCTGGCCATCGCCAGTGAGTCGGCGTAGTCGGCGAGCAGTTGCGCATCATCGGGAAATATCTCCAACGATCTGGCGTAGGCTGCACTGGCCGCGTCGAACCGGCCCAGCACGGCTTGTGCGCGCGCGAGCATGACCCAGCCTTTGGCGTCCTGCGGATTTTGTTCCAGACGCGCAGCGAGCCGTGCAACCATCGCATCCATCTGCTGTTGCCCCAAACCATGTGCGCTGTCGGTCTGCTGCGGGCGGAGTGCGCCCGGGTTGCCGAGCGCAAGATACAACGAGACCGCAAGCAGCGGCACCGCAATACTCGCCACGAACGCCGCCAGGCGGTAGGTCCGCGGCGCCGGCGACACGAGCGGCGGCTTCGCATCGGGCAACTCTTCGAGCAGCCGGATTTCGAGGTCGCCTCGCGCCTGATCGTACTGGTCCTTGCCCAACCTCCCGGCGCGCCACTCCTCACCCAGCTCCGCCAGCTGATCGCGATAGACCGCGAGCTTCGGCTCTGCGCCCGCCCCTGCGAAGCCGGGACCAACATAGCTTCTTAACAGCGGCAATGCCACGAACAGCGGCGCTATGAAGGCGAGTGCGGCGGCGATGATCCAGAACGTTGTCACGATGCTTCCTCCGCGCTATCTGTTCCGAGCAATTCCTGCGCGCGGGCGCGCGCGGCGGCACTGAGCGGTATTTGTGTGATCTGCGCGCGGCGGCGCCGCAGCGTGCGCACTAGAAATCCCAGGCCAAGCAGCAGCAGGATCGCCGGCCCGGACCACAACAACAGCGTGCTCGCCTTGAGCGGTGGCCGGTAGAGCACGAAGTCGCCGTAGCGCGCGACCAGATAGTCGACGACATCCCGGTCGCTGGCGCCGCGGCGCATCTGCTCGCGAATCTCATTTCTAAGATCCACCGCGAGTTCCGCGTTCGATTCGGCCAAACTCTGGTTCTGGCATACCAGGCAACGCAGTCCCGTGGCCAGAGTCATCAGGCGTTCCTCCAGCACCGGATCCGCGGCGAGAGGCATGGCTGTTTTCGCCGGTGCCGAGAGAGGAACAAGCGCGAGCAGCGCGGCCGCAAGAAGCAGGCGCACGCATATTCGCAATCGTTCCGGCATCGTGCGAGCTGCGGTCGGGGTGATCATCGCGCCCCCGCGGCGCCCGCACCGAGCAGGAGCGATGCAGAGCTGGGCGCGTGCCACTTGTTCACGGCGACGCGGTACCTGCGGTCGAAAACGGCGAGCAGCCCGCCGAGTGACATCATCAGCCAGCCTACCCAGATCAATTCGACGAACGGCTTATGGTAGATGCGCACGGCCCAGGTGTTCGGGTCGAGCCGCTCGCCGAACGACACATAGAGATCGCGGACGAATCCCCAATCGATGGCCGCCTCGGTCATCGGATTCTTCTTGTCGCCGTAGGTCCGTTTTTCCGGGAACATCGTCGTCACTGCACGCCCATCGCGGGTGACGCTGACATCGCCGCGCGAGGCGATGTAGTTGGGGCCCGGCACCTCCGAAATACGGTCGAGACGGAAGTTGTAGCCGCCGACTTCAATGGTATCGCCGACGCTCATGCGTACTTCTTTGTCGGACTCGTAGCCCAGAACCAGGGTGGCGCCGGCGATGAACACGGCAACGCCGATATGCGCCAACTGCATGCCGTAGTAACTGCGTGAATTGGCGCCCAGCTTTGCCAGGATGCCCCCCGAAACCGGGGACAGGCGCAGGCGCTCGATCAGTCCGGCGAGGCTGCTGGTTACGATCCACGCGGCCAGCAATATGCCCAAACTGACCGGCGTGCTCCAGCCGCCCATCGCAAACGGCACCAGCAGCGCGGTGACCAGGCCGACCGCGAATGCCCAGCGCAGGCGCGTCGCGAGATCGGGCAGGCTGGTTTTTTTCCAGTGCGCCATTGGGCCGACCCCGATCAGGAACATTGCCGGCGTCATCAGCGGGATGAAAACCGCCTCGAAATAAGGCCGCCCCACCGAAACCTTGCCTGCCCCGAGCGCGTCCAGCACCAGCGGATAGAGCGTGCCGAGCAGCACCGAGCCTGCCGCCACCGCCAGCAGCACGTTGTTCAACAGCAGCATGGACTCGCGCGAAACCGGATCGAAGCTCCCGCCCAGGCCGATGCGGTGGGCGCGCGAGGCGAATAGCAGCAAGGCGCCACCGACGACGATGCCCAGGAACACGAGCACGAAGGCGCCGCGCGCGGGATCGGTGGCGAAAGCATGGACCGAGGTGAGCACGCCCGAGCGCACCAGGAAAGTTCCGACAAGACTCAGGGAAAATGTGGAGATCGCCAGCAGCACGGTCCAGCCCTTGAACGCGCCGCGCCGTTCGGTTACCGCCAGCGAATGGATCAATGCGGTTCCGGCCAGCCAGGGTATGAACGAGGCATTCTCGACCGGATCCCAGAACCACCAGCCGCCCCAGCCCAGTTCGTAGTAGGCCCAGAGACTGCCAAGTGCGACGCCCAGGCTGAGAAAAACCCAGGCGACCGTGGTCCAGGGACGCGACCAGCGCGCCCAGGCCGTATCGAGCCGGCCGCTGAGCAGTGCCGCAATGGCAAACGCAAATGCGACCGAGAAACCCACATAACCCATGTAAAGCATGGGTGGATGCAGCAGCATGCCCCAGTCCTGCAGCAGCGGATTCAAACTGCGTCCTTCCGGCGGGGCCGGAATCAAGCGCAGGAAGGGGTTGGAAGTAAACAGCAGGAAGGCGAGGAAACCCGCGCTTACCAGTCCCATCACACCCAGTACGCGGGCGACAAATTCTTCGGGCATGTGGTGGCTGAAACGCGTGATGGCTACCGTCCAGCCGGCGAGGATCAGAACCCATAGCAGCATCGAGCCCTCGTGACTGCCCCAGACGGCGGCAATGCGGAATTGCAGAGGGAGGTCAGAGTTGGAATTCGAGGCAACGTAGAGCAGCGAAAAATCGTTGACTACGAATGCGTAAGTCAGCGTGCCGAACGCGATTGCGATGAACAGGAACTGCCCCAGCGCCGTCGTGCGCCCCACGTGCATCCACACGAGCGTGCCGCGCGCGGCGCCGATCAGCGGGAAAACGCCCTGCGCCAGTGCGAGCGCCAGCGCGAGAATGAGCGCGAAATGCCCGAGTTCCGGAATCATGGGTGCCGCGCCTCCTAGTGCTGGTGTCCCGCGGCGCCACCGGTGGCGTTCTTCGATTGAGGTTCCCCGCTTTCAGGATGCTTGTCACCGCCGCCGTGTCCGCCTCCACAACAGCCGCCCGCTCCGCCGGCGCCACCACGGCGCATCATAAAGATCATTGCCGCAGCGAATGCCAGCCAAATCCAGTTCTGCGATAGCCATTCCATGATTTTCTCCAAATTTAGAACTCGTCATTTCCGTGGCGGGCGAACCATGTTTTCCCGCAACGGGTCCAATGCATGCATCATGCGAGCGACCCTCCGACAGCAATCTGACGCGGTGATTACATCTTCGTAATGTTTGATCCATGACAAGGCGATTCATGCACAATGCAAGCTTGAAAATGATCAGAGAAAGGCGACGATGAAAATCCTGATCGTCGAGGACGAGAAAAAGACGGGGGACTACCTGAAGCAAGGCCTGGTGGAAGCCAGCTTTGTGGTGGACCTCGCCCGTGACGGACTGGACGGGATGCACCTGGCAAAGACCGGCGACTACGACCTCGTTGTGCTGGATGTGATGCTCCCGGGGGTAGACGGGTGGGGCGTGCTGAAGGCGATCCGTGCCGCGGGCAAGAATATGCCCGTACTCTTTCTCACGGCGCGCGACCAGGTCGAGGATCGCGTGAAGGGACTGGAACTGGGAGCAGATGACTACCTGGTGAAGCCGTTCGCTTTTTCCGAGCTTCTAGCGCGGGTACGCTCGTTGCTGCGACGCGGGAAGACCATGGAACCGGAACTGCTCAGGGCTGCCGATCTGGAACTGGACTTGCTACGCCGCCGCGTGACGCGTGCGGGGAGGCGGATCGAACTCACCGCCAAGGAATTCGCCCTGATGGAACTCCTGCTGCGGCGCCGGGGCGAGGTGTTGCCGCGTTCGCTGATCGCGTCGCAAATCTGGGACATGAATTTCGACAGCGATACCAATGTGATCGAAGTCGCGGTGCGCCGGCTGCGGGCAAAGGTGGACGATGATTTCGAGCCCAAGCTGATCGTCACCGTGCGCGGCATGGGTTACGTCCTCGAAGTTCCGGAATCGGCTTGATGCGCGTCAGGTCGGTTACTTATCGTCTTACGCTGTTCTTTTCCACGGTCTCCACGGCGGTGCTGCTGGCAGTCGGCTATCTGGTCGGAGCCTTGGTCGAGAGTCATTTCATCGAGCAGGATATGAACGAGCTCGACGGCACGATCGAACTCGTGGGCAATGTCCTGGCCAAGGTCCATTTCAGAAGCGACCTGGACCCGGTGCCGCAACTGCTCAACGATGCGCTGGTCGGATTCCCCGGCCTGTCCATCAAAATTGTCGGGCCCGAGGGCCGCACCTTATTCGCGTCGTCGGATACCGTATTCGCGGCGAACCCGATGCAAGACAAGTCGAACAACGGCTTTTCAGGTCAGCGCGGACCGTTGGTGCGGGAAAGCGGTGGACACGCGTTCAGGGAAATCGTTGCCGCGATGCCCCTGGGAATCGCAGGAATTCCTCCAGCCAAGGTGTTTGTCGCAGTCAATATCGACCACCAGCGCGATTTCATGGCGGCGCTGCGCAGGATACTCTGGCTCTCCATCGCCGCAGGCATGCTGCTCACCGGAGTGCTCGCCTGGATAGCGGCGCGCCGCGGGCTCGAGCCGATTCGCCGCATCGCGGCGCTGGCCCACAAAATTTCCGCGAGCCGGCTGGACGAGCGCCTCGCGCTCGATCAGGTTCCTCCCGAGTTGTCCGATCTGGCTTCGGCGTTGAATGCGATGCTGGCCCGCTTGGAAGATTCTTTCCGGCGCCTGTCGGATTTTTCCTCCGATCTCGCCCACGAGTTGCGCACGCCGGTCGGCAACCTGGTCACGGAAACCGAAGTTGCGCTGTCGCGCGCCAGGTCCGCCGACGAATACCGGGAGGTCCTCTATTCCAATCTGGAGGAATTCAACCGGCTGTCCCGAATGATCGGCGACATGCTGTTTCTTGCCAAAGCCGACAACGGGCTGATCGTTCCCCGGCAGGAGACGGTGGATCTCGCTCTGGAAACGCAGGGGCTGTTCGCATTTTACGAAGCGCTCGCCGAGGAGAGGGGCGTTGGCCTGGCGCTCGAAGGCGCCGGCACGATAAGCGGCGACCGGCTGATGATCCGCCGGGCGTTAAGCAATCTGCTGTCCAACGCGTTGCGCCATACCCTGCGTGGCAACGCCGTCAAGGTAAGCATCGAGCAGCCGGCCTCGGGCGAGACGCGGCTGGCGATCACAAATCCGGGAGAGGATATTGCGGCCGAGCAACTTTCGCGGCTGTTCGACCGGTTTTACCGGGTGGACGCCTCCCGGCAAAAGACGAGCGAGGGCGCCGGCCTCGGGCTGGCCATCACCAAGTCCATCGTCGAGGCGCACCAAGGTTCCATCATGGCGTCCTCGGCAAACGGGACAATCCGCTTCGAGATCAGATTCCCGCCCGGTGCGCCGGCCTGAACTGCGGCAAACGCGGCGTTGTTCGAATGATTCATGGTTTGTCCAGCTCAAGTGCCACGCGCTGCCGCGGAAACGATTCGGGCAGCGTAAGCGGGGCGGCGTCGACCGGGGCTTCATAGGCGATGCGCCAGTTGCCGTCCTCCAGCGTCCAGTACTGGCGTTTGCGCGTCCTCTGGGTCAGGTTGCTCGAACGGTAGTCCTGATCGAACGTGACCACCATCAGCGCTTCCTGTCCCGGACTGCGCAGCAGGCTCACGTTATCGAGCGAAATCTTGATCCAGCGCTTCGCCGCATTGACGCTGCGCTTGTGCGTACTCCACGCAGTGATGTCCATGCCGTCTGAGCGAAATTTTCGCGCGTAGTGCGCGAGATAGCGGCCGGCATCCCGGCTCTCCCAGTCGTGGCGCCACGCCTCCAGCTGGCGCATGAACGTCTCGCGCTCGTCGCGCGCAGCCTCGGGCGTGGTCCATTCAATTTGATCCGCGATGATCACCGGCGTTATCCCGACCTGCACCCGCGCGGCCAACTCGGCGATATCCGGGTTGGCAAGGGCGACGCAACCATCGCTCGCCCGCGGCGCGCGTGCATAGGTGTCAGCCGGAACCCCGTGCAGCCAGATACCGTTGCCGGTGCGGCCGCTCATGCGGTCCCACGCGTTCGGGTAGCTGATCGGAAACGCGCCCCAGCCGTAGAGGTCGGGCAGCTTGCTGCCGGGAATCCTCGCGGTCACGTGATAGACGCCGAGCGGCGTCCGGCGATCCCCGCGGCGCAGCTTGTTGACGCCGTTCTTGCCTAGTGTGGAATAGAATTCCTGCACCAGACGCGGTGTGCCGCCGGCGTTCTCATAGACATAAACGCGCGAGCGCCCGGCATCGACCACAATGGCGCTGGCTTGCGTGCGGCCGAATTGCAGCAGGTAGCGCGGGATTCCGCCGAAGGGCGGCGGGTCGCGCACCGCACGCAGCCGCGCCAGGGCTTCGGCGCGCAAGTCCTGCAGACGCTCGCCCGGGGCCCCGGCCGTGTTGCCGAATCCCGCGAGCGGTGCGCTGCGCGCGCGCAGCAGGTCTCCGTGAACCAGGTGCGCCAGGCGCCAGTTGGGGTAGCGCGCGGCGAGGCGGTCCATTTCCTCGATCGCAGCCGGTAGTTCGCCGCTGCTCATGTCCTTCAGTACGCGCCAGAAACGCGCCTCGGCACTGTCAACCGCCGTATCGGGTGCCGGGGCCGCCGCGAACAAGGCCGGCGCAACCAGCGCCATAGCGGCTGTCTCTTTATACACATCT
>QYQC01000047.1 GCA_007280315.1 Betaproteobacteria bacterium | reverse complement strand
CGGAGATGCTCGAGACGCCTAAGAGCGAGAAGATCACCACCGCCGCACTTGCCGCGAAGCTGGATGTCTCCGAAGCCGCGCTCTACCGCCACTTCGCCAGCAAGGCGCAGATGTACGAAGGACTGATTGGTTTCGTCGAAGAAACCGTGTTTGGTCTGATCAATAAAATCAGCGCTGAGCAGGATAACGGCTTGAACCAGACCCACGCCATTGCCGCCATGCTGTTGTCGTTTGCCGAAAAAAATCCCGGCATGACGCGCGTGTTGATCGGTGACGCTCTGGTGAACGAGGATGCGCGCCTGCAGGCGCGCATCAACCAGTTGCATGACCGGTTGGAGGCGACCTTGAAGCAGAGTCTGCGGCTGGCGGCAACGCAGGGCGAAATGGACAAGGACGCCGATACCACAGCGCAGGCGAACCTGATGCTTGCCTATATCATCGGCCGCTGGCATCAATACGCGAAAAGCGGCTTCAAGCGCCTGCCGACCGAGCTGTGGCAGAAACAGGGGCCGATGCTGCTAGGCTAGGATTAGCAGTGATCCGCGCGGACCGGTCGCCGTCCGCGCCAGTACGAAGGTTCCAGTTCGAGCTGCGCTCCGGCGTCCGCCGGGGCGGATATGCGATCACTGCACGCTCTGCGCGCCAATCGTTATTTCTGTACGGACGAAAGGCGTATCCGTACAGAAAACACGGTTATGAATGAAAAAACGGGTGCCTTGGCGCTATGCTGAGCACACCTTGCACGCCGGATCCCGGGACAGCCTGACCGTGCGCCACTCCATGCTGAGGCAATCGAGCAGAAGCAGGCGGCCGCTGAGCGTGTTGCCGGCGCCGGCGAGCAGCTTCAGCGCTTCGGCCGCCTGCACCGTGCCGATGATGCCGGTAAGCGGTGCGAACACCCCCATGACGGCGCAACGGGTTTCCTCGGCTTCGGTGTCTTCCGGGAACAGGCAGTTGTAACACGGTGCCCCCGGCTGGCGCTGGTCGAATACGCTGATCTGCCCGTCGAAACGCACGCCTGCGCCTGAGACCAGCGGCTTGCGCTGTTCGACGCAGGCGCGGTTGACTGCATGGCGGGTGGCGAAGTTGTCGCTGCAATCGAGTACGACGTCGGCGCTCGCGACCAACTGTGGCAGGCGATCACCCTCCAGTCGCTCGGGGACGGCCGTTACTTCGATTTCGGGATTGAGTTGCGCCAGCGTGTCCTTGCCGGAGTAGACTTTCGCCCGTCCGACTGCAGCCGTCGTGTGCAGAATCTGGCGCTGCAAATTAGTAAGGTCGACTGAATCGCCATCGGCGAGCGTTATGCGGCCGACACCGCCCGAGGCGAGATACATGGCTGCGGGAGAGCCGAGGCCACCGGCGCCGATGACCAGCGCATGCGCAGCAAGCAGTCTTTCCTGGCCTTCGATCCCCACTTCGGGTAGCAGGATATGCCTGCTGTAACGCAACAGCTGGTCGTCGGTCATGGGGACGTGGGCAGTCTGGCGTAAGTCCGGACCAATCAGCGCTTACGCATCACGCTTGAGGTCAGTTCCTCTGGATGATCTGCAGACCCTTCAGCATGTTGACGGCTTGCGTCAACTGGAAGTCCTTGTCCGAGCCGAACTCTATGGGCCTGGTCGCGGCCTCGCCATTCTCGCTCTTGGGTTTGTCGCTGGGTGCCGCTGCCGGCTTGTCTGAATTTGCCGCGGCGTCCTTGTCATTGGTCAGGTGCTTGTTGAGGTCGGCTTCGCGCAGGAACGCGCGGGCATCAATGCCCGGTTCTTCGACCACGATATCCGGCGTGATGCCCTTGGCCTGGATCGAGCGGCCGCTCGGCGTGTAATAACGCGCGGTCGTCAACTTGATCGCGGTGTTGTTGCCAAGCGGCATAATGGTCTGCACTGATCCTTTGCCGAAGGTCTGTGTGCCCATGATCAAGGCGCGCTTGTGGTCCTGCAGCGCGCCCGCCACGATTTCCGAGGCGGAGGCCGAGCCGCCGTTGACCAGCACCACCATGGGCACGGTCTTGATTGCCGCCGGCAGGTCCTTCAGATAGTCGTCGCTGCCACCACGCAGGTAGTCTTCAGTGCTGGCGTGATACTTGCGCTTCGCGTCCTCGGTGCGGCCGTCAGTGGTGACCACGACGGACTTGGGGGCGAGGAAAGCAGCGGAAATGCCGACTGCCCCGTTTAGCAATCCGCCCGGGTCATTGCGCAGGTCCAACACCAGGCCCTTCAACTGACCCTCCTTGTACAAGGTATTGAGGTGCCGCACCATGTTTTCGCCGGACCGCTCCTGGAACTGCACCACGCGCAGGTAGCCGTAGCCGGGCTCGATCAGCTTGGACTTGACGCTTTGCACTTTGATAATTTCGCGCACCAGCGTAAGCTCCAGCGGCTTGGTTTCGCCCTTGCGCAGCACCGTCAGTTTGATCGGCGTCTTGGGTTTGCCACGCATGCGCTTGACCGCGTCGTTCAGGGTCAGGCCCTTCACCGGTGTTTCGTCCAGTTTGATAATCAGGTCGCCCGATTTGATTCCAGCGCGGAAGGCAGGGGTATCCTCGATCGGGGAGACCACCTTGACGAACCCATCCTCCATGCCGACCTCGATGCCAAGGCCGCCAAACTCGCCCTGGGTGCCCACCTGCAGTTCGCGATAGGCGTCATGATCCAGATAGGCGGAGTGGGGATCCAGGCCGGTTAGCATTCCGCTGATTGCTTCGGAAATGAGTTTCCTGTCTTCGACCTGCTCGACGTAATTGCTCTTGATCGCGCCGAACACTTCGGCGAAGGAGCGCAGTTCCTCTACCGGCAGAGGCGAGCGCGCCCCGTCTTTCTGGGCGATGGCGGAGAAGTTGAGTGACAGCAGCACCCCTGCCAGCGCTCCCAGCAATACCAAACCCAGCTTCTGCAATTTGCTTTTCATGAAAGACACCACCCTTCTACTTCAAGGTCACCCAGCGCAACGGATCGAAGGCTTTGCCTTGATAGCGAATTTCGAAGTATAGACCGGAATCCGGGTTGCCGCCGCTATTGCCGACGGTAGCCACCGCATCGCCCGTTGCGACCGTATCGCCCACCTGCCTGAGCAGCGCCTCGTTGTTGCCGTAAATGGTTAAGTAGCTCTGGCCGTGGTCAATAATCATCAGGTTGCCGAATCCACGCATCCACTCGGAAAACACCACCTGGCCGGCGGCGACCGCGCGCACTTCCTGCCCGCTCGCGCCGCGGATGAACAGTCCTTTCCAACTCAAGCCGCTGTCATTACGTGGACTGCCGAAGCGGTTGATTAGTTCCCCGCGGGTCGGCAATCTGAGTTTGCCCTTGAGCGACGCAAACGCGCCGCCGTAACGGCCCGCTTCGGGCAGCTTGTCGTTGCGCCGAGCGCCCGCGCCGGGAGAAACGACTCTTCCCAGTTCCTCGACCAGGCGGGACAGGCGCGTTTCGTCGCGCTGCAATGATTTTATTTCGCGGCGTTGCGTACGAATCTGGGTCGCCAGTCTGGCCAGCACCCGGCGCCGTTCCGCCTGCTGCGCGAGCAGTTCCTTGCGGCCCTCGCGCTGTCGCGACTCCAACTCCGCCAGTTCGGCGCTTCGTTCCCGCGCCTCGCCGGCAAGTTGCGCCAGCCCCACAAGATTGGCGCGCAACGCGCGGATGAAATCGGTCTGGGCGCGCGAAATGTAGCTGTAATAGTGCAGCTCGCGCGCGGTCTGATCCGGGTCGCGGCCGGACAGCAACAACCTCAGGTAGTCCTGCTGGCCGGAGACGTGACGGATGGCCAGCAGCTGCCCCAGCTCACGCTGTTGCGAGGCGATTGACGCCTCCAGCCGGCGCGATTGTTCGCCGACGCGGACCAGTTCGCCATTCGCCGCGCGCAGTTGCGCGCCGATGTTGCGCAGCGTTCGGTTGGCCTCGGATACGCCGCGCTCCGACGCGCGCAGGCCGTCGCTCGCCTCCGAGCGGTTTTCCTCGGCGCCACTCAGCGTATTCTTGAGCGTTTCGATGCGGCCGCGCAATGCGTCCAGATCGGTTTTGTCGGCGGCAAACGCCGGTTGCGCGACTATCAGTGCCAGTAACAGACAGATCACATCACCGCAAAGCACGCCCAGGTTGCGCCTCGCGGCCATGCGTGTCCGCTGTGCACGATTCAAGTATTCGCCTTGCCCTGGTTCGCCACTGCCTGCATCGCTTTTTCGATCGCGCCTGCGTCCCCCAGATAGTAATGTCGCAGCGGCTTAAGCGTGTCGTCCAGCTCGTATACGAGCGGCACGCCGGTGGGGATATTCAGCCCGACGATATCCTGGTCGCTTACCTTATCCAGGTATTTCACCAGCGCGCGCAGGGAATTGCCGTGCGCCGCAATAAGAACGCGCTTGCCGGCGCGTATGTCCGGCGCGATGCTCTGGTTCCAGTAGGGGAGCACGCGCGTTACCGTGTCCTTGAGGCATTCGGTGAATGGGATCTGGTTGGGCGTCAGACCGCGGTAGCGCGGGTCGCCGCCGGGGTACCGGCTGTCGTCAGCGCCGAGCGCAGGCGGCGGGGTGTCATAGCTGCGACGCCAGGCGAGCACCTGCTCTTCGCCGAACTTTGCCGCGGTTTCGGCCTTGTTCAGACCCTGCAGCGCGCCGTAATGGCGCTCGTTCAGGCGCCAGGAATGCAGCACCGGAATCCACATCAGGTCCATGCGCTCCAGTGCGAGCCAGAGCGTTTTGATCGCGCGTCTGAGCACCGACGTGTGCGCGAGGTCAAACACAAGACCTGCCTCCCGCATCAGTTCGCCTGCTCGTCCCGCTTCCTCCACGCCTTTTGGGGTCAGGTCTACATCGGTCCATCCGGTAAAACGGTTTTCTTTGTTCCAAACGGACTCGCCGTGTCGGAGCAGAACGATCTTTTTCATGGTGTTCCTTTTTGCCGTACGGCAAGGGCTCGAATATTTTATAATATTACGCGATCGGAAACCGTGAACCGAACGCTTCGACACGGGATATCTTCGACCCGGCCGAAAAACCGGGACCGGGGGCGCGCAGCGCGCGCGGTGACACCGGGCAGTTGGCCCGGTGAAAGTCCCCGCCAGCAGCGCCAACTTACTATTGGGAGCAGGAGTGAAATTCGTAACGGAAAATATTTTTCTGATCGCCATTGCCTTCGTCAGCGGGGCGATGCTGGTGTGGCCGCTGGTAAGGCGCGGCGCCGGCGGGCCGTCGGTGAACACGCTGGAGGCGACGCAGTTGATCAACCGGCAGGACGCGCTCGTGCTCGATGTGCGCGAGCAGGCAGAATTTGCGCAGTCGCACATCCTCAATTCGCGCGGACTGCCGCTGTCACAACTCGAGGCACGGGTCGGCGATGTGCAGAAATTCAAGGACAAGCCGGTGATTGTGTATTGCGCCACCGGGAATCGCTCGAGCGCAGCCGTGGAAACGCTGAAGAAGCACGGTTTTTCCAACGTCGTAAATTTGAGCGGCGGTTTTGCAGCGTGGCAGCAGGCCGGCCTGCCGGTGCAGAAATAGGCCCGACCGTGTCTCAAGTCCGCATGTACCGCACTGCAGGCTGTGGGTTCTGCCAACGCGCCGAAATGTTGCTCAAATCCAAAGGCGTGACCGAAATCGAGAATATCCGGATTGACCTCGACCCCGCACGGCGCGACGAAATGATGGCAAGAACCGGCCGTCGCTCCGTGCCGCAAATCTACATCGGCGACGTACACGTGGGCGGATTCGACGATCTGGCGGCGCTGGATCGCGCCGGCGGGCTCGAAAAGCTGCTGCACGCCCCGATCTGACCGCGGCAAACCCTTCTACTTAGATAATCGGAACGAAAATGGATGAACAGCAGCCACAGCCCACGTTTAACATCGAAAAGATTTACATCAAGGACCTGTCGCTGGAAATTCCGCATGCGCCGGAGGTCTTTCTAACCAGCGAGCAGCCGCAGGTGGAGGTGCAACTGCACAATGAAGGCGGACTCATAGGCGACGGGCTGTACCAGGTGGTTTTGACAGTTACCCTGACGGCCAAGGCAGGTGACAAGACCCTGTTTCTGGTAGAGGCGGCGCAGGCCGGCATTTTCCAGATTCGCAACCTGCCGGAAGCCGATACCGAACCGCTGCTGTCGACTGCCTGCCCGAACATATTGTTTCCCTATGTGCGTGAAGTAGTGTCCGACGTAATCAGCCGCGCGGGTTTCCCACCGGTGTATCTGGCACCGGTGAATTTCGAGGCGATGTACATGCAGCGACTGCAGGAGGCGCAGGCGCAGGGGCAGGCGGCGCCGAAAATCGAGATCGCGCATTAGCAACATGCGTTTCCTGTTGATCCTGCTGCTGTGTGCCGCGCCGGCGGCCTGGGCGGTGGAGTTCCGCTCCGTCAGCGAGAATGCCGCGCCGATGTACGACGCGCCCTCGGTCAAGGCGAACAAATTGTACGTTGCCAGCAAACTCTATCCGGTGGAAGTGATCGTCCAGCTCGATGCCTGGACCAAGGTGCGCGATGTGGCCGGCGATCTCGCCTGGGTGGAGAAGAAGAATCTGTCCGAAACGCGCACGGTAGTGGTGACCGCGCCGCTTGCCGACGTGCGCCTGAAGTCTGAAGATGCCGCGCCAATGGTGTTTCAGGCGCGGCAGGGCGTCGCGCTGGAAATCGTCGAACTTGGCATGGATCCCTGGGTCAAGGTGCGCCACCGCGACGGGCAGACCGGCTACGTGCGTACGAGCCAGGTCTGGGGACGGTAACCGTACATCTGGTCTGTCCGGACTTTGCATCCATGAAGATCACGGTAGTTGGCGCCGGCGCCTGGGGCACCGCGATCGCCGTCAGCCTCAGCGCCAGACACGAGACCGTATTGTGGGGACGCAGTGCGGAACATTGCCGGGACATGGCCCGCGCCCGCCGCAATCAACGCTATCTGCCTGAAATCGCCCTGCCGCCGTCGCTCGCGATCGAGCCCGCGTTTTCCGCCGCCGTCGCTGCCGCCGAACTGGTGTTGCTGGCGACGCCGACCGCAGCATTGCGCGACGTACTTACCCGGATCGAGCCCCTGCGAAAGCCGGTGTTGTGGCTGTGCAAAGGCTTGGATCCCCAAAGTGCAGAGCTGCCACACCAGATCGCCGCGCAAGTTCTGGCGCCCGGCCGCACCTACGGCGCGCTCTCCGGCCCCAGTTTCGCGCTCGAGGTGGCGCGTGGTCTTCCTACCGCGCTGACCCTCGCCTCGGCCGACGACGGTTTCAGCCGGGCTACCGCGCGTGCCTTGCACGGCGCCGGACTGCGCATCTATTTCAGCAGCGACCTGGTAGGCGTGGAGATCGGGGGCGCGGTAAAAAACGTCATGGCCATCGCGACCGGCATCGCCGACGGCCTGGGTCTGGGAGCCAACGCACGCGCAGCGTTGATCACGCGCGGATTGGCCGAAATCACGCGCCTGGGCGTGAAACTGGGTGGGCGTCCCGAGACCTTCAACGGACTCACCGGTGCCGGCGACCTGATCCTCACCTGTACCGGTGAACTGTCGCGCAACCGGCGCGTCGGCCTCGGGCTCGCGCAGGGCAAGAAGCTGGCCGATATCCTGCAGGAACTGGGTCACGTTGCCGAGGGCGTGCATACCGCGGCCGCAGTCGAAAAGCGCGCGTTGCAGCTCGGCGTCGACATGCCGATCACGCAGGCGGTGTGTGCCGTCCTTTTCGGCGGGATTTCTCCGCGCACGGCGGTAGAACAGCTGCTGGCACGCGACGCGAAGAGCGAAAGCTAGGCACAGCCGGCAAATCCCAGTTGCCGCCAGGCTTCGTATACCGCGACCGCAACGGCGTTGGAAAGATTGAGACTGCGGTTACCCGGTCGCAGCGGCAGGCGCAGGCGCTGCGCTTCGGGCACGCCGTTACGTATTTCCTCAGGCAGGCCGCGGGTCTCCGGTCCAAACAGGAGCGCGTCACCCGCGCGATATTCGGGCTCGGTGTGACGGCGCAGTGCATGCGTGGAAAAGGCGAACATGCGCCTGCCCTGCAGATAGTCGCAGGTTGCGCGCCAGTCTTTGTGCACGATCAGGCTGGCGTACTCGTGATAATCGAGCCCGGCACGCTTCAGTTCGCGGTCATCGAGGCGAAAGCCCAGCGGCTCGACCAGGTGCAAAGTCGCGCCGGTATTGGCGGCAAGACGGATGATATTGCCGGTATTGGGCGGAATTTCCGGTTGGTAGAGAACGATATCAAACACCGCGCGCCGTCCGCGCGACCACCCAGTTCTCGACTCGCGCTGCGCCGCTTTTCTTGAGTGTGCGCGCGAACTCGTCCAGCGTCGCGCCGGTAGTCATGACGTCGTCCACCACGGCGATGCGCAGGCCGGCGAGATTTCGCTCGCAGGCAAAGGCGCGGCGAATGTTGCGCGCGCGCTCGCGCCACGGCAGCGCGGTCTGCGGCGTGGTGTCGCGCACACGCCGCGCAAGCTGCGCCTCCATGGCGACGCCGCAGTTGCGCGACAGCACTTTGGCAATCTCCGCCGCTTGATTGAAGCCGCGCTCGGCCAGACGCGCCGGATGCAGCGGCAGCGGCACGATCAAGTCGACTTCATCCGGCCGGCCGATGCGCCGCTGCAACGCCTGGGCGAACAGCCCCGCCAGAGCAAGTTGTCCGCCGTACTTGAGCGCCTGTATCAGCGCGTCCACCGGGTAGGCGTAGTCGAAGGCGGCGAGGCTGGCGTCGTAACGCGGTGGATCGGCGATGCACGCGCCGCATTCGGCGTTGCTGCTGCCGGGCAGGGCGCAGCGCCGGCAGGCCGACGCTGCTGAGGGCAATTCGTCCAGGCAGGCCTGGCAAATCAATTGCGTTTCGCTCGCAGCCAGACACAGCAGGCAGTCCTGGGCGAGCAGGCTTCGCGCGACTGTCGTGCCTATATTCAGAAACGGACGCAACGAAATTGACAAGTGGAAATGCTTCCGTGAAGATGCGTTGCTCGCCTGTGCGAGAAGAGAGTAACCATGAACAAGATGGCGGTCAAATGAAACCGATCATGGCACTTGCCGGCGAACTTGCCTCGAACAAAACCACCAGTCAGGCGTTGGTCGAGGAGGCGCTCGCGCGCATTGCGGCACCCACGGGCGAAGGGGCGCGCGTGTTCCTGCGGACCTATGGCGATGCGGCGTTGGCCGAAGCCAGGGCGAGCGATGCGTTGCGCGCACACGGTATCGTGCCCTCGCCGCTGGCCGGTATACCGGTGTCGATCAAGGACCTGTTCGACGTTGCCGGCGACATCACCCGGGCCGGGTCGAAGTTGCTTTCTGATTCTGCGCCGGCCAAGGCCGACGCAATCGTGGTGCGGCGGCTGCGCCAGGCGGGCGCAGTCATCATCGGCCGCACCAACATGGTCGAATTCGCGTTCTCCGGACTGGGGCTCAATCCGCATTACGGTACGCCGAAGAACCCCTGGGACCGGACTACCGGCCGAATTCCCGGAGGCTCGTCATCAGGGGCGGCGGTATCGGTTTCAGACGGCATGGCGGCGATGGGCCTGGGCACCGACACCGGCGGTTCAGTGCGCACCCCCGCTGCGCTTTGCGGACTGAGCGGATTCAAGCCCAGTGCCAGTCGCGTCGCCAAGGACGGAACGTACGCGCTCTCGACCACACTGGATTCGATCGGACCGATTGCGCGCAGCGTGGCCTGCTGCGCTCTGGCCGACAGCATTCTTGCCGGCGTAGCGCCGCAGGTGCCGCTGGCGCTGCGGCTCAAGGGTCTGCGCCTGGGCGTGTTGCAGGACTATGTTCTGGACGGGCTCGATAGCGCTGTGGCGCAGGCCTTCGGCAAGGCGCTCGAGCGCTTGTCGCAGGCCGGAGCGTTGGTGAGCGACCTGCGTTTCGAAGCCCTGCGTCGATTGCCGCAAATCAATCGGAAAGGCGGTTTGGTAGTGGCCGAGGCGTATGCGCTGCACCGAGAACTGATCGCGCGGCGCCAGGCCGAGTACGATCCGCGCGTCGCCTCGCGCACTTTGCGCGGCGCTGATATGAGCGCGGCCGACTATATCGACGTGCTGAATGAGCGCGCCGCCATGATCGCCGAAAGTGCGCGACTTGCCGCGCCCTACGATGCCCTCCTGATGCCGACGGTCATCATGGTCGCGCCCGCCATCGCGCCGCTGGAGACGGACGATCAACTCTACGCGAGCACCAATCTCGCCATGGTGCGAAATCCCAGCGTGGTGAATTTCCTCGACGGCTGCGCGCTGTCCATACCCTGCCAGCAGCCGGGGGAGGCTCCGGTCGGTTTGAGCCTCGTCGGGCAGCACGGCGAGGACCGGCGCCTGCTTGCGATCGGGCTGGCGCTGGAGTCGGCGCTGCGCACGTGACGCGGGCGAAACGCCCTGCAGCCGCAGCCGCGTCCGGGGGCCTGCGCTGAGCGCAGCATCGATCGATCGCCGCGCGGCGCGCCGCGCCTTCGGGCAGGCGGCCGCCGGATACGCCGAAGCCGCGGTACTGGCGCGCGAAGTGGAGGCGCGCATGCGCGAGCGCCTGCAGTACATCAAGCTTGCGCCGAAGCGCATTCTCGATGTGGGATGCGGCGATGGACATGGCGCCCGACAACTGGCCGAGGCCTACCCGCAAGCGCAGGTGGTGGGGCTTGATTTCGCGCTGCCGATGCTCGAGGCCGGGTGCGGCCGGCGCGCCTGGATCGAGCGCGTACTCAGACCTGATCGTGTCGATTACCTGTGCGCCGATTTCGCGTGCGCGCCGTTGCCCGTGGCGAATGTAGATCTGGTCTGGTCCAACCTGGCGCTGCACTACGCCGGCGATCCGCTGCCGGCATTGAAAGAGTTGCACCGGATACTGAGGGTGGGGGGGCTGCTGCAGTTCAGTTGCTACGGCCCGGACACGCTGAAGGAACTCAAGCGTGCGTTCGCAGCGCATGAAGCCGCGGCACACGTGCACGACTTTCTTGACATGCACGACTTGGGAGACATGCTCGCGGCATGCGGCTTTTCCGATCCGGTAATGGACATGGAGCTCATTACGTTGACCTATACGGATGCGGACGCGTTGATGGCGGATCTGCGCGCCAGCGGTCAGATGAACGTACTTGCTTCGCGCCGACGCGGGCTCACCGGCAAAGGCGTATTCAGCGCCATGCGCAAGGCCTATGCGAAGACGCGCGTCGATGGAAAACTGCCCGCCAGCTTCGAGATCATTTACGGTCACGCGTGGAAACCGCGTTCGCGCCTGAGCGCTGATGGACATGCGGTGGTTGCGATGCAGCCGCGGCGTGCTAATGGGAATTGATCAGGAATTCGATTCTATTTTTCTTATTGCCCGATCATCTGCGGCAATCACTGATAAGCTTGATTCACTCAGCTGCGTGTGATAGCTTAGCCCCCTTTTTTTGGCCAGGCGTTTCCGTTCACCGCGTTCTTCAGCGGCACCCCTTCCAAGTGCGCGGCGAATGCCGCGCGTAACGCGGGCGAGCAGCGGATCGCGGCGAGAATAAATGAAAGCTTCCGGGTGGAACCAGTGTCCTGCGTCGGGTGCGGATGGGCACTGAAACCCGGATGCCGGAACTTTAGCTGCCGGGCCATTGAAGTGACGAGGAAATCATGAATAGCACGTTGGGACGACTAACCGCAGGCCTGCTGCTGGCGCTCTACGCGGGGCTGGCGTCCGCCGCCTACCAGCTCAATTTTCAGTCGCCGGTAACCCGGATCGCGAGCGAAATTTACGACCTGCACATGCTGATGATGTACGTCATTCTGGTAATTTTCTGCATCGTCTTCGGCGTGATGTTTTACTCGATCTATGCGCATCGAAAATCCGTCGGCCACAAGGCCGAGCAGTTCCACGAGAACACGACGGTGGAAATTATCTGGACTGCGATTCCGTTCCTGATTCTCGTCGGCATGGCCTGGCCCGCGACGAAGACCCTGATCGAGTTCAAGGATACGGCCAATCCCGACATTACGATCAAGGCCACCGGCTACCAGTGGAAATGGGGTTACGACTACATCAAGGGCGAGGGCGAGGGCATCGCATTCCTGTCGGCCCTGTCGACACCGCAGGAACAAATCCACAACAAGACACCCAAGGGCGAGAATTATCTGCTGGAGGTGGACAACCCGCTGGTGGTGCCGGTGGGGAAGAAGGTGCGCGTGATTACCACTGCCAATGACGTGATCCATTCGTTCTGGGTGCCGGCGTTCGGCATCAAGCAGGACGCCATTCCGGGATTCGTGCGCGACACCTGGTTCAAGGCCGACAAGGAAGGCACCTATCGCGGCCAGTGCGCCGAACTGTGCGGCAAGGACCACGGCTTCATGCCCATCGTGGTCGAGGTGGTGTCGCAGGAAAAATACACCCAGTGGGTCGCCGTTCAGAAAGCCAAGGCGGCCGCCAGCGTAGAAGATCCGGCAAAGCAGCGGACCCTGGTCGAGCTGCAGGCGCAGGGAGAGAAGATATACGGCGCAAACTGCGCCGCCTGTCACCAGGCGAGCGGCAAAGGCATGCCGCCGGCGTTTCCGGCGCTGGACGGCTCCAAGGTGGCGACCGGCGACAGGACTGCGCACATCCGAATGGTGCTCGATGGCAAAACCGGCAGCGCCATGTCGGCGTTCGCCAAGCAGCTTTCGGACACCGATATTGCTGCGGTCATCACCTATGAGCGCAACGCCTGGGGCAACAAGACCGACGAGGCAGTGCAGCCCGCTGAAGTCAAAGCGGCACGCAAGTAAGTGCGCCTAACCTACGTTAGGCGCCCAATTTAGGGGAGCACGAGGGGAGAGATATCCCGTCGTTACGTAACACGCTCTAATCGATCGCATTTCAGGAGCAACGCATGAGTGCAGTAAGCGATACCCACGGCTTCGGTTCTTCAGATCACGGCGGCCATGCGCATCAACCGACCGGACTGATGCGCTGGGTGACCACGACCAACCACAAGGACATCGGCACCCTGTATCTGTGGTTCTCCCTGACCATGCTGTTCGTCGGCGGCGTGCTTGCGTTGACCCTGCGCGCCGAACTGTTTCAGCCGGGCATCCAGATCGTCAATCCCGAGTTCTTTAACCAGCTCACTACCATGCACGGGCTGATCATGGTGTTCGGCGCGATCATGCCGGCCTTCGTCGGCTTTGCCAACTGGCAGATACCAATGATGATAGGCGCGCCCGACATGGCGTTCGCGCGAATGAACAACTGGAGCTTCTGGCTGCTGCCGGTGGCGGCATCACTCCTGGTGATTTCATTTTTCGTTCCGGGCGGCGCCCCTGCGGCCGGGTGGACCATCTACGCGCCGCTGTCGACGCAGATGGGGCCGGGCATGGACCTCGGCATATTCGCGCTGCATAT
>QYQC01000019.1 GCA_007280315.1 Betaproteobacteria bacterium | reverse complement strand
GGTCGCAGGATCGCCACCGGCATCCGTTCCCGGGGTTTGGCCCCCCCGTGATACCTGGCACCGCTGGCCCCGAACAAGTCCGCTTGCGCTTTACCCGCTGATGTTGTGGGCTTGACGCTGACCTCACGCCACAGTTGCCAGGCGCCCCAGCGCGAACGGGAGGCTTTCTTTGCGGTAAATTGATGACGGCGGCAGAACTGAGCGAAGCGCCGGGCGCAGTGATCCAGTGTCGGACCCAGGCGCAGATAGGCCGGGTGCCATGCGCCCCGACCGTCCTCGGCGGGACGGACATAGCTGCGGTAATTGCTGTAAGCATATTCGTAGCCCTCGGTCATGTGCGCCGCGCGCGGATTGGCGTGGATGTAGCGCAACACGCGCAGGGCGTGGTCGGTGTCCTTGTCCGGCACAGCGGCGGCGTGGTAGCGTTGTTCCCAGAAATGGCCCCGCCGGCGCAGCAACCCGATAAGCACCATGACGCTATACCAGTTGAGCCAGAGCATCAGGCGTGGCATGTCGGTGGGCAGCGTCGGTCGGATCAGGTACCAGTGAATCCTGAATAGGCTGCACAACGGCTGTGCCCGAGTGATTTGAGAGCTTGTCGATAATGGCCACAAACAACCGTGTGACCCTGTTCCGCAATGCGGCAGATCCGCCGGCGCTGTAGGCGTGGCGTGAGCGAAAGTGAAAGAATTTGCATCGGTTTGCGGGGGGGGGGTATAGTTATCGTTGTCAAACTCTGATTCGACTCGTTAAGTTGTAAATTAACGGGACTTAAAAGCCGCCGACAGACTGCAGAACTTTGGGAGGTAATCCTTTGCGTAAAGTCTTATACATACTCGGCCAATTGTCTGATTCCGATGTTGATTGGCTGGCTCGTGCCGGTCAGCGAATTAAAGTGGAGAAGGACACGCAATTAATCACGTTTGGTGTGAGCCTGAGCCAAGTGTATATAGTTTTGGACGGCGAGTTATCAGTCCAAACCAACAAAGGGTTTGAACTGGCAAAAGTGTCTTCAGGTGAAATACTTGGTGAAATGTCGCTCGTGGATTCGCGCCCGCCTTCGGCATCTGTGGTGGTATTGCGGGATGCGGTGGTTCTTGCGCTGGATAAGGCGGTGCTGCAGTCAAAGCTTGATCTGGACACCGGCTTTAGTTCGCGTTTTTACCGGGCGATAGCGATATTCCTGTCAGATAGGATGAGATCCACGGTGGGACGTATGGGTTATGGGGATCCGAGTGACGAGGCCCCCACTGACAAGGATGAACTTGACGAAAATGTCCTGGATAACGTTCACCTGGCCGGCGCTCGATTCGAGCGGCTGCTGAAGAAGTTGATGGGATAAATTGATCTTGACGCTCAACTTCACGACGCTGAGAGGTGTCCTTACAAATACCCATTCTTTCAGTGCGTTTGTACTGCTGGTGGCATTCACTCAGACGGCGCAAGCGCAGCGACTGCAGGATGTTCGCCCAGGCTTGAGTTTTGCAGCAGCCATGTCAGCTGCATTGTCGGGCAATTCAAGTGTTTTATTGGCACGTACACAAGAGGATGTAGCGCAGGGGGCGGCGCAAACTGCTCGCGGAATCTTTGACTTTAATTTGAATGCGCAAGGCGGCGCTACGCGCGCCAATGATCCGTTAAAACAGTCGGACCGCAATACCCTGTTGCAGAATGGTTTTGATTTACGTTACAACCTTTCCGACACGACGACTACCCAAGCTGGGGCTACGCAGCTATTTGCGAATGGCTTGCAAGCAAATCTGGTGGCTACCCATACCACCAGCATGTCTAATATCTTTCCTGCCTCGTCCACACCCAGACAAAGTATTGGCGCACTGACTTTTCAGCTGCGCGTTCCAATGCTGCGCAATTCTGGAGGTGTCACTGTGGCACCGCTTCGCGCTGCTGAATTAGAAGCTTTAGCTGCTCGTGGCGATCTGGAATTCGCGGCCTCAAATATTGTTTTAAGCAGCGCGCTTGCGTATTGGGACTACTTGGCAAAAACGCAGAGATTAACGATTGCACGCAACAGTGAGAGACGCGGTGAGGAGTCGCTGGATGAATTGCGTAAATTGATTGCTGCTGATGAATTGCCCCAAGCTGAAATTAACCTCGGGCTGGCGAGCCAGAATGACAGGCGGGGCGCGAGGATTGCCGCGGAACAGGCGCTACTGGAGTCGCGTCGCACCCTTGGGCGCACCCTGGGGTTTAGTGCTGAGGCCACTATGGCGATCGGTGAATTGGTGGATGGATTTCCAGAATATAGCGGCGTAACAACTGATTTTGTAGCGCGTAGAGGGGCGATTATTACACGAGCCCTTGAAATGCGTAGTGACCTGGTGACGCTGCGCCAAAGACAGGAGGCAGCGCAAATCATTTTTGACGCGGCACGCAAAAATGAACTTCCGCAACTCGATCTGGTGTTGGGGGTGACACAAAGTGGTTTGGCTGAAGGGAAATCACCTGCGGCATTTGGCCCCGGATTTGGGCAGAATTTTGGGCAGGGTTATAGTGCAAACTTAATCTTTCAAATGCCGCTTGGAAATAATGTGGCTCGTGGATTGATCCGCCAGCAGGCAGCACTGGTGGAGGCGCAACGCATCAGGATCAATGAGTTGGGGCACGCGATCAGCGGCAGCATTGAGACTTCAGCCTACGCCATAGTGCGTGCAGTGGAGCAATTGAAGGAAGCCGATGCCGCAGTCAAAACGTACGCCGTTGGATTGGCAAACGAGCGCACTAAAAAGCGTTTGGGCCTGTCCACACTGATCGACATTCTCAACGTCGAGGATCGTTACAACAACTCACTGCTCTCAGCGGTGCAGGCCCGCCAAGCCTATGCCAGTGCCATCGCTCAGTTTCGATTCGAAGCCGGCATACTGCTTTCTCGCGAGGGAGACTCTTACACTGCACGTATTGCTGAGTTGCTCACGCCTACTGCAAGTGTCACCCGTTAAGGTCACAGATGAGTCGATCGAATACGCATTGTGGTTTTCTTCAAGCCCAAGTTTGCGCATATTACAACCGCGCACGACCCGCTTAACTATGGAGTTTGCAAGATGAGCGAATCTGATCCTAAGTCAAAATTATTTCGCAAAGTGGCTTTGGATCGGCTGTCTTCGCCCGAGCAGCTCGACACGCTCATGCGTGTGATAACGCCAAAGGCATGGCTTGCGCTGGCGCCCCTGCTTATGCTGATTCTGGGGGGCGCGGTTTGGGGCTGGTTCGGCTCGCTACCGGACAAGATTCTTGCGACAAAATGTGTCCTCATCAACGCTATTGGTCTTGCCGATGTATCTAGCGAATCAGCCGGGCGCATCACGGACTTCATGGTCAAAGTAGGAGATAGGGTAGAAAAAGGCAGTGAAATTGCGCGTATTGCGCAGCCTGACCTTGTCGATCGTATTCAAAAGGCCGAGTCGCGCGTGTATGAGCTCGAAGCCCAGAAAAAGGTCGTGAACTCTTTTGCCTCGCAGGGCGTGGCATTGACGCAACAAACCGTGGGGCAACAAAAGCAGGTATTCGAGAGCCAGATTGCGGCGACGCGCGAGCGGGCGAAGTATGCGCAGGAGCGGGCGCGCTTGGCCCGTGAGCGGATAACGGTGCAGGAGGAGTTGTATAAGCAGGGATTGGTAACTAATCAGTCTGTATTGGCGGTTCGGCAGGAGGCGGCGAATGCGCGGCAAGATGAGGTGAGCGCAAATCTTGAGGCCGAGAACCTGAAGAATCAGATTGAGCAGCTCAAACTGACGAGCTTAGAACGTGACAAGCAGGGCCGAGGCGAGATTGCCAATATTGAGATGCAGCTAAATGAGGCACGGCGTCAACTCGATAGTTTGGTTGAAATGAAAAAGCTGGCGGCCTCGGTGATCAGCCGGTTTAGCGGAAGGGTGACCGAGATCAAGGCCGGAAATGGCATGCTGGTTGGACAGGGCGCACCGGTGATCACCATCGAGCGTGAAGACCTTAGCAACGCTGGTCTGGAGGCGATCATTTACGTTCCCGTGGGCGAAGGCAGAAAGATCTTGCCAAAAATGGAAGCGCAAATTGTTCCCAGCACGGTCAAGCGGGAAGAACACGGGTTTATTCGGGCGAATATTCGTCAGGTCTCTGATTACCCTGCCACCCCGGGAAGCATGATGATGTTGATGCAAAACGAAGGTTTGGTCAGGGACTTGTCGGGTCAAACGCCACCTACCGAAATCCGCGCAACGCTTAGAACAGCAGATTCGCCTAGTGGTTACCAATGGTCCTCGGCGAAAGGGCCTGCCATTACGATCGCCAGCGGAACGATTTGTAATGCTGAGATCACGATCAGGCGCCAGCGTCCCTTGAGCTTGGTGATTCCAATTTTCAAGAACACCTTTGGACTAATCTGAGTCAGATTCAGTGTTTCCTCCTTCTGAAACCCAATGATGCCTGAGCAGACCCAAAAACCGAATCAGATTGCCAATTCGAAGAGACACAAGACGCCCACCATCATGCAGATGGAGGCGGTCGAATGTGGTGCAGCGTCGTTGGCAATGATTCTCGGGTACCACGGCAGATGGGTGCCGCTGGAGGAGTTGCGGGTCAAGTGTGGTGTTTCCCGCGATGGAAGCAAAGCATCCAACGTGTTGAAGGCGGCGCGTAGCTATGGCTTGACCAGCAAGGGCTTTAACAAAGAGCCCGAGAATCTGCGCACCATGAGCCTGCCGATGATTGTGTTTTGGAACTTCAATCACTTTTTAGTGGTCGAGGGTTTCGGCAACGGTAAAGTTTTCCTGAATGACCCCGCAGCGGGACCGCGGGTTGTGTCCGATGAGGAGTTTGACCTGTCTTTCACCGGGGTGGTGCTGACATTTGAAGCAGGAGCGGAATTTAAGAAAGGTGGGCAACCGCAAAGCGTTCTTGCCGCCCTAAAACGTCGCTTTGTCGGACTGAATGAAGCTATAGCTTACGTGGTGCTCGTTGGCGTGGCGCTGGTGTTGCCCGGGTTGGTTGTTCCGGTGTTCACCAGCGTATTTATCGACAAACTCCTGATCTCCGGAATGGAGAGTTGGCTCAAGCCATTGCTCCTGGGAATTGTCATCACCGCGTTGCTTCGCGTTGCGCTTACGTGGCTTGAAAGCTACTACTTGCTGCGGGTCCGCACGCAGATTGCGTTGGCTTCGGCGAGCAAGTTCTTCTGGCACGTGCTGCGCCTGCCCGTAGAGTTCTACACCCAACGCTCCCCCGGCGAAATTAGTTCGCGCGTGAGGATCAACGACAAGGTGGCAGGGATGCTCTCGGGCGACCTTGCGCACGCATTTCTGGCTGTAATTCAGGCTGTATTTTTTGCGGCATTGATGTTGTTCTATGACGTATGGCTGACATTGATCAGTATCGTTGTTGTGAGTATCAATGTTTTTGTGATGCAACAGGTCGCGCAAAAGACCAAGGAAGCGAGTCAGAAGCTCGCGATCGACGGTGGCAAGGTTTATGGCGCGACGATGAGTGGTCTGCAAGTGATGGAGACCGTCAAATCCAGTGGCGGGGAGTCGAGTTTTTTCTCTAAATGGGCTGGCTACGAGGCTAAATACGTCAACTCCGAGCAGGCGATGGCACGGGTGGGGTTGATCATGGGTTCAGTGCCGGCACTTTTGACCGTGTTAAACAGCCTGCTGATCCTGGGGGTCGGGGGGATGCGTGTGATTGACGGACATTTGTCAATCGGCATGTTGGTGGCGTTCCAGAGTCTGGCAGCCAGTTTCACAGGGCCTGTGCAGAGGTTGGTGGGGTTGGGCAAGAAGATGCTCGAGGTCCAAGGCGACATGAATCGCCTCGATGACGTGATGCAATATCGGGAGGACCCTTGGCTCAATCGCGGACCTCTGCCGCAGGCGCAGGGCGGACGGGTCGCTGCCAAATTGGCAGGTAAGGTTGAACTAAACAATATATCGTTTGGCTACAACCCTGCCGGTTCAGCGTTGGTTGAAAACTTCAATCTGGTGCTTAATCCGGGCGAACGTGTCGCAATCGTCGGCCCGTCTGGCTGCGGCAAATCAACTATCTCGCGCTTGGTCATGGGCCTGTACGAGCCTTGGGGTGGCAGCATCAAATTTGATGACCAGCCTCGCGAGGCCTTCGGACGATACGAGTTCTTTAATTCAGTGGCTCTCGTTGATCAGGATATCGTGCTGTTCGAGGGCAGTATCCGGGACAACCTCAGCATGTGGGATAAAAGCGTATCGGATCAGGACATTATGCAAGCAGCCAAGGATGCCTGCATCCACGACGTTATTATGTCGCGCCCCGGGGGCTATGACAGCAAGCTCGCGGAGGACGGCGTCAACATGAGCGGCGGACAGCGCCAGAGACTCGAGATTGCCCGTGCTCTGGCTACCAATCCACGCATCCTCGTCATGGATGAGGGGACCAGTGCGCTTGATCCTGCCACAGAGCAGCAAATTGACGAAAATCTGCGTCGCCGCGGTTGCGCCTGCATCATCATCGCTCACCGCTTGTCCACTATTCGCGATGCCGATGAGATTGTGGTTTTGTCCTATGGGCACATAGTAGAACGGGGCACCCACGACAGTCTTATGCAGATTGACGGTGGTTTTTACAGTCGCTTGATCGCGCAGCACTAACCCATGCAAACTGTCTACGACCTGATTGAGTCCATTAACCCGGCAACACCGGCTCCAAAGCTGTTCTGGATCGACGACCCGCACACGATATACCTGGTCAAATCCGGCGGCCTGGATATATTTCTACAAGGGCGAGATGCGCAGGGTGACCCGGTGGGCGCGCGCCATCATGTGTATCGCGTGGTCAAGGGGCAACTGGTCCTCGGCCTGGATTTTTCTCACCTGCCTGAAGGATGGGGGGTCGTCGCAGTACGGCTTCCCGGTACCACGTTTTCAAAACTTGCCACCGATGAGTTTGCACGCACGTTCCTGACTCCCGAGTTGGCATCGGAGGCGCTGGGGTTGATCCGTGACTGGGTTTCCGCGAGCGCGTTCGGCACCATCAATCCAATGCTTCCCAAGCAGTATCGATCACTTCAATCGGGTGCTTCGGTTGAGGCGGAGCCGCAAGAAATACTGTCTCCAGGTGAGCCCATCGTATGGGCCCGCGTGCGCGAAGGCAAAGTGCTGTGGAGCGGGCATGAGGCGTTTGCGGTAGATGGCGATTCGGGTCCATTCCCGCTAACCCGCGATAATTTTCTAAGTGTAGAGAGAAAATCTCTGGTCGATGTGCTCGATCCGCTGACACTGACTGCAGATGGCGCAATTTGGCAGGCGATGCAACTGCACCTGCGGTTTGTGCTTCGCTACGCGCTGCTAGTCAGGGATGAGGCTGCCAATGCGCAGAATGTCCGTCTTCAGGCAATGGAGGGCGACTCGTTAGTCCAGACCCGGGAGGCGATGGCACGCCTGATGGGTATAGTTCAGCAGCGAATAGATGATGGTCCTGCGGCAAAAAATGGAACCCAATTGCTGGAGGCGCTCAAGGCCATCGGCGACCGGCAGGGGATTGTATTCAAGCTCCCGCCTGCCGCAGAGACTGAAGCGCTTGAGCGTAACCCCGTGGAAACAATATGCGACACCTCGGAAATACGCTACCGCCAGGTCGCCCTGAAAGAAGAGTGGTGGACGACAGATAACGGTCCTTTACTGGCGACAATTGGCGAGAGCAAGCAATGGGTGGCGCTAATGCCCGTGGCAAACAAACGCTACGAACTCTTTAACCCAATCAGTGGCCAAAGGCAGGCACTTGATCAAGAGGTTGCGAAAACTCTCGGTGCTTTTGGCTACGCATTCTATCGACCATTTCCCGGCAAGGCAATGAACGCCCTGGATTTACTGATATTCGGGGTGCATGGACTTTGGCGCGACATCTATTGGGTTCTCGGCCTGAGCATGCTTGCGGGCTTGTTGGGGATGATGACCCCGATTGCTACCGGCAAGTTGATTGACAGTCTTATCCCGTCGGCTGATGTACCCGCTATTTGGCAAATGGTGGGTGCACTATTTGCAGCCGCGGTGGCATCCACCATGTTTGGGATTACCACCTCCATCGCCATGCTGCGCATTGAGAGCAAAATGGACGGGGCGGTGCAGTCAGCTGTCTGGGACCGTGTGCTGAAATTACCAGTCCCTTTTTTCCGCCTGTACACTACAGGTGATCTGGCGATGCGGATTAACGGCATTAACACCATTCGCAACGCTCTGTCTGGGGCGACAGTGCACACTCTCTTAGCGGGTGTTTTTTCGGTGTTCAATTTCTTCGTGCTCTTTTATTACTCTGTCAAACTAGCAGGCGTGGCAACAGTGATGGCATTGGGCGCCCTTATGCTGACAGGGGTAATTGGCTTTCTGAAGTTGCGTTATGAACGTCAGTTGGCCGAGGTGACGGGCAAGTTGTCCGGCGCCACTTTCCAGTACCTGCACGGCATTACCAAGATCAGGGTTGCCTCGGCCGAGGGACGCGTTTTCTCGCGCTGGGCACAAGAGTATTCCAACTTTCGTAGCATCTCGTTCAAAGCCCAGCATCTCGCTAATATCGAGCACACCTTCTTCGCCGGGTATCCCCTTATTATCACGGCTTCATTCTTTGCAGTCGTTGGCATGTTCCTGTTCAAGGACGAGGCAACACGCATGTCGGTCGGCCAATTCATTGCTTTCAATGCCGCTTTCGGGGCGTTTTTTGGCGGCATGATCAGTTTAATTGAAACCGGCCTTGGCCTGCTCAATCTGATTCCCGTCTATGAGCGTGCAAAGCCGATTTTGCATGCACCGCCGGAAGTCAGTGAATCGAAAGTGCATCCCGGGGTAATACAGGGGCGCATTGAAGTCGCCAAGCTTGGATTTCAATACGGCGAGGGTGCGCAGATACTGAAAGATGTCTCATTCACGGCGCATCCCGGGGAATACATCGCGTTGGTGGGGCCGTCAGGCTCGGGCAAGTCAACCTTGTTGCGATTGTTGCTGGGTTTCGAGAAAGCGACTTCCGGGACTATTTACTATGATAAGCAGGATATCGTGGATCTGGACCTCAACTCGTTGAGGCGCCAGTTTGGCGTGGTCCTGCAAAGTGGCCAGCTGATGCCCGCGGACATTTTCAACAACATCGTCGGTGCGGCAAACCTCACGCTAGAGGATGCGTGGGAGGCCGCGCGCATGGTCGGTCTTGATGAGGACATCAAGAAGATGCCGATGGGTATGTATACCGTGATCAGTGATGGCGCCAGTACGTTCTCAGGGGGGCAGCGCCAACGCATCATGATCGCGCGCGCGATTGTTCACCGCCCGCGTATTCTGTTCTTTGACGAGGCCACCAGCGCGCTTGATAACCACACCCAGGCGATCGTGACCGCAAGTCTGGATAAAATGAAGGCCACGCGTATTGTCATCGCGCACCGGTTGTCAACGGTAATCAAAGCAGACAGGATCCTCGTTCTGCAAGACGGCCGTATCGTGCAGGATGGCAACTATAAAGAGTTGATTGCAGTGCCTGGCCTGTTCCAGGACCTGGCGACGCGTCAGATTGCCTAGGCGCGGGTTGCCGCAGAATGCCGAGATGGTGTTTTATGAGATTTGCAGCGGATAGGTCGACTGATTCATTGTCCGGCTATCCCTTCAGGGAAGGCCATCTGTATGGTGACGCCGCGTGTTTCACCAAAATATATCGAATAGGGTTGCATATGTTTTCTTGCAAAATCAACCATGCTCTTGCTCGATAAGCGTATGGTCCACATGCCCACAGTACAGCCTGCATGCGGCATTCGCGCAACCACCTCATCCCAAAGCAAAAGAAGCCTGCCCAGTCGTTGCAGATCCTTTCTGACAAAGGCGCAGGTGAAACGCAGCATTCCCTCAACAGCGTGCGTAAGGCACCAGCCAACAATGGCTCCATTGACTCTCAATGCAACGCTGGTGACAGGCTCGTAATTTTCTTCAAAATCGAAAGGCACTAAATCGGGCGCAATCCATGGCTTTTCCAAATTGGATACACGCAGTGCCTCGCGCTCGGCAGTCGTTACCTGCGCCCAAGGCAGCACCTCGTAACCCTTTGGCAGTGCGTAACGATTGAGCCATGGCGCAGACTTGATGGAATCAAGCGAGCAACGCACCACCAGCATTCGTGTTTGAGGTGCCGTCCAGCCGGTTTTATTGAAAATATTTTCTAACGTTTGAGTGGAATCCTGGCCGCTCATGTAGCTTGCGGAAATCTTTTGGATGTTTTGCGTTTTGCAATACGCCAGAGTTCTTTGCATCAGTTCAAGCGCAATGCCGTTGCGACGCAATCGAGGCGCAACAAAGATTGAAAGTAGCTCCGCTTCGCCGGTATTTGGGCTCGTAACAAGTAACGCGAGGCCGGCAGGCGCTTCATTCTGCAAGGTGCCGACGGCCAGTGGAGCAACGTCGGCAGAATTAAAATTGAGCAGCCCTTGAAAGGCCGGAAATGTCATAGAGCGGTACTGAGCCGCGGCTTTCGCATCCGATAATTGAATGAACGTGCGCATGGTTAGGTTTAAATGGCGTGCTTGTCGGCGTCAGAATACAGGCTGGAGATTAAAGCTGGTATTCGCACCCCACAGTACTGATTCCCACCAGAATCAGCAGGATAACCGATTGACGTTCGTTAAAATAGGCTGCGCAGATTTGCGCATGCCTCGTTCGGAGGTTGGCAGGACGCCAAACCCCGGTTCAGCCGTCTTGAACTGCGCTACCGCGGCCGAAAAAGTGCTCCCGCTGCCGCTCCCACTCCATCGGAAAGGGCTCCATCAGGTCTTTCATGGTCAGGTGCGCTGGGTGCTTCCCGTCCAGGATGGCCTCCACAAGGGCCGGCGACAGGTAGGCCAAGCGCAGGATGCGGCTCACAAACGACGGACTGATGTTCTCGGACTTGGCCAGGTCCTCGATCGAGGCGTGGGTGCCGTCGAACAGTTTGCGATGCCAGCGGTGGCCGCGCGCGATGAGTTTGACCATGGTGTTGTCAATGAGCGCCTCGCGGCGCTCGATGGCACGCTCCCCATTGGGCAGCACGATGACGGCCTTGCCGGCACGCCGGCGAAACGTCATAGGGATTTCGGTGGTGAGGCCGGCGCGGGCGGCGGCGCTCATGCAGCCTCCAGAGCTTGTTCGGGCGCCAGTGTGTCGCGCAGCAGTTTGTTCAGGCCCTGTTCGTGCCACTGGATAGTGATGCCGTCGCGGCGCACCGTGATGCGCTCGACCAGAGCGTGCAGGACCTTGGCCTGCTCGGCCGGAAACAGTTCCTCCCAAACCGCATCGATCGACTGCAGGGTGCCAACGGCATGCGCCTCCTCAACCTTGGGCCGCTGGCTACCGACCTCGCGCACCGCGTGCGCCAGCACTTCGGGTGAGCGCAGGATGCCGCGCATCTTTTCCACCACAACGAGTTCGATCTCGCCCGCCGGGATGCGCCGAACATCACAGCTTTCCTTGCCGATCTTAATCGAGTCGGTGTTAATGTAGTAGCGGTAGGTCTTGTTCTTCTTGCGGGTCCAGCCGGGCGTAAAGGCGCGCCCTTGCTCTGAAAACAGCAGTCCGCGAAGGAGTGACGGCGCGCCGCCCCGCCCAGCGAGTCTGGCCTTGTTCATGGGGGTGCCGTCTTTGAGATGCGTCTGCACCGTGTCCCACAGCGCCCGGTCGATAATACCCACGTGCTCGCCGGGGTAGTGTTGCCCCTTGTAGGCAGCGATGCCAATGTAGACCGGATTGCTGAAAATCTTGTAGACCGCGCCCTTGGTGATCAGCTTGCCTTGGCGTTCGACGCCCTTGGCGGTGGTCCATGACTTAGAGGTCACGCCGCGCTTGCGCAGGTCTTTGACGATGGTGGACATGGATGGTGTGGCGGCGAAGCGGCTGAACATCTCTTGGACGAGGGCCGCCTCCTGCGGATTGGCCACCAGCTTGCGCTCAACCACGTCGTAGCCCAGCGCAGGCATGCCTCCCATCCAGATGCCGCGCTTGCGCGAGGCGGCGATTTTATCGCGCACCCGCTCGCCGCCCAGTTCGCGCTCGAACTGCGCAAATGACAGCAGAATGTTGAGTGTCAGCCGCCCCATGGAGGTGGTCGTGTTGAATGACTGGGTGACCGACACAAATGTCACCTTGTATTGATCGAACAGTTCGACCAACTTGACGAAATCGGCTAGCGACCGTGAAAGGCGGTCGATCTTGTAGACCACGATGGTGTTCACCAGCCCGCGGCGCACATCGTCGAGCAGGCGCTTGACGGCCGGTCGCTCGAGTGTGCCGCCGGAAAAGCCGCCGTCGTCGTAGCGGTCCTTGAGCATCACCCAGCCCCCAGACTTTTGGCTGGCGATGTAATTGGCGCAGGCCTCGTGTTGGGCATCGAGCGAGTTGAAGTCTTGGTCCAGGCCCTCTTCGGTGGATTTGCGCGTATAGACCGCGCATAGAACTTTGGCGGTCGTGGCCATCAGAGGCTCCTTCCGGCAGACAGGCCAAAGAAGGTCCAGCCGTTGCGGTTGGTGCCAGTGATGATCATGGCAATACGCGAAAGTGACTTGTAGCGCTGCCCTGCGTATTCGAAGTCATCAACGTGCACGATCACCTCGTGGCGTTC
>QYQC01000122.1 GCA_007280315.1 Betaproteobacteria bacterium | reverse complement strand
TTTGGTCGGGGTGAGAGGATTTGAACCTCCGACTCCTGCGTCCCGAACGCAGTACTCTACCAGGCTGAGCTACACCCCGAGGTGTCACGGAAAGGGGCGAACCCCTAAAAGCGGTCAGTGCGTGCGATTGACCGCGAAGTCCGCCAATTGTAGCAAACTGTCGCGGTATTTTGAATGTGGCAATTGTTCTATCGCCGTACACGCCAGCTTCGCTTCGCTCGCCGCCTGCGCACGCGCATAGTCCAACGCCCCCGTATCGGTAATCGCTTCGAGCACCGCGGCGAAGTCGTCGCGCCCGCCCTGCTCGATCGCGTGCCGCACGGTTTGCACCTGCGCCTGCGTGCCATTGCGCAGGGCGTAGATAAGCGGCAGCGTCGGCTTTCCCTCGTTCAGATCGTCGCCCAGATTCTTGCCGGTTTCCTGCAGGTCGCCCGAGTAATCAAGCACGTCGTCGATCAGTTGGAATGCTGTTCCCACGTGCATTCCATACTGTGCCAATCCTTCTTCATTCTCCGGCGCGGCGCGTCCGAGTATGGCTCCGAGACGGGTCGCGGCCTCGAACAGCTTGGCCGTCTTGCGCCGCACCACCTCAAGGTAGCGCACTTCATCAGTATCGGCGTTGTGCACGTTAAGCAGCTGCAGAACTTCGCCTTCGGCTATCGTGTTCGTCGCCTCCGCAAGCACCGCCATGACGCGCATGTCGTCAACCGTGAGCATCATTTGAAACGCGCGTGAATACAGAAAATCTCCGACCAGCACACTGGCCGCATTGCCGAAGGCCGCATTGGCGGTCTTGCGGCCGCGGCGCAACCCGGACTCGTCGACTACGTCATCATGCAGCAGCGTCGCGGTGTGAATGAATTCGACCACCGCCGCGAGTTCATGGTGATGACGTCCACCATAACCGGCTGCGCCTGCTGCGAGCAGCAGCATGGCCGGTCGCAGGCGCTTGCCACCGCTGGCAATGATGTATTCGGCCACCTCGCGGATCAGCGCCACGTCGGATTCAAGCCGCCGCCGGATGGTGGCGTCCACGGCGCGCATGTCGGCCGCGATCAGGGATTGGATGAATGCTATTGGCAAGATAAAAGGGGCTGAAGGTGGCGCCGGAAAACAGATTCGCGCGGGTCGAAAGCATAGCATAAAGCCTTTGACCGCCAAAGCTAAATTGCTGTATCATCTTGGGTTCCTTGGTTTTATTGCAATTCGGTCCTTTTGGAGTCTCACACATGTATGCGGTCATAAAAACCGGCGGCAAGCAGTACCGTGTAGCTGCCGGCGAAAAATTGAAAATTGAGCAGATCGCCGCAGACATCGGGTCTGAAATCGTTCTTGATAAGGTGCTGCTGGTCGCCGATGGCGACAATCTCAAGATGGGCAGACCGCTGGTCACCGGTGCCACCGTGCAGGCAAAAGTGCTTACGCAGGGGCGCCACGACAAGGTGCGCATTTTCAAGCTGCGCCGGCGCAAGCATTATCAGAAACATCAGGGCCATCGTCAGAATTTCACTGAAATCGAAATCACCGGCATCACCGGATAACGACAGCGGCTTAATCAGAAAGGCAGAACATGGCACACAAGAAAGCAGGCGGCAGTTCCAGAAACGGCCGCGATTCCCAGTCCAAACGCCTGGGCGTCAAGCGCTATGGCGACCAGTTGATTTCGGCCGGCAGCATCATCATTCGCCAGCGCGGCACCAAAGTGCATGCTGGCGACAACGTCGGCATGGGCAGGGACCACACCCTGTATGCCAAGGTCGCTGGCAAAGTGTTGTTCGGAGTAAAAGGCCCGATGAGCAAGAAGATGGTTAGCGTGGTGCCTGCCTGATTCCGGAAGGCTCGCAGGGTCTAAGACCCCAATGGCCCTGTCAGCGCGATGGGGCTTTTTTATTTGTAGCGCCAGTCTGGGCGTAATTCGACCATGAAATTCATCGACGAAGCCAGGATCGAGGTCCACGCGGGCAAGGGCGGGGATGGCGTTGCGCATTTCCGGCGGGAGAAGTTTGTTCCACGCGGCGGGCCGGACGGCGGCGACGGCGGCCACGGAGGCAGCATCCATGCGGTGGCAAACCGCAATATCAACACGCTTATCGATTACCGCTACGCGCGCATCCATCGGGCGAAGGGCGGCGAGAACGGGCGCGGCGCGGATCAATACGGCAAGGGTGCGGAGGACATCGTGCTGCGCGTGCCGGTGGGGACGGTCGTCACTGACGCCGAGACTGGCGAACTGATCGTGGATCTTGCCGCACACGAGCAAAAAGCGATGATCGCGCGCGGTGGAAAGGGCGGTCTGGGCAATCTGCATTTCAAGACCAGCACCAATCGCGCGCCGCGTCAGTGCACGCTGGGCGAAGCGGGCGAATCGCGCGTACTTCGCCTGGAACTGAAGTTGCTTGCCGACGTCGGGCTCCTCGGCATGCCCAATGCCGGAAAATCAACCTTCATTCGTTCCGTATCTGCCGCCCGCCCGAAGGTCGCGGACTACCCCTTCACCACACTTCATCCGAACCTGGGAGTCGTGCGCGTGGCCGACGACCGGAGCTTTGTCGTTGCCGATATTCCCGGTCTGATCGAGGGCGCGGCCGAAGGCGCGGGTCTCGGCCACCAGTTTCTGCGCCATCTGGCGCGCACGCGGCTGCTGTTGCATCTGGTCGACATCGCGCCGTTTGACGACCGCGTGGATCCGGTAAAGGATGCGCGCGCCATTGTCAACGAGCTGAAAAAATACGACCAGACGCTTTTTGACAAGCCGCGCTGGCTGGTGCTGAACAAAACGGACATGCTGCAGGAGGACGGCCGCGAAAAGGCGTTACAGCGCTTTCTGAAGGCCTATCGCTGGAAAGGCAGGTGGTTCGCCATTTCCGCGCTCACCGGCGAAGGCTGTCGCGAGTTATGCTTCGCCATCATGGACCATCTCACCGAAAAGCAGGCAGCGTGACATGACTGCGCGGCTCCAAGCGGCGCGCCGGCTGGTGATCAAGGTCGGCAGTTCGCTGGTGACAAACCAGGGCCAGGGCCTGGACAAGGCCGCGATCGCGCGCTGGGCCGCACAGATTGCACAACTGCGCTCGGGCGGCAAGGAAGTGGTCCTCGTATCCAGCGGCGCCATCGCCGAAGGCATGCAGCGGCTAGGATGGAAACGACGCCCGCAGGCGATGCACGAACTGCAGGCGGCAGCCGCGGTGGGTCAGATGGGCCTGGTGCAGGGGTATGAAACGGCTTTTCGCGAGCACGGCCTGCACACCGCGCAGGTGCTGTTGACGCACGCCGACCTGGCCGACCGCCAGCGCTATCTCAACGCGCGCTCGACTTTGCGCACGCTGCTGGCGTTGGGTGTCATCCCGATCATCAACGAGAACGACACCGTGGTCACCGACGAGATCAAATTCGGCGACAACGACACGCTCGCTGCACTGGTTACCAATCTGATCGAGGCCGATTACCTGATCATTCTCACTGACCAGGCGGGCTTGCATACCCGCGATCCGCGCGCGCACCCATCGGCCGAATTGGTACGCGATGCCACCGCGGGCGCACCGGAACTGGAGCAGATGTGCGGCAAGGTTGGCAGTCACATCGCCAGAGGCGGCATGCTGACCAAGGTCCTTGCCGCCAAGCGCGCGGCGCGTTCGGGCGCGCACACCGTGATCGCCTCCGGGCACGAGGCAGGCGTACTGCTGCGGCTGGCGCAGGGCGAAGCAATCGGAACGCATCTGGTTGCACAGACCATGCCAATCGCCGCGCGCAAGCAATGGCTGGCGGATCATTTACAAGTCAGCGGTAGACTGTTGCTCGACGCTGGCGCCATGCGTGCGCTTATCAAGGATGGCAAGAGCCTGCTTCCGATAGGCGTCAAGGGCATTGAAGGATCGTTCGAGCGCGGCGCGGTGGTTGCCTGCATCTCACCAGAAGGCAGGGAACTCGCGCGCGGACTGGTGAACTACGGTGCCGGCGAAGCCCGCCGCATCCTCGGCAGGCCGAGCAGCGATATCCTGTCTGTACTCGGCTACGTGGATGAACCCGAACTGATCCACCGAGACAATCTGGTTCTGCTATAGCAAAACCAGATTGCGGCGTAGGCTAATCGTTGCGCAGCAACGGTTTAGCCGCGTAGCGGCGGCCGCAGCCACAACCGATTTCGCGCGTTGGCTAGATAAGATTGCTGCACGACGCAGGCCGGTTTTGGCCTAGTAACTCGAGATCGCCGCCCGCGGATTGCCGCCGTCCTTGAGCACCTTCACCCCTTCTTCGGCGGTCGCGATGGCGCCGGTAACGGGGCAGAAAAAATCACCGTGGAGCACGATCCTCTGCGCATTGCGCGCGTCGCTGCGGATTGCCGCCCAGCTGGAGTCGCGCACCTCGGACCAGCTTTGGTCGGAACGGCCGATCGCATAGATGCGGTACTGGCGCTCGTTACAGCGCATGCCTTCAAAACTGACATTGAGTCCGCCGTCGTTACTTTTCGCGATCACGCTGTAACGCACCGCGCGATCGGGACCAACGCTGATCGATTTTGCGTCTATGAAGAAGGCAAACGGCGTTGTTTCACTTACATAAAGTGGCAGGTAGTTCTCCGGCCGGGGGAAGGGTGGCAACACCACGCGCATCTCGCCGCCGCGGTCCCGATCACCAGTATCGTCTTCGGCTCGCGTGGTCGGCGCCCCGACGGCAAGCGGAAACATCAGCGCCAGAGCGAGCCATGTGCGCACGCGCTCAGTCCAGGTCCTGCGCCAGCGATGCGCGCACACCAGCATCGACGGCGCCGATCGCGGCGCGATAGTTCTGATGATCTATGCCCATCGACAGCGCGACACCGCGTTTCAACGCCGCAGCCATCTCATCTTGTAGTTCGAAGCGCAGGAAATGCACGGCGGAAGTCTTTTCCTCATTTGCGCGTTCGAGGTCTTCATCCGCGATTGCAAAGACACGAGTGCAGCCCTCGACTTGAACCCAGGCCCGGTCTTCGATCCCCTTGAGGCTTGCCAGGGCGCCCTTGCGCTCCTCGGCATCCGCATACTCGATCATCATTGTCGCCTTGAAATTTCGCCCGTCCGGGACCAACGGATTGTAGACGTCAAGCTCTTCCTGGATGCCCTGTTCCTCGAACGTGCGCTCGATGCGCAGCATTTCCTGGACTTGATAGCGTACGGTCAACTCATCCTCGAAGATAAGCGTCACGTGCGCGCCAAGATGAACCGTGCGATCCCGCTTGTGCGCCATCACCTTGGATCGGAAGTCACTGCGCTGGCGGGCATAGGCTTCCAGGCTGAGCAGGCTGTCTCTTGCGATCGTATGCGTGGTCTTTTGCATCGAGGTCATGTATCTATAGCCCGTAGGCAATACGCAACAACGTCAATGGATGCTCCCTTTTCGCTCTGGTTTTGCCCATTCCCTGCTCGATGTGGCGCGCGGCAATGGCGCAGTCCGAACTGATGTAATCAGGATCGCCGTCTGCCATGGCCTTGAAAACCGGGCGGCCGATTTTCATCGAGTTGGCGTAGTACTCCGATTTCACGCCCCAGGTGCCGTCGTGGCCGGAGCAGCGCTCCACCGTGTTTAGCGTGGTCTGCGGCACCAACTGCAGCGCTTCGCGCGTTTTCTGCCCCATGTTCTGCACCCGTGAATGACAGGGAATATGGTAGGAAATTTTTCCCAAAGGATGGGTGAAATCGGTCTTGAGCAGGCCATCCTTGTGACGCAGAACCAGGTATTCGAATGGATCGAACATCGCCGCTGACACTGCCTCCACCTCGGCGTCCTGCGGGAATAGGAGCGGCAGTTCCGACTTGAACATGAGAGTACAGGAAGGCACTGCTGTGAGGATGGCGTAGCCCTCGCGCGCCAGCCCTGCAAGCGGCGGGACGTTGACCGATTTCAATCGCGCCACGCTTTCCAGGTCGCCCAGTTCCAGCTTGGGCATGCCGCAACAGGCCTCCTTCTCGACGATGACGTAGGGAATTTCATTGTGTTCAAGCAGTTTTATCAGGTCGTGGCCGATACCTGGTTCGTTGTAATTGACGTAACAGGTCGAAAAGATCGCGACCTTTCCCGGTGTACGTGCACTGTCTCTGACTGCGTGGGTCGAGCTCGCGGCTACGGTACTGCGGAACCGCGACGGGCTGTATGGAGGAAGCTTGCGCTCTTGGTGTACGCCGATGGCTTTGTGCATCAGCGCGCGTACTGCACGATTGCCGTTCATCGCGTTCACCGTCTGCGCTACAACGGGTATCGCAGCCAGCTTGCCGATCGCATCAGTGGAGGAGAGCAGCCGGTCACGAACGCGGACTTCACCCTTCCTGAACTTGACCGCTTTGGCACGCAGCATCAGGTGCGGAAAATCGACATTCCACTGGTGCGGCGGCACATACGGGCACTTGGTCATGTAACACAGGTCGCACAGGTAGCACTGATCGACCACTTTGCCGAAATCTTTCGCATCGACGCCGTCTACTTCACCGGTCTTGCCTTCGTCGACGAGGTCGAACAACGTGGGGAAAGCCGTGCACAGACTGACGCAACGACGGCAGCCATGGCAGATGTCGAAGACGCGGTGGAGCTCGGCATTGAGCTTTTCTTCGTCATAGTAATCCGGCGATTTCCAGTCGATAGGATGCCGGGTGGGAGCTTCCAGGCTCCCTTCGCGCGCGCTCATTTTAAGCGTGGTTCGCTAGGTACGGATCAAGGCGTAAGTCGGCGAAACAAATCGGCGACATCGCGCGAGGAGGAATTCTCCTCGCGCCGCCCTCACCCTTTACCGACTCAGTCCGCCAGCGCGTCCAGAGCCTTCTGGAAGCGGTTGGCATGCGAACGTTCGGCCTTCGCCAACGTTTGGAACCAGTCGGCGATTTCCTCGAACCCTTCGTCGCGCGCACTCTTGGCCATGCCCGGATACATATCCGTGTATTCGTGGGTTTCGCCGGCAACGGCAGCGGCTAGATTCTGTCTGCTGGAGCCAATCGGCAGACCGGTGGCCGGATCGCCAACCTGCTCCAGGTATTCCAGGTGACCATGCGCGTGCCCGGTTTCGCCTTCGGCCGTCGAACGAAACAGCGCAGCGACGTCGTTTTGGCCTTCAATATCGGCCTTGCTCGCGAAATACAGGTAGCGGCGGTTGGCTTGGGATTCGCCGGCAAATGCGGCTTTCAGGTTATCTTCGGTTTTTGAGCCTTTGAGTTTCATATTCGCTCCTACATTAATTTGATTGATAAAATGAAAAACTATTATAAATCATGACTAAGGGAAATGTTATAGACTAACTCTAACTTATCTATCGAATATATACCGTTCTACAAATCGTGTCAATTCCGCTGCGCCTAGCGCGTCGTCGTCAGCGCCCAAGAGCCGCCTCGATTTCGGCAAAAGTCTGCGCCACCTCCGGGGCTTGGATCGCCATTCCAAGCTGACGCGCTATCTTTGAAGCTGAAAAAATCCCGCGCAATGCCTGCGCCCCGCCGTCACCGCTCAAATCGACGACCAGCGCGTGCTGGCGTCCGGCGTGCTTCAGTGTCGCCACGACGTGCCCGACTTCGGCGTGTACCAGATCCGTGTAGAGAAGCACTTCAAGTCGCTCGCCGACGGTCATAATATCGCGCACGCGAATATCCTGATGCCTGACCCCGCGCTCAAGCGCGAATTTCACCGGCTTCTCGCCCGATATATCGTTCGACGTGATCAATCCCAGCACCTGCCGATCATCGTCGGTCACCAGCAGCAAGCGCACGCCGCGCCGGATCATGAAGCGGTTGGCGGCATCCAGCGGCGCTTCCAGATCGATGGTTGCTGCCGGAATCTGTCTCAAATCGGTCATTACCGAGAGCGCAGGAGAATCCATGCTCACGCGCGCCGGATCCTCGCCAGGGCGGTGAAATTGCGCACCGGTTTGCAGTGCCAGTGCTACGAGGGGCTGGTATTCGCGCTTCATCTAGTACTCCCAAGTCTTGGAATCGCGACGACGGAAACTGCCATTCACCGCGCAGCACGCTGCGCGGGGTCGCGCTTAACGTGGATGGAGTCCCGGTTGAGAAAGCGCGCCAACTCGTTCAGCGCCTGGGCGTACACATCGCGTTTGAACTCGATGACGGTTTCCAGCGGGATCCAGTATTCGTGCCAGCGCCACGCGTCAAACTCCGGATGTGCGCTCGCTCGCAACGACACGTCGCTGTCGCGCGCGGTCAAACGCAACAGAAACCAGATCTGCTTCTGGCCTCTGTAGCTGCCGCGCCATTCACGCCTGATCCAATGCGCCGGCACTTCGTAACGCAGCCAGTTTCTGGTGCGTCCAAGGATCTTGACATGGTGGGACTTCAGGCCCACCTCTTCTTCAAGCTCCCGGAACATCGCCTGCTCCGGGGTTTCACCGTGCTTGATTCCGCCTTGCGGAAACTGCCAGGAATGCTCCTTGATGCGCTTGCCCCAGAATACCTCGTTCCTCGCGTTACAGAGCACAATGCCGACGTTCGGGCGATAGCCGTCACGGTCGAGCACGATACATTCACCTTAAGCTGGTATTTGCGCCATTCTTCCATATTTCACCGCGCAATGATAGCGACCTGTCGCCACGCCTTCGGCGCAGTGATCTTCGAGT